>JBILYE010000310.1:0-3485 GCA_044377925.1 Caulobacter sp. | reverse complement strand
CCGGGCCGGCTCGATCTCGGCCCTGAGCGGCGGCCTGTCATTCGGGGCAGGGGCCGTGGCCTCGGCCCTCGGCGGCCTCATGCACAACGGCACGCCGACCCCGATGGCGGCGGTCATGCTGGTCTGCTTGGTCGGGTCGGCGCTGTCCCTACGGCTGTTGGCTCTCAAGCGCTGATCCGATCGGAAGCGGGAGAGTCAGGCGCGAGACCGCAACGCCCCGACCATCACCAGCACCCAGCCCACCATGAACGCCACCCCGCCGATCGGCGTGATCGCCCCGAACCAGCGCGGCGCCCCGAAGGCCATCGCCACAAGCGACCCGCTGAACACCAGCACCCCGACCAGAAAGGCGGCGCTCGTCCCGCGCACCGGCCGAAACCCGCCCCGCGCCAGAGCCGCCACCGCCAGCACGGCCAGCGCATGAACGGCCGCATACTGGCTCGCCGTCTTCAGCCATTCGACGGCTTTCGCGTCCTCGATCCCGTGCGCCGCGAAGGCGCCGAACCCGACCGACAGAAGTCCGACCAGCGCCGCCGCCGCCACATCCCAATTCCGCGTCAATTGACCCTCCGTCACGGTTGCGTCTGGCTGCCGTCCGCGTAACCTGAACGCTGATAAGGCATCCGCGCCCATCAAGAGGCGCAGGCTTGTTCTAGGGAAGGAATACGGCATGGCGCTGACTCGTGGCGACGACTATCCGATTCACCAGACACCGGAGCCCATCGCCTACGGCGGCACCGACCGGAATTTCTACGACCGCTACTTCTTCAACGGCTATCACCCCTCGGAGGGCGAGGACTTCTTCGCCGCCGCCTTCGGGGTCTACCCGCACCTCAACGTCACGGACGGGGCGTTCGTTGTGGTCCGCAACGGCGTCGAGACCGCGCTCCACGTTTCGGGACAACTCGGCGACCGCATGGACATCGCCTGCGGGCCCCTGCGCATCGAGATCGTCGAGCCGCTCCACCGGCTGAAGATCCACGTCAACGCCCCGGACCAGGGCCTGAAGGCCGAGATCGAGTTCACCAGCCGCTCGGGGCCCATCGAGGAGCCGCGCTTCATCCGCCGCATCGGCACCCGCGCCTTCATGGACTACACCCGCCTGACCCAGAACGGTCGCTATACCGGCTGGATCGAACTGGATGGCGAGCGCCGCAGCGTCGATGGCTTCGTCGGCACCCGCGACCGCAGCTGGGGCATCCGCCCGGTCGGGGCCCGCGACAGCCAGGAGATCATCCCGGCCCCGGCCCCGCAGTTCTACTGGCTCTGGTCGCCCAGCAGCTTCGAGTCCGGCTCCTTCTTCTTCCACTCCAACGAGGACGCCGTCGGCCGCGCCTGGAACACCCGCGCCGTCTGGGCCCCTGACCAGGCGCTGGAGGAAGACTTCGAACACCTCAACGGCCAGGCCCAGGTCAACTGGAAGCCCGGCACCCGCCACGCCACCGACGCCGTGGTCGAACTGACCGACGACTGGGGCAAGCCGGCCGGCAAGGTCGAGTTCAAGCCGATCTATAATTTCCAGATGAACGGCCTCGGCTACACCCATCCCAAATGGAACCACGGCCTTCTGCATGGCGTGCTGGAGGTCGAGCGCGAGGACATCATCCTCGCCGACGTCGACCCGACCCTGCCCTGGAACCTGCACGTCCAGGCCCTCAGCGAGGTGATCTACACCGACGCTGACGGCGGCGTTCGCAAGGGCAGGGGCGTGCTCGAACAGCTGGTCATGGGCCCGCACAAGCCCAGCGGTTTCGCCGACATCCTGGACATGGCCAAATGAGCCTGCAGGACCAGCTGGAAGCCTATCTGACCCGCACCGGCGGCAAGCCGGCGCGCGTCCACGACCTCTTCCGCATTCCTGGCGGCGCCAGCCGCGAAACCTACAGGTTCGACATCGAGGTCGATGGGACCCGGCGCGGCATGATCCTGCGTCGCGATCCGACCGGCAGCCTGATCGACACCGACCGCCGCGTCGAATTCCTCGCCTTCCGCTCCTTCTTCGACAAGGGCCTGCCGGTGCCGGAAGCCCTGGCCCTGGAAGAGGAGGGGGCCGAACTCGAGCGCCCCTTCTTCATCATGGGCCGCATCGACGGCGGCAAGGCCCAGAGCCCCTTCACCCTGCCGCCTTATGGCGAGCACGCGGCGACCCTGGGCGAACAGTTCTTCAGCCACCTCGGCAAGATCGCCGCCGCCGACCCCGCCACCCTGCCGATCAGCGAGGCGGCGCCGTCGCCCGCGCTGGACGCCTGCTGGTCGAAGGAGCTCGACTACTGGGAAGGCGTCATCAACGAGGATGAGGAACATCCCCAGATGATCGTCCGGGCGGCCATCCGCCGCCTGCGCCGAAATCCCCCGCCGCCGGCCCAGAAGCTCAGCGTCGTCCACGGCGACTACCGCACCGGCAACTTCATGCACGACGGGGCGGGCAAGATCATCGCCCTGCTCGACTGGGAAATGGCCCACATCGGCGACCCGCTGGAGGACCTCGGCTGGGCGATCGAGCCCCTGTGGTGCTACCGGGAGACGGACCGCGTCTCCGGCATGGTCCCGCGCGAAAAAGCCATCGCCCTCTGGGAAGCGGCCAGCGGGCTCAAGGTCGATCCCGCCGCCTTTGCCTGGTGGGAACTGTTTGCCTCGGTGAAGGGCGCCGCCATCTGGATCTCCTCGGCCAAGGAATACCGGGCCGGCGGCATGAAGGACCCGGTGCTCGGCCTCAGCGGCTGGTACACGGCCCGCCGCCAGGACGAGATCATCGCAGGCGTCCTCGCCAAACTGGAGGGCCTGGCATGACCCCGACCGTCTCCGAACTGCTGCTCGGCAACTTCATCGCCCTGATGGACCCGCCGCCGCCCGAGGCGCTGGGCGACTTCATGGCCGGAAAGGTCGCCGTCACCGGCATGATCGCCATGCTCGCCGCCCAGGAAGCCGAACGCGGCGCCGAGGCCCGCATCTGGGAAAACCAGGCCATCCGCGACCTGCTAACCCAGGGCGGCGCGCCCATCCCGGCCGGCGCCGAGACGGAAAAGGACTACGCCATCGGCGGCCTCGACCGCGTCAACGCCACCCTGCGCAAGGCCCTGATCGCCCTGCACACCGAGGTAGAGGAGGCCGGCAACCGCGACCTCGATCACGCCATCCTCTGCTTCTACATCAAGAGCGCGGACATGCGCCGCCTCGACATGCCGCCGATGCCGGGGAACTGAGACTCGGGTAGGAGAGGGCGCATGGCCAAACCCATCGCCCTCGACCGCCAGACGTCCGACATTCTCGAACGCAAGCTGCGCAAGCATCTGCAGGAAGAGTACGGCTTCGAGCTCGGCCAGTTCGAGGCCCTCGACCTTCTCGACTACCTCGCCGAAAATCTCGGGCCCCTCTACTACAACCAGGCCCTCTACGACGCCCAGACGGTCCTGCGGAAACGCGCCGACGACCTGATCGAGGCGGTGTCCGCCATCGAGAAGCCGGTCAAGCTTTGAGCCCGTTCG
>JBILYE010000090.1:0-13498 GCA_044377925.1 Caulobacter sp. | reverse complement strand
GCAGACCAGCATGACCGCCGCCATCGGGGTCGGCGTGCCGTTGTGCATGAGGCCGCCGAGGGCCGAGGCCACGGCCCCTGCCCCGAATGACAGGCCGCCGCTCAGGGCCGAGATCGAGCCGGCCCGGCGAGGGTCGCAGTTGAGCGCTCCGGCCGTGGTGTTGCCGGCCATCAGGGCGTAGGTGGTCAGAGTGATGAAGAGCAGCGGCAGGACGGTCCAGGGGCCGCCGAGGCCGGACATGGCGGCGACCAGCAGCAGCAGGCCGAAGCCGACGCCCGCGATGCTGGCGGCCTTCAGGACCGTGTCGGGGCTGTAGGTGCGCAGCAGGATGCGGTTGACCTGGTTGGCGCCGATGATGCCGACGGCGTTGAAGCCGAACAGCCAGGCGTAGGCGACCGGGCTGACCCCGTAGATGCCCATGATCAGGCCGGGCGAGGCGCTGATGTAGGTGAAGAGCACCGCCCCGTTCAACGACCCGGCCAGCAGGTAGCCGATCAGCTTCGGCTGGGTCAGCAGGGCCAGGTAGGCCTGGATCGGGTTTTCCGAACGTGCCTGGGCGGCGGTCTCCTCCGAGCGGGATTCGGGCAGGCGGAAAGCCACCGCCAGGGCGACGAGGATGCCGAACCCGGCCAGGCACCAGAAGATGGCGCGCCAGTCGGCGACCTGCAGGACCAGGCTGCCGGCGGCCGGGGCGAGGATGGGGGCGAGCCCCATGACCAGCATCAGCAGCGACAGGATGCGGGCGGTGTCGCGATGGTCGAAGTTGTCGCGCACGATGGCGCGGGCGACGACGCCGCCGGCGCAACCGCCCAGCGCCTGAAGGAAGCGGGCGGCGATCAGGGCGTTGATGTCATTGCTGAGCGCGCAGATGACCGAGGCGACAACGTAGACCCCGCAACCGACGAGGATGGGGATGCGGCGGCCGAAGCGGTCAGAGGCGCTGCCGTAGAAGAACTGGCCGATGGCCATGCCGGCCAGGAAGGTCGACAGGGTCAGCTCGACCTGGGACTGGCTGGCCTTCAGCGCCCCGACGATGGCGGTCTGGGCCGGCAGGTACATGTCGATCGACATCGGCGCGAAGGCCGTCATCGCGCCGAGGAGGATGACCAGGCCCCACGGGGTCGGTGCGGGAGGCGGCAGGGTTTCGGGGGTGCTGGACAAGGTGGCGGTTACCTAGGCCGGTTGTACGGAGATCGCAAACGCCCAGGCCCGGTAATCGCGACAGGCGCGAGGTGCCCTTCCCCTCAATGGGGGAGGGCTTTCAATCATGCTGCCCGGACCCGTATTCCGGGGGTTGCCTTCCGTGGCGGCGGGCGGTTCAGCTAGCCTCAAAACAAGTCAAGGGAGCTCCCGCATGTCCGCCATCGAGACCATGATGCCGCCGGTGCAGTACGCCGACGTCAACGGCATCAGCATGGCCTACTACGAAGCCGGGCCGAAGAAGGGCGTGCCGATCATCTTCAGCCACGGGTTCCCGGAACTGGCCTTCAGCTGGCGTCACCAGGTCAAGGCGCTGAGCGATCATGGCCGGTGGGTGATCGCGCCGGACCAGCGCGGCTATGGCCTGACCGATCAGCCGGCCGAGGTCGAGAGCTATGACCTGGAGCACCTGTGCGGCGACCTGGTTGCGCTGATGGATCATCTGAAGATCCCGAAAGCCATCTTCTGCGGCCACGACTGGGGTGGCTTCGTGGTCTGGTACATGTCGGTGCGCCATCCTGACCGGGTGGCCGGGGTGATCAGCCTGAATACCCCCTTCAGCCCGCGAGCTCCAGCCGATCCCATCGAGATCATGCGCAAGCGGCTGGGCGAGCGGATGTACATCGTCCACTTCCAGACCCCCGGCGAGGCCGACGAAGCGCTGGGCAAGAACCCGCGCAAGGTGATGGACTTCTTCCTGCGCCGGCCGCTCGACATGCCGATGCCGGCCTCCGGCGGGTTCTCGGCGGAGCGCCAGGAGGGCGACCCCTCGCTGTTCGCCATGGTCGACATGCTGGAGCTGTGGAGCCCCGAGGTCGATCCCCGGCCCTACTTCCTGACCGACGACGAGTTCGAGGCCTATGTCGAGACCTTCGAGCGGACGGGATTCACCGGCGGCATCAACTGGTACCGCAACTTCACCCGCAACTGGCATGCCGCCGAGCATGTCGAGCACCGGGTGCGCCAGCCGTCGCTGATGGTCATGGCCGAGAAGGACGCGGTGCTGCCGCCCTCCTCCGCCGACGGCATGGAGGCGATCTGCGACGATCTGGAAAAGGTGCTGATCGAAGGAAGTGGGCACTGGACGCAGCAGGAGAAGCCGGAAGAGGTGAACCGGGCGCTGCTGGCGTGGCTGGACAAGCGGTTTCCGTTAGCCTGAACGCAACGTCACTGGCGGGGTTTTGCGCGGCGGCGTAGAAACCCCTCATGGACCGTGCTTCCCAGAATCCCTCCGTCGGCCAGAGCCACGGCCGCCGTGGGCTGTATCCCGAGATCGACCCGTACAACTTCGGCTGGCTGAAGACCGACGGGCCGCACGAGATCTTCTTCGAGGAATGCGGCAATCCCAGCGGCGTGCCGGCCGTGGTGCTGCACGGGGGACCAGGGGGAGCGATCAACCCGACCATGCGGCGGTTCTTCGACCCGCAGAAGTACCGGGTGGCGCTGTTCGACCAGCGCGGCTGCGGCAAGAGCCGGCCCAATGCGTCGCTGGACGACAACACCACCTGGACGCTGATCGAGGATATCGAGCGGCTGCGGGTGCATCTGGGCATCGAGAAGTGGGTGGTGTTCGGGGGGAGCTGGGGCTCGACCCTGGCGCTGGCCTACGCGATCACCCATCCCGAGCGGGTCATGGGGCTGGTGCTGCGCGGCATCTTCCTAGTCACCCAGCGCGAGCTGAAGTGGTTCTATCAGGACGGGGCCGGGATGCTGTTCCCCGACGCCTTCGAGAAGTTCAAGGCCCCGATTCCGGAGGCCGAGCGCGGCGACCTGATCGCCGCCTATCACCGCCGCCTGACCGATCCGGACCGCAGGGTTCAGGGTGTGGCGGCGGCGGCCTGGAGCCAGTGGGAAGGCGACACCATCTCGATCCGGGGGCCGGAAGCGCGGCCGCCGAAGTTCAACGAGACCGATTTCGCGATCGCCTTTGCGCGGATCGAGAACCACTTCTTCGCCAACCGGGGGTTCTTCGAGGAGGACGGCTGGCTGCTGAAGAATGTGCCGGCGATCCGGCATATTCCGGGCTGGATCGTGCAGGGGCGGTTCGACGTGGTGACGCCGCTGGAGACCGCCTACGCGCTGCACAAGGCCTGGCCCGAGGCGAAGTTCGAGATCGTCTGGGACGCCGGGCATGCGTCGACCGAGCCGGGGATCATCGACGGGCTGATCCGGGCGACGGACGCGGCGTTGAGGGTATAGTCGCGTTTCCTTCTCCCCTTGGGGGAGAAGGAACTCTACAGCGATGCAGGCGTGGGGACCGCCAGGCCCAGGGCCTCCGCCAGCTCACGCATATCCGCCGGCATGGGCGCCTCGATGGTCGTGGTCCCGCCTTCCGGATGCGGGAAGCTCAGGCGCGCCGCGTGCAGCATCAGCCTCGGAACGGCCACGCCATTCACCGTCAGCGCCCCGCCGTAGCGAACGTCGCCGGCGATCGGCCGGCCGATGCTGGCCAGGTGGACGCGCAGCTGATGCATGCGGCCGGTCTTGGGGCTGCATTCGACGAGCGCGGCGCCGTCGGTCTTCGCCAGGGTGCGGTAGCGGGTCAGGGCGGTCTCGGCGCCCGCCTCATCGGCCCTGGCGATGCGCATGTAGCTCTCGCGACCGATCTCCTCTCGGCGCAGGGCGTGTTCGATCGTGCCGCCGGTCGGGTCCGGGGCGCCGGGGGTGACGATGGCGAGGTAGGTCTTGCGGAAGCGGCGGGCCATCATCGCCTTGCCGAGGAAGCCGGCGGCCGGCTTGGTGCGGGCAGTGAGGATGACGCCGCTGGTGTCGCGGTCGAGGCGGTGGACCAGCCGCGGGCGGTTGCCGCTGGATTTGGCGAAAGCGGCCAGGAGGTCGTCCAGGGTGTGGGCCTGGATGCGGCCGCCCTGGCTGGACAGGCCGGACGGCTTGTTCAGGGCGATGATGGCGGCGTCCTCGTGGATGACGAGGGATTTGACGAAGGCGACGTCGTCCTCGGTGAGAGGACCGCTCACTCGCCCTCCTCCCGCATCGCCGCCCAGCGGTCGAGACGCTCCTTGATGCGGGCTTCGGCGCCCTCGCCTTTCGGGCGGTAGAAGGTGCGGCGCTCCATGCCGTCCGGGAAGTAGTTCTGGCCCGAGAAGCCGCGCTCGGTGTCCGGATCGTAGGCGTAGCCCTTGCCGTAGCCGATGTCCTTCATCAGCCGGGTCGGGGCGTTGAGGATATGGGCCGGCGGCATCAGGGAGCCGGTCTCCTTGGCGGCTTTGCGGGCCTCGCCGAAGGCCTTGTAGACGGCGTTGGACTTGGGCGCGGCGGCCAGATGCACCACGGCCTGGGCCAGGGCCAGGTCGCCCTCGGGGCTGCCCAGGAAGTCGTAGGTGTCCTTGGCGGCGTTGGCGATGACCAGGGCCAGGGGGTCGGCCTCGCCGATGTCTTCGGAGGCCATGCGGACGATGCGGCGGGCAAGGAACAGCGGGTTCTCGCCGCCCTCCAGCATGCGGGCCAGCCAGTAGAGGGCGGCGTCAGGATCGCTGCCGCGCACCGACTTATGGAGGGCGGAGATGAGGTTGTAGTGGCCCTCGCGGTCCTTGTCGTAGGCCGGGCTGCGCTTCTGCAGGACCTGGGACAGGCCGGCGATATCGAGGGGCTGGGGGAAGTCGAGGCCCAGCAGGGTGTCGGCGAGGGTCAGCAGATAGCGGCCGTCGCCGTCGGCCATGGCGATCAGGGCTTCACGGGCATTGTCGTCGACCGGAAGGCTGCGGCCCTCGACGGCTTCGGCCTTGGTCAGCAGATTGCGCTGGGCGTCGTCGTCCAGACGTCGGAGGACGAAGACCTGGCTGCGCGACAGCAGAGCGCCGTTGAGCTCGAAGCTGGGGTTTTCGGTGGTGGCGCCGACCAGGGTGACGATGCCCTCCTCGACGAAGGGCAGGAAGCCGTCCTGCTGGGCGCGGTTGAAGCGGTGGATCTCGTCGACGAACAGCAGGGTGGACTGGCCGGCGCTGCGGCGCATGCGGGCCTGCTCGAAGGCCTTCTTGAGGTCGGCGACGCCGGAAAAGACCGCCGATAGCTGCTGGTACTCATAGCCGGCGGCCTTGGCCAGCAGGCGGGCGATGGTGGTCTTGCCGGTGCCGGGCGGGCCCCAGAGGATCATCGAGGCCAGCCGGCCGCCCTCGACCATGCGGCGGATCGGACCGCCGGGGCCGAGCAGATGCTCCTGACCGACGACGTCGTCGAGGGTCTGGGGACGCAGGCGTTCGGGAAGCGGCGCCGGGGCGTGGGGCGTGAGGCCGGCGGCGGCGAAGAGGTCGGACATGGCCCCTTCTAGCGGATTTGCCGGGCGTTGGGCGCCATGCTCGGCAAAGCTATCTCGTCAGCGGCCACCCGGCTTCCGGCGCGCGGTAGTGGGACCGCAGCAGTTCGATCCGCGCATTTTCCCGCGTCATCTCGATCAGGACCGGGATAGCCGGGGCAAACGCTCGCCCGGTGAACTGCCCATTCACAGCCAGCGGCGGCTTGGCCGAGGATGTGAAGCGCAGATAGTAGACCTTGCCGCCTTCGAATTCGAGCGGCCAGGTCGTTCCCGATTCGCCGACCCCGGGGTCGAGCGGTGCGCGGCTGGTGACCACATGGGCGCCCGGCTTGACATAGACCCAGCTGTGCTCGCTGACGTCGAGCTTTGCGACGTTCCGGCCGTCGATCTTCATCCAGTAGACGCGGCCGTCCCGCTCGGGCGTCTTGACGTGGTAGACATAGACCAGCGCCTCGTCGGCCAACGGCCAGCGCGGGCTCGGCTCCGGGGCCCTGGCCGCGGTGAGCATGACAAGCAGGACCGGCAGCAGGCCGGCCAGGGTCAGCAATCGAACAGGCTTCACAACACATCCCCCGAGTACAAACGCCCCGGAGGTTTCCCTCCGGGGCGTCCGCTACTCAACCCAAATTCGAAGCCTAGTGCGCCAGGATGGCCAGCAGCAGCAGGGCGACGATGTTGGTGATCTTGATCATCGGGTTCACGGCGGGACCCGAGGTGTCCTTGTAGGGGTCGCCGACGGTGTCGCCGGTGACGGCGGCCTTGTGAGCCTCCGAACCCTTGCCATGGGTGACCCCGTCCTTGTCGGTGAAGCCCTCCTCGATGATCTTCTTGGCGTTGTCCCAGGCGCCGCCGCCGCTGGTCATCGAGATGGCGACGAACAGGCCGGTGACGATCACGCCCATCAGCATCGCGCCGAGGCCGGCGAAGGCGTTCTGGCGGGTGGTGATGGCGTCGAGGATGAAGAACAGGGCGATGGGCGACACGACCGGCAGCAGCGACGGCACGATCATCTCGCGGATCGCGGCCTTGGTCAGGATGTCGACGGCGCGGCCGTACTCGGGCTTCACCTCGCCGGTCATGATGCCGGGGTTTTCCCGGAACTGACGGCGGACCTCATGCACCACCGCTTCGGCGGCGCGGCCCACGGCGGTCATCGACATGCCGCCGAACAGGAAGGGCAGCAGCCCCCCGAACAGCAGGCCGACCACGACGTAGGGGTTGGAGAGGTCGAAGGCGACGTCGCCCAGACCGAAGAAGAAGGAGCCGTCGACGGCGTTGGCCGCGAAGAACTTCAGGTCCTCGGTGTAGGCGGCGAACAGCACCAGGGCGCCGAGACCGGCGGACCCGATGGCGTAGCCCTTGGTGACGGCCTTGGTGGTGTTGCCGACGGCGTCCAGGGCGTCGGTGGTGACGCGGACTTCCGGGGGAAGCCCGGCCATTTCGGCGATGCCGCCGGCGTTGTCGGTGACCGGGCCGAAGGCGTCCAGCGCCACGATGAAGCCGGCGAGCGACAGCATGGTGGTGGTGGCGATGGCGATGCCGAACAGGCCGCCCAGCGTGTAGGTGACGATGATGCCGACGATGATCACCAGCGCGGGAAGCGCGGTGGACTCGAGGCTCATGGCCAGGCCCTGGATGACGTTGGTGCCGTGGCCGGAGACCGAAGCCTGAGCAACCGAGCGGACCGGGCGGAAGTTGGTGCCCGTGTAGTACTCGGTGATCATCACGATCAGGGCGGTGACGGCGAGGCCGGCGAAGCCGCAGTAGGCGAGTGCGTCAGCGGTGTAGGTGACGCCGCCGGCGGTGATCGGAGCCGGAACCAGCTGGTGAACGACCCACCAGACGGCGGGGATCGACAGCAGGCCGGTGACGATGAGGCCCTGATAGAGGGCGCCCATGATGTTCTGCTTCTTGCCCAGACGGACGAAGAAGGTGCCGATGATGGAGGTGAAGATGCAGATGCCGCAGATGGCCAGCGGCAGCATCATCATGGCCACGGCGTCACCGCCGGTGAACAGGATGGAGGCCAGGACCATGGTGGCGACCGTGGTCACCGCATAGGTCTCGAACAGGTCGGCGGCCATGCCGGCGCAGTCGCCGACGTTGTCGCCGACGTTGTCGGCGATGGTGGCGGCGTTGCGGGGGTCATCTTCCGGAATGCCGGCTTCAACCTTGCCCACCATGTCGCCGCCGACGTCGGCGCCCTTGGTGAAGATGCCGCCGCCGAGACGGGCGAAGATGGAGATCAGCGAGGCGCCGAGGCCCAGGCAGACCAGGCTGTCGACGATGTCGCGGCCTTCGGTCTGCACCACGTTGGTCAGCACATAGTAGTAGCCCGCGACGCCCAGCAGGGCGAGGCCGGCCACCAGCATGCCGGTGATGGCGCCGGAGGTGAAGGCGACATTGAGGCCCTTGCCGAGGCTCTCGGACGAGGCCTGGGCGGTGCGCACATTGGCGCGGACCGAGATCAGCATGCCGATGAAGCCGGCGCCGCCGGACAGCACCGCGCCGACCAGGAAGCCGATGGCCGGCAGCATGCCGAGCACGAAGTACAGGGCCACCAGGATGACCGCGCCGATGGCGCCGATCGTGGCGTACTGGCGGTTCAGGTAGGCTTGCGCGCCTTCCTGGATGGCCGCGGCGATTTCCTGCATGCGGGCGTTGCCCGCCGGTTTGCGCATCAGCGCCATGGTCTGGACAACGCCATAGAGGACGGCGACGACGCCGCCCCCGATGGCAAGCCAGAGGAATTGATCGGTACTCATGGTGAGAAGAAGCCCCTTTGTTTCCTGGCATTTGGGGGGCTTTGGCCCGCTGCACGAGCGACTTCCAGACCCCCTTCTCGATCAGGCTTATTGCCCGTTTGCGAAAAGACGGCCTTTGTTTGCCAGTTAGGGAATTGCGGCGCAATGGCGCCGAAAGGTTTTGCTTACCCTTGGGGGCGCGGCAAACCGCTGCGCTGCTTGGGCGTCATCGAGGTGACGGTCACCGAGGTGAAGTTCTTCGCGCCGGCGATGGCGCCGGCTTCGCGGAGCAGAACGGCCTTCAGCTTGGCCTCGTCCAGGACCGTGTAGTCCTTGGGATTGGTGAAGGGACTGCGGTGTCCGGCCCGGACCATGGCGTCGCGGAACCAGGGCTCCTTGGTGCGCAGCTTGGTCACATCAGCCGACGGGGTGAGGTTGAGGCGCAGGGCGACGAACACATAGTTGACCAGCCTGCCCCCGACCACGACCGGCAGGGCCATGGGGGTGAGGTCGACGTGCTGCCCCGAGCTGTCTTTCTTCTTTTCACCGCCGCCACCCGCGGCCTGGGCGGCGGTGGCGGCCAGCAGGGCTGGCGCGAGGGTGAGAAGGGCGCGGCGATCCATGGACGGGTTATGCGCCGCCGGGGTTAAGGGCGGGTTTCGGGAAGGTCGAGGCCGTTGCCGGTTTGGGGCCTTGAGGCTTCGGGGCGCTAATGAACCCAGCCGAGCCTGGTCAGATCCACCCGCGCGCCGCTATGGCCCGCCGTCACTCCCTGCCCCGGCCGGAACCGGCCAACCGTGGTCAGTCCCGCCTCCGCGGCCTGCAGGGCCGGACGTTCCGCCGGATCAACGGCGCAGACGATCTGGTAGTCGTCGCCGCCGGTGGCCAGAGACAGCCGGGCGGCGACCTCATCCGGTTGCTCCGACAGCCAGGCCGCCGCTTCCGCCGACAGCGGCATCTGGTCGAGCGCCACATCGACGGCGAGGCCGCTGGCGATCCCGATGCGGCCGGCATCCGCCAGCAGCCCGTCCGAGACATCTGCGCTGGCCCGGGCGAACTGCCGGAGGGTTCCGATGAGGTCGAGGCGCGGGGTCGGGGTGCGATAGCGGGCGGCCAGGGCGCCATCCGGGTCGGGGATCAGGCCCCGCGCCGCCTGCAGGCCGAGCCAGCCGTCGCCGATAGGGCCGCTGACCATCAACAGGTCGCCCGGCCGGGCCGTGCGCCGCAGGATCATGCCGCCGGCCGGAACTTCGCCCATCAGGGTGGCGGTCAGCGTCAGAGGGCCGGGGGTGGAGACAGTGTCGCCGCCGAGCAGGGGCAGGCGCCAGTCGCGGCCGGCCCGGGCCAGCCCCTCGGTAAAGAGGACCTTGGCCGGCCAAGGGGTGTCTTTGGGCCAGGCGACCGACAGGAAGTAGCCGATCGGCTCGGCGCCCTTGGCGGCGAGGTCGGAGAGGTTCACCGCCAGCAGCTTGCGGGCGACGGTGTCCAGCGGGTCATCGGGCAGGAAGTGGACGCCGGCGACCATGGCGTCCTTGGTGACGACGAGGTCATGCCCCTCGCGCGGGCGAATGACGGCGGCGTCGTCGAGCAGGTCCAGCGCGCCGGGCGCGCCAAGCGTGAGCGGACGGAGGAGGCGCTCGATCCAGTCGAACTCCCCCTCCCCTTGTGGATCAGGCCCTGCGGGCATCCTTGGCGATCCCGTCCAGCGCGCCGTTGATGAAGCCGGGTTCCGGCCCCTCGAAGAAGGACTTGGCGATCTCGACGTACTCGTCGATGGCCACTTCCAGCGGCACGTCAGGGCGGCGCATCAACTCCCAGGCGCCGGCCCGCAGGATGGCGCGGGCGGTGGCGTCGAGGCGTTCCAGCTTCCAGTTGGTAGCCAGGCGGGCGGTGACGGCCTTGTCGATCTCGGCCTGTTCGCCGACGGCGCCGCGGATCAGGTCGGCGAAGAAGGCTTCGTCGGCCTGGGCCAGCAGTTCGCCTTCGATGTCACGGTCGAAGCGGTGGTCGCTGAACTCACGGATGACGGCTTCGACGCCGGCCCCGGTCATTTCCATCTGGTAGAGGGCCTGGACGCCGGCCAGACGCGAGACGGTGCGGGCCCGGCGCTCGGCGGCGGTCAGGTTGGCGACCGGCTTCTGCTCAGCCAGCTTCTGCAGCTTGTCGAAGGCCTCGGCCAGGTTGGTCGGCTTGGGCTCGTCACTCATCGGGTGGCGCCCCCCAGCAGGCGGCGCCTGTGGCTGAGCACGTCGAGGGCCGCGCGGGCGGCGCCGCCGCCCTTGTCGCCCTCGGAGACGCGGGCGCGGGCCCAGGCCTGTTCCTCGTCCTCGACGGTGAGGATGCCGTTGCCGATCGGCAGACCCTTCAGGGTCAGGTCCATGACGCCACGGCAGCTTTCATTCGAGACGATCTCGAAGTGGTAGGTCTCGCCACGGATGACGACGCCGAGCGCGACATAGCCGTCATAGCGCACGCCGGCCGGACGGCGACCGCCCTCGTCGGCCAGGGCGATGACGCCAGGAATTTCCAGCGCGCCGGGCACGGTGATGACGTCATACTCGGCCCCGAACGCCTGAATGGCGTCAGTGGCGCCGCGCAGCAGCTCGTCGGACAGGTCGTTGTAGAAGCGTCCCTCGACGATCAGGATGCGGACGGGATCGTCGATCATTCACTCTCTCCACCAATCGGGGCTCGCCCGACGATCTTCAGTCCATAGCCCTCGAGCGCCGCCGGTTTGAACGGGCTGGAGGTCAACAGGGTCATCTCGCGCACGCCGAGATCGAGAAGGATTTGCGCCCCGACGCCGTAGTCGCGCAAGGCGTTGTTTCGATATTGGCTGCCGGCCTCGGTGTCGATGCCGTAGCGTTCGCTGAGCCAGGCCGGGTTCGGATCGCGGATGAAGACCGCCACGCCGGGGCCGTCATGCTCGCCGATGGCCTTCAGGGCCGACGGAATGTAATCGGTGCGGGCCCCCAGGGCGCCCAGCATGTCGGCCGCCAAATCGACCTGGTGCATGCGCACGAGGGTCGGGTGATCGGCGTCGATCTTGCCCTTCACCAGGGCCACGTGCTCGCATTTGTCGATGCTGTTGCGGTAGACGATCATCCGGAATTCGCCGCCGAAGTTGGAGACGAAGGGCCGCTCAAGAGCGCGCTCCACCTGGCGTTCGTTGCGGCGGCGGTAGGCGATCAGGTCGGCGATGGTGCCGATCTTCAGGCCGTGCAGCTGGGCGAAGGCGACCAGTTCCGGCAGGCGGGCCATGGTGCCGTCGTCGTTCATGATCTCGCAGATCACGCCGGCAGGGTTGAGGCCCGCCAAGCGCGAGATGTCGACGGCCGCCTCGGTGTGGCCGGCGCGGACCAGGACGCCGCCGTCCTTGGCCACCAGCGGGAAGACGTGGCCGGGGGTGACGATATCGTCGACGCCCTTGGTCGGGTCGATGGCGACGGCGACGGTGCGGGAACGGTCGTGGGCGCTGATGCCGGTGGTGACGCCCTCTTTCGCTTCGATCGAGACGGTGAAGGCCGTCTGCATGCTCTCGCGGTTGTCGGCGGCCATCGGCGGCAGGCGCAGGGCCCGGGCGCGGTCGTTGGTGATGGAAAGACAGATCAGGCCGCGGGCGAAGCGGGCCATGAAGTTGATCTGTTCGGGGGTCGCGAACTGGGCGGGGATGATGACATCGCCCTCGTTCTCGCGGTCTTCCGCGTCCACCAGGATGTAGGGACGGCCGTTGCGGGCGTCCTCGATGATGTCCTCGATGGGGGAGATGGGGGTGTCGTGGCTCATGACGCGGTCTCCTGCCACCGCGCGAGGTATCGCGCCAGCATATCAATCTCGAGATTGACCTTCGAGCCCGGTTTCAGCTCGCCGAGGGTGGTCACATCCCAGGTGTGCGGGATGATGTTGAGGCCGAAAACGTCGTCCTCGACCTCGTTGACGGTCAGCGACACGCCCTCCACGGAAATCGAGCCCTTCGGGGCGATCAGCCGATGCAGCGGACGCGGCGCGCGGATGCGGTAGCGGTGCGAGCCGCCTTCGGGGGTGATGGACAGGACTTCGCCGACGCCATCAACGTGACCCGAGACGACGTGTCCGCCCATCTCGTCGCCGAGACGCGCGGCGCGTTCGAGGTTCACCCGGTGGCCTTCTTCCCACTGGCCCAGCGTGGTGAGGGCCAGGGTCTCGCCGGAGACCTCGACCGCGAACCAGCCCTCGCCCTTCTCGACCACGGTCAGGCAGCAGCCGGCGTGGCTGATGCTGGCGCCCATGTCGATGGAGGCGACGTCGTACGAGGTTTCGATCTCGTAGCGGCGGTCGCGATTGGTCTGCCGGACCGAGCGGACCCGGCCGACGTCTGTGACAATCCCGGTGAACATATCAGAGCCTTTCGTACCGCTCCCACAGGTCGTCACCGACCTCATGGACCGCAACCCGTTTGAACCGTGGCGCGTCGGCCAGCCGGTTCAGCACAAACTCGCCGACCGCCGGCCGGCCTTCGTCGCCGAGCACGATCGGCGCCCGGAACCATTCGATGGCGTCCACCAGCCCCGCCTGCAGGAAACTGGCCGCCACCTGCCCGCCGCCCTCAATGAACAGCGACGGGGTAAAGCCCTCATAGTTTTCCGGCAGCGCCGTCGGCAGCCGCTCGGTCATCTTCCACAGCAACCAGTCGGACAGAGCGTCCAGCGCCTCCCTAAGATGGGGCCGCCCGTCCTGTTGTCCAACCTTGAGCACGGTGACCCCAGCGTCAGTCAAACGCTTGTTTGGATCGGTGGTGGAGATGACAACCGTGTCGAGTCGATTGGCCTCGTGAACCAGCTTCAGGTTCGACGGCAGCCGTTGGCGGCTGTCGAGCACGACGCGCGCCGGCTGTATGCCGACGAAGCCCGGCAGGCGGACGGTGAGCTCCGGGTCATCGGCAATGGCGGTCTCCACCCCGACCAGCACGGCCTGGTGCATGGCCCGCAGGCGATGCACCTCCTCACGCGCAGCGGGGCCGGTGATCCAGCGGCTCTCGCCCGAGGCGGTGGCGATCCGGCCGTCGAGGGAGGTCGCGAGTTTCAGGGTGACGCGCATGGCGTCAGTCCTCGGCTTCCTCGTTCAGCCCCTCGTCGGAGAGGAACTTGGCGAAGTCGTCCGTGTGGCGGAAGTCGCGGTAGACCGAGGCGTAGCGGACGTAAGCCACGTCATCGAGGCTCTTGAGCGCCTTCATGACCATCTCGCCCACCGCGCTGCTGGGCAGTTCGGTTTCGCCCATGCTCTCCAGCTGGCGGACGATGCCGTT
>JBILYE010000089.1:0-13560 GCA_044377925.1 Caulobacter sp. | reverse complement strand
ACCCATGACCGCCTGCACCACCCCGCCCGGCATGTCCTCGGCGACGAACCCGGCGAGGTCCGGGATGTCGAACACCTCGACGTGGTCGACGCTGGGGCTGCCCTCGCCCAGCAGCAGGCCGGTGGCCCTGTAGTTGACGTAGGACGCGACCCGCCGCAGGCCGCGCATGGCCGGATAGTCGGTGTTGCGTATCCAGTTTTCGAAGTCTTCCGGTGCAGTTCCGGGTTTCAGCTTGTAGGTGAGAAACAGCGTCGCCATATCGGTGCCTTCCATGAATGTGCGACAGACCTAGACCCTATCGGCCGGCCACAAACCGTCCGAAAAGGGGGCCTTAACGGGCCTGAAGGTTTCCTCGCCTTGCACGGGTTCGAGCGGAGGCGTATCGCTCCGCGCCTTAAGTGAAACTGGAGACTACCGATGGGCTACCGAGTGGCCGTCGTCGGCGCCACGGGCAACGTGGGTCGCGAACTGTTCAACATCCTCGAGGAACTGGAATTTCCGGTCGACGAGATCCATGCGATCGCGTCCCGCAAATCCATGGGCATGGAAGTCTCGTTCAAAGAGCAGACTTTGAAATGCAAGGATCTGGAGCAGTTCGACTTCTCGACCGTCGACCTGGTGCTGATGAGCGCCGGCGGTTCGGTGTCCAAGGCCTGGGGTGAGAAGATCGGCCGCGCTGGCCCTGTCGTCATCGACAACAGCAGCCACTTCCGGATGGACCCGGACGTGCCGCTGATCGTGCCGGAGGTGAACCCCGACGCCATCGAGGGCTTCCGCAAGAAGAACATCATCGCCAACCCCAACTGCACGACCGCCGGGCTGCTTGTGGCGCTGAAGCCGCTGCATGACGCGGCGAAGATCAAGCGCATCGTCGTCTCGACCTACCAGTCCGTCTCCGGCACCGGCAAGGCGGCCATGGACGAGCTGTGGGACCAGACCAAGGGCGTCTTCGTCCTCGGCGCGCCGCCGCCCAAGGTCTATCACAAGCAGATCGCCTTCAACGTCATCCCCCAGTGCGACGTCTTCCTGGACGACGGCTCGGGCGACACCAAGGAAGAGCGCAAGATGGCGGACGAGACGCACAAGATGCTCGATCCGGACATCAAGGTCAGCGCCACCTGCGTCCGCGTGCCGGTCTTCGTCGGCCACGGCGAGTCGGTGAACATCGAGTTCCACACCGCCCTCGACGACGACCAGGCCCGCGAAATCCTGCGTGAAGCCCCCGGCCTGGTCGTCATCGACAAGCGCGAGGACGGCGGCTACGCGACCCCGAAAGAGGTCCAGGGCGAGTTCCCGGTCTACGTCAGCCGCATCCGCAACGACCCGACCGTCGAGCACGGTCTGTCGCTGTGGGTGGTGTCGGACAACCTGCGCAAGGGCGCCGCCCTCAACGCCGTCCAGATCGCCCAGCTGCTGCACGAGCGTGGCCTGATCAACCAGAAGGCCCTGGCCTAGTCGAAAGCGCCGCAACAGGCGGAGAGCATCGGGAGGCCCGGGACCCCACGGTTCCGGGCCTCTTCCCATTTCGGAGTGTGTGTCTTGTCCAACCCACAGAACGAAGGCCGGGCCGCCCTGTTCGCCGGCCTGGGCGCCTACGGCATCTGGGGCTTCCTTCCCCTCTACTTCCACCTGCTGGCCGGCCTCGGAATCGGCGCGGCGGAGATGATCGCGCACCGTACGGTCTGGAGCGTCTTCTGGGCCGCGGGTCTCGTCTGGCTGTCCCGCCAGGGGGCCGACGTTCGCCGCGTCCTCACCGAGCCCAGGACCCTCGGCCTGCTGGCCCTTTCGACGGCGGCCATCTTCGTCAACTGGACGATCTATGTGGTGGCCGTGAACCAGCACAAGGTCATCGAGGCCAGCCTCGGCTACTACATCAACCCCCTGCTCAACATGGCCGTCGGAGCCCTGTTCTTCCGCGAGCGGATGCCGTTGACCGGCAAGATCGCCATCGTCCTGGCCACCATCGGCGTCGGGGTCCAGACCATTGCGCTCGGTCATCTGCCGCTGATCTCGCTCGGCCTCGGCATCAGCTTCTGCGCCTACGGGGTGATCCGCAAACAGGTGAAGGCCGACGCCCAGACCGGCCTGTTCTTTGAATGCGCCTACCTGTCGCTCCCGGGCCTGGCCTATGTCCTGTGGCTGCAGTCGACCGGAGCCGGTCACTTCCTGGGCGGTTGGAACATTGCCTTGTTGTTGTTGGCCGCCGGGCCGGCCACTGTCGCCCCCCTGGCCCTGTTCGCCTGGTCGGCCCGCCGCCTGTCGTTGACCGCCCTCGGCTTCCTGCAGTTCGTCGCCCCGACCCTGCAGTTCTTCGTCGGTCTGGCGCTGGGCGAGGCCTTCACCCCGCTGCGAGCCTTGAGCTTCGCCTTCATCTGGGCCGGCGTCGCCGTCTTCGCCTGGGGCGCCTGGCAGGCCTCACGACGGGCGGTGGAGGCGCCGACGGCGTAGCGCGCTCAAGGTCCCCTCCCCCGAAGGGAGAGGAACTGTGTATGCTCATTCCTCAACGGAGGCCCTGAGCGTGATTTCCAGACGGACCCTGATGGCCACGGCCGCCGCCGCGGCGGCCGCACCCGCCTTCGCGCAGGACGACCCCTTCTCGCGCCTGCTGACCGGCACGGGCGACCCCAAGCGCGCCATCCCCGGCTACGCCGCCATCGCCTTTCGCAAAGCCGACCAGACCGCCTTGCTGGCCAAGGCCGGCGGCTACGCCGTCGATGGCATCGAGGCCGGCCGCATCATGCGGACCGAGTCCCCCATGCGGATTGCCAGCATCTCGAAACTGGTCGCCGCCATCGGCTTCATGATGCTCCAGCAGCAGGAGCGCATCGGTCTCGACGAAGACGTCTCCGAACTCCTGCGCTTCCCGCTGCGCCACCCGCTCTTCCCGGGCACGCCCATCACGCCGCGCATGCTGCTCAGCCACACCAGCGGCCTGCGCAATGGCCCCAGCTTCCCCGTCGGCCTCGGCCGCCAGCTGGCCGACGCCCTGACTCCGACCGGCAAGCAATGGGATGGCGGCGCCTGGTTTGGCCCCGCCTCCGAGCCGCCCGGCCAGTACTTCGCCTATTCCGACACCAACATCGCCGTCATCGCCCAGCTCATCGAGCGGATAACCGGCATGCGCTTCGACCTCTACATGAGCCGCCGAGTGTTCGAGCCGCTGGGCCTGCAGTGCGGCTACAACTGGTCGGGCGTTCCGCAGACCCTGCGCAACTACGGCGCCGCCCTCTACCGCAAGGCGCCGTCCGACGAGGGGCCCTGGAACGCGGCAGGGCCATGGGTCGCCCAGCTGGACTCCCCCGTTCCCAAGGCCCCCGAGATCCTCGTCACCCGCTCGCCCGAGGGCGAACTCCTGCGCCTGGCGCCCGACGAGTACGACGGCGGCAATGGCTTCGTCTTCTCGCCCCAGGGCGGCCTGAGAGCCAGCGCCCGCGACCTGGAGGTCATCGCCCGGCTGATCGCCGGCGGCGGGCAGGTGAATGGCGTCCGCCTGCTTCGCCCCGAGACCGTCACCCTGATGGCCACGCCCGTCTGGCGCTACGACGCCGCCCCTCCAGGCGGAAATGGGCCCAATGGCGACGCCTACGGCGGGGCCATCCTGGCCTATGGCCTCGGCATGCAGATCCTCACCGACACCGGCGGCGACAGCCTGTTTCCGAACTGCGCCGGCTGGGTGGGACACCCTGGCGACGCCTACGGCCTGGTCTCGGGCCTGTGGGTCGAGCCGACCTCCGGACGCGGCATGACCTATCTGGTCAACGGCACGGCGGCGCCGCTGACAGAGCTGCACGGTCGCTCGAAATTCACCGCGGTTGAGGAACAGATCGCCGGCGTGCTGGCGACAGCCTAGAGGCTCTCGTACGCCGCCTTGATCAGCCGCCGGCTGCGCGGATCACCGATCAGGTGGATGTCCTGCCGGTTCATCACATAGCTGCCCGCCAGCTTCGCCTCGGGATCGGCGAAGGCGCAGCTTCCGCCCCAGCCGCTGTGGCCGAAGGTCTGGGCGCCGGGGCCGAAGAACATGTTGGGCGGGTTGCGCATGAACCCGGCGCCCCAGCTCAGGACGAAGGGCAGCACCAGGTCCTGGCCCTTGATCTGCTGGCCCCGCGCCTCATCCCGCACCTTGGGCGACAGGATGTGGACGCCGTCGACCGCGCCATCGCCCGCCAGCGCTCCCATGAATTTTGCCAGCGCCTCGGCCGTGGCATGGCCATTGGCCGACGGCACTTCCAGCCGCCGCCATTCCGGACCGCGCCCGTTCGGGGCCGCCCAGGGGCTGAGGAAGGCGGCCTTCTTGGGGTCGGTGGTCTCACCGAAGGCCGGCAAGGCCGTCGGTGGCTTGAACTCGGCGGTGCGGTCGTGCTCGGAGTCGGGCAGGCCGATCCACAGATCAAGCCCGGCCGGATCGCAGATGTCGGCCTTCAGCGCGCTCCCCAGGCTGCGGCCGTCGACCCGCCGGAAGATCTCGCCCGTCAGATAGCCGACGGTCAGGGCGTGATAGCCGCTGGCGCTGCCCGGCGGCCACATCGGGGCCATGGCGGCCAGCTTCGCGGCGATGGCCGGCGGATCGAACCACAGGCCGGGGTCCATCTGCTCGACAAAGCCCGGCAGGCCCGCCTGGTGCGACAGCACCTGGGCCACCGTGATCGCGCCCTTGCCGTTGGCGGCGAACTCCGGCCAGACCTCTGCCACGGGCTGGTCGTAGCGAAGCTTCCCCTGCTCGACGAGCCGGCCAATCATCGTCGCCGCCACCGCCTTGGTGGTCGAATAGACCATGGTCAGGGTGCGGTCGTCGAAGGCGCGCGTCTGGGCCTTGTCGGCATGTCCGGCCCACAGGTCAGCGACCAGTTCACCTTCGCAGACCAGGCTGAAGCGGGCGCCCAGCTCGAGCCCCTCGGCGAAGTTGGCCTCGAAGGCCTCCCAGACGGCAGAGAAGGCGACGTCGCAATGGCCGTGGATATCAGGGGTCACGCCAGGCGCTCCATGCGGACGGTCGGGCTGGCGTTCTTGATCTTGGCGCCCATGGCCACGATCGGCAGCTCCGGCGACTGCCAGATACCGGCCGCCGCCACGGTCTCGGCCAGGCCGCCGACCGCCCGCGCCAGACCGTAGGACGGCGTCTGGCCCTCCAGCATGGCGGCGGCGAACAGGGCGGCCAGCAGGTCGCCTGTGCCGCTGGGAACATTGTCCAGCTTCTGGTGGGCGGCCAGCCAGGCCTCGCGCTTGTCGGCGAAGACGACGCCGATCTCGCCGCCGCGCATCACCGACGAGACCAGCGCCGGCCGGCCCATGCTGCGCGCCGCCCGCACGGCCGAGGCCGGATCGCGGACGTCCAGCGACGACATCCGCTGCAGTTCCCAGGCATTGGGGGTGATCAGGTCGGCGAGCGGGACGAGATCGTCCTGGATGGCCCGCGCCACATCGACCCCGACGTAGAGGCCCTTGCCGGCGTCGCCCATCACCGGATCGACGACGATGTAGGGCTTGCGGACCATGGGCCCTTCACGCGGGGCGCCGCGCACCGCCTCGATGGCGCGCCCCGCGGCCCGCACCTGTTCGACGGAGGCGAAATAGCCGGTGATGACCAGATCGATCTGGCCGAACAGCCCGTTGGCCTCGACCCCGTCCAGCATCCCTTCGAACGCCTCGATCGGCACCTGCGCCCCGCCCGGCGCGCCCCAGCCGGGGTGGCGGCCGTAGAGCACGGTAGGGATGTGCACCGGATCGATCTTGAAATTGGCCAGCGCCAGCGCCTGGGCCGAACCGCCGACGCGGCTGCCTGCAACGTGGCTGGAAAGAAGGAGCGCCATGGGCATGGCCAAGGCCTTAGCGGAGGCGACACCGGCGCGCTATGGCCAAAAGAGGGCCTCACGAAAAAGGGCGGATCCTCGCGGACCCGCCCCTGATCGTTCGCTGCTCGCGCAGGTTTAGTAGCGGTAGTGGTCCGGCTTGAACGGGCCGGCTTCCGGCACGCCGATGTAGTCGGCCTGTTCCTTCTTGAGGGTCGTCAGCTTGGCGCCCAGCTTGGCCAGGTGCAGCATGGCGACCTTCTCGTCGAGGTGCTTGGGCAGGACGTAGACCTGGTTCTCGTACCTGGCCCGATTGGTCCACAGCTCCAGCTGGGCCAGCGTCTGGTTGGTGAACGACGCCGACATCACGAAGCTCGGGTGACCCGTGGCATTGCCGAGGTTCACCAGGCGGCCTTCCGACAGCAGGATGATCTTCTTGCCATCAGGGAACTCGATGTGGTGGACCTGCGGCTTGATCTCGTCCCACTTGAAGTTCTTCAGGCCGGCGACCTGAATTTCCGAGTCGAAGTGACCGATGTTGCAGACGATGGCGTTGTTCTTCATCGCCCGCATGTGGTCGACGGTGATGACGTCCTTGTTCCCCGTCGCGGTGACGAAGATGTCGGCGCGGCCGGCGCTGTCGTCCAGGGTCTGGACTTCATAGCCTTCCATCGCCGCCTGCAGGGCGCAGATCGGGTCGATCTCGGTGACGATGACGCGGGCGCCGCCCTGGCGCAGCGAGGCCGCCGAGCCCTTGCCGACGTCGCCGTAGCCGCAGACCACGGCCACCTTGCCCGACAGCATCACATCGGTGCCCCGGCGGATGGCGTCGACCAGGCTTTCGCGGCAGCCGTACAGGTTGTCGAACTTCGACTTGGTGACGCTGTCGTTGACGTTGATGGCCGGGAACGGCAGCTCGCCGGCGGCGGCCATCTGGTAGAGGCGGTGAACGCCCGTGGTGGTCTCTTCCGACACGCCGGTGATGGCGTCGCGGATGGCGCTGTAGAAGCCGGGCTTCTCGGCGATGTACTTCTTCATCACCGCGAACAGGGCTTCTTCTTCCTCGTTCTGCGGGTTGGCCAGGACGCTGATGTCCTTCTCGGCCTTGGGGCCCAGAACGCAGAGCAGGGTGGCGTCGCCGCCGTCGTCGAGGATCAGGTTCGGGTAGCCGCCGTCATGCCACTCGAAGATCTTGTGGGCGTATTCCCAGTACTCGACCAGGGTCTCGCCCTTCAGGGCGAAGACCGGGGTGCCGGTGGCGGCGATGGCCGCGGCGGCGTGGTCCTGGGTCGAGAAGATGTTGCAGCTGGCCCAGCGCACTTCGGCGCCGAGGGCCTGCAGGGTCTCGATCAGCACCGCCGTCTGGATGGTCATGTGCAGGCTGCCGGCGATCCTGGCGCCCTTCAGCGGCTGATCCTTGCCGAACTCCTCGCGCACGGCCATCAGCCCGGGCATTTCGGTCTCGGCGATGGCGATTTCCTTGCGGCCGAAGTCGGCCAGCGAGATGTCTCGCACGATGTAGTCGGCCACGGAGTGCTCCTTGAGGCGAAGATGGATTGCCGCCGTCTATAGCGGCGGCGCCCTCCAGTAGCAACCGGATATAAAGATATCCTTATATGCCGCCGGACATCCGCTTGCGGCAGGTCTCGCGCGCCGTCCCGTCCATGCCGGCCGTCAACACCACCTGGCGCAGGATGTAGGTTCCCTCACCGACCGGCCGATAGGTGATCTTCCGCTCGCCGGCGGCATCCTTGACCCCGATCACATAGTCGTACCGCTCATCCCCGGTCACGCCACCGCTCTTGCCGAGCAGGGACATCCCATCCCGAATTCCCGCCTTCCAGGCGTTGCTGCCCACCTTCACCTTCTCGACGACATAGCGACCTCCCCCGACATCCTTCGGCTCCCATCCGCGCTCGAAGACGCCGCGCGTCTCGCGGGTGACCTGGGCGCAGTCGCCGAACAGCCTGTCGGGCAACTCAAAGGCCTCCCCGTTCTCGACCAGCGCCGTCAGGTCGGCGGCGATATCGATATCGGCCACGTCGCGCATGGCCAGCCTGAACGCCTCGCGCACCAGCGGCTTCTGTCCCGGCCCCTGTGCCCGGTCTCGCATGGCCAGCATGACGTCATCGAGATCCTTTGCGCCGCCCGTCCTGACCCGGATCATCTGGTCCCAACGGTACGCCAGCAGCATGCCGCGCCGATAAGGCAGCCGCTGTGCCACCTTGTCGGTCCAGAAGACCTCGGCAAGACGGCTGTTCGACCAGTTCCGGGCCGGCGAAACATCATGCGCCGCCAGCTCCTCGTTCAGCTTGGCGGCATACTCCTCCAGGCTCCAACTGCCCGAGTAGAGCAGGGTGCGGAGCGCGTAGAAGTCCGTGAACCCCTCGCTGAACCAGTAGTCCGTCTGCTCGACAGGCGGCATCCGGCCAAGCCCGGCCGGAACCCAGCTATGAATGTGCTCGTGGGCCACGAGGTACCGCAGTCCGCCCGTGGCGTTTCGGGTCGAGAACAGCGCAAAGCCGTCCCCACGGCCGGTGCCTCCGGCCGACCGCCAGTCTCCCGCCGCCGCGATCGGCGTCAGGCTGACGAAAAACGGCCCGTTGGCATCGCCCCAGAAACGCCGCTGGGCGCTGAGGACGCTGGCCAGCTCATCCGCGAAGCCGCTGGTCTTGAAATCCCATTCGCCCAGCACCGCGAACCTCAGTCGCCCGCCCTCGATTTCCCGCTCGTGGATCTTCATCGCCGTGCCGCCGATCGACACGCTGTCGACCACGTCGTGCATGCGCAGGGTTCTGCCCATGTCCGCGTGGTCAAGGTCGGAGGCATGCCACCAGGCCTTGGGCCAGTTGGCCCAATGCACCTGCACTGGAACGTCCTGACGGCCCTCCACTTCGATGAAGGTCGCATCGCCGATCAGCTGGAACCAGGTCGGCCGGACCACCGGTCGATACGGATTGCCCATCCCCGGCGCCGGATCACCGTCATAGCCGTTGACCAGCCGGTAGCGCACGGTCAGCGGCACGCCGGGCTGATGGCTGATGACCCGCCCGGACGGCCCCGCCTCCCGCATCTTCCCACCGTCCACCTTCAGCGCCGTGATATGCTTCCAAAGCTCGCCGCTGCCGCCCCATTCGCCAGGCAACCGCAGCGCCGTCTCGCCGTCGGCGTCGCCGGCGAAGCTCAGCTCCACCGCAATCGCTTTCAAAGCCCGCCCCTCGAAGACCGGCGAAAGGCTGTAGCGCAAGGCAGGCGAGGCTGCGGCCCCCATCAGCGGGATGGCGAGGACAAGGGCGAACAGGGTCAGCAGGCGGCGCATGGCCAATTCCTAGCAATGCCTCGCCCCCTCGCCTCCTAAATTCCTCGCAACCCCACGCGGCCCGTCCTAGGCTCGCCCAAACTGCTTTGGGGACCGGATATGTTCGGTGAGTTCAAGATCGCCGCCGCCATCACCGCCGCCGACCTGCCGGGCCTTTCCAGCGAAGTCGGCAGCCTGGAACCCGGCAAGCAGGCGGACCTGATCGCGGTGTCGGGTGATCCGCTGACGGACGTGCGGGTGCTCAAGTCCGTGGGCTTCGTGATGCGAGGCGGGCGGGTCTACAAGGGCGGATAGTCGCTGTCCCAGCGTGAGGCTTTCCCTCTTGTTTCCCCCGCACTACAACCACCCCCGCCTGCCCCCAGACCGAGGTTATCCATGAACGCCCCCGTCCAGTTCGTTGATCCCGCCCTGCCCCGCCACGACTGGCGCAAGGACGAGATCGAGGCGCTGTTCGAGCTGCCCTTCATGGAGCTGGTCTTCCAGGCCGCCCAGGTTCACCGCCGCTGGTTCGATCCCTCCGAGCTGCAGCTGTCCCAGCTCCTCTCGGTCAAGACCGGCGGCTGCGCCGAGAACTGCGGCTACTGCAGCCAGTCGGCCAGCTTCAAGACCGGCCTTCAGGCCTCCAAACTGATGGACGCCGATACCGTCATCGCCGCCGCCAAAGCGGCGCAAGCCGGAGGAGCTCAGCGCTTCTGCATGGGCGCCGCCTGGCGCGACCTGAAGGATCGCGACCTGCCGAAGGTCGCCGCCATGATCGGCGGGGTGAAGGCGCTGGGTCTCGAAACCTGCGCCACCCTCGGCATGCTGACCGCCGACCAGGCCGTGGCCCTCAAGGAAGCCGGCCTCGACTACTACAACCACAACCTCGACACCTCGCCCGAGTACTATGGCGAGGTCGTCACCACCCGCACCTACCAGGACCGTCTGGACACCCTGGCCCACGTCCGCGACGCCGGCATGAGCACCTGCTGCGGCGGCATCGTCGGCATGGGCGAGCAACGCAGCGACCGCGCCGGCCTGCTGCACCAGCTGGCCACCCTGCCGGCCCACCCCGACAGCCTGCCGGTCAACGCCCTGGTCCCCGTCGGCGGCACACCGCTCGGCGACCGGATCAGGCAGGAAGGCGAACTGGACGGCATCGAATTCGTCCGCACCATCGCCGTCGCCCGCCTGGTCTGCCCCAAATCCATGGTCCGCCTCTCGGCCGGCCGCGAAGGCATGAGCAAGGAGCTTCAGGCCCTCTGCTTCCTGGCCGGCGCCAACTCCATCTTCGTCGGCGGCAAGCTCCTGACGACGCCGCTCCCTGGCATGGACGAGGACACCCTGATGCTCAGTGACCTCGGCATGCGCCCGATGACCATGGGCGCCTAGGTCCTCCCCCATCGGGGAGGACCTGCTCCATGACAAAACCGTAATGCCACCCGGCGCGCATTCCCCTTAGGTTGCGCCATCCGCGGGGGGCGTCCCCGCCAGCTTCCAGTCCCGGGGACTTTCATGCATCTCGCCAAACGCCTGCTCGCGGCGACCGCCGTTGCGGCCCTGCTCACCACGCCTCTGGCCGCGCCCGCCTTCGCCCAGACGAAAAAGGCCCCGGCCGCCGCCGCCGCGACGCCGGCCCTGCCCAGCATCGACATCCCGTACACGAAGTTCACGCTGAGCAACGGCCTGACCGTCATCGTCCACGAGGACCACAAGGCCCCCATCGTGGCGGTCAACATCTGGTACCACGTCGGCTCCAAGAACGAGCCCAAGGGCCGCACCGGGTTCGCCCACCTGTTCGAACACCTGATGTTCAACGGCTCCGAGAACGCCAACACCGACTGGTTCAAGGCGCTGGAAAAGCTCGGCGCCACCGACATGAACGGCACCACCAACACCGACCGCACCAACTACTTCCAGAACGTGCCGACCGCCGCCCTCGACCAGGTTCTCTACCTGGAAAGCGACCGCATGGGCTGGCTCGTGAACGCCATTGATCAGGCCAAGCTCGATGAGCAGCGCGGCGTCGTCCAGAACGAGAAGCGCCAGGGCCAGAACCAGCCCTACAGCATCGCCTGGGACATCATCACTGCCAGCACCTACGACGCTGACCATCCCTACGGCCACACCGTCATCGGCGAGATGGCCGACCTCGACGCCGCCTCGCTGACCGACGTCAAGGAGTGGTTCAAGACCTACTACGGCCCGGCCAACGCCACCCTCGTGCTGGCCGGCGACATCACCCCGGCCGAGGCCAAGGCCAAGGCCGAGAAGTACTTCGGCGCCATCCCGGCCGGCCCGCCCGTCGTCAAGCAGAAGACCTGGGTCGCAAAGCGCACCGGGTCGCAACGGGCCGAGGTCCAGGACCGCGTCGCCCAGTCGCGCTGGTACCGCGTCTGGAACACGCCGCAGGTCGGCTCGGCCGACAATGACTACCTCAGCCTGCTCAGCGACGTGCTGGCCTCGGACAAGACTGCCCGCCTCTACAAGCGCCTGGTCTATGAAGACCAGATCGCCACCGCCGTCACCGCCTTCCAGGCCGAGGGCGAGATCGGCTCGACCTTCCATGTCCAGGTCACCGCCAAGCCGGGCGTGCCCCTGTCGAAGATCGAAGCGGTCGTGGAAGAGGAACTGGCCAAACTGCTTCGCGATGGCCCGACGGTCGCCGAGCTGAACAAGATCAAGGTCGACCGTTCCGCCGGCTTCGTGCGCGGCGCCGAGCGGATCGGCGGCTTCGGCGGCAAGTCCGACATCCTGGCTGAAAACCAGGTCTTCCGGGGCAGCCCCGACGCCTACAAGGAAACCCTCGACCGCTGGGCCAAGGCCACCCCGGCCGATATCCGGACGGCGGCCAACGCCTGGCTGACCGACGGCGACTTCACCCTCGAGCTGACCCCCTATCCCTACCAGGACGCCGCCCTGCCGGAAGGCAAGCGCGAGCCGGCCCCGCCGGTCGGCCCGATCGCCGCCGCCGTCTTCGACAAGTACGAGACCGCCACCCTGTCGAACGGCATGAAGGTGATGCTGGCCCGCCGCACGGCCGTGCCGGTGGTCGAGCTGTCGATGATCTTCCCGGGCGGCTTCGCCAACCTGCCGGCCGGCGACCGCTCGGTCCCGGGCCTGACCATGAGCATGCTGGACGAGGGGGCGGGTAACCGCGACGCCCTGACCATCAGCCGCCAGCAGTCGGAACTGGGCGCCAGCCTCAACGCCGGCGGTGGTTCGCTGTTCAGCTCGGTCGGGCTGTCGGCTCTCAAGGCCAACATTGATCCCTCGCTCGACCTGATGGCCGATGTGGTCCTGCGTCCGACCTTCCCGCAGGCGGAACTGGACCGTCTCAAGAAGCTCGAGATCGCGGGCCTGCAACGCTCCAAGCAGCAGCCGCAGTCGGTGGCCTTCCGCGTCTTCGCCGAGAAGGCCTATGGCCCGAGCCACCCCTACGGCATCAACGTCACCGAGGAGACGATCAACAGCGTCAGCCGCGAAGACCTGGTCGCCTTCCACAAGTCGCAGCTGAATCCCAACGGGGCCATGATCGTCGCCGTCGGCGACATCACCATGGCCGAGCTGACCGCCAAACTTGAACAGCGCTTCAGCGGCTGGAAGTCGCCGACCCCGGCGGTGCGGGCCACCATCCCTCCGGCCGCCCCGGCCCAGAAGGCGATCTACCTCGTCGACAAGCCCGGCGCCCAGCAAACCACCATCCTCGCCGCCATCCCCGCCGCCCCGCGCGACGAGAGCAACGAGCGGTCGGTGGAGCTGATGAACAACGTCTTCGGCGGATCGTTCGTCAGCCGGCTGAACATGAACCTGCGCGAGGACAAGCACTGGTCCTACGGCGCCTCCAGCTTCATCAACGGCAGCCTCGGCCCGCGCACCTTCGTGGCCTTCTCGGGCGTCCAGACCGACAAGACCAGGGAGTCGATGGTCGAGTTCCGCAAGGAGCTGACGGAAGTCGGCACGACGCGGCCGATCACCGCCGAGGAACTGGCCAAGGCCCAGACCGACATGACCCAGTCCCTACCCGGCCAATGGGAAACCGGCGGCTCGGTCCTGGGCTCGCTCTCCAGCCTCTACACCCTGGAGCGCCCGGCCAACTTCTGGGACACCTACGCCCCGGGCCTGAAGGCCGTCGACGTCGCCGGGATCAACGCCGCCGCCAGGCGGGTGGTCAAGGCCGACGATGTCATCTGGGTGGTGGTCGGCGACCGCGCCAAAATCGAGAAGGACCTCAAGGGCCTGGGCTACGGCCCGGTCATCGTCGTCGACGCCGATGGCAAGCCGGTGAAGTAGGCACTTCGACTGTCGACAAGCGAAAGCCGGCTCCTCACGGAGCCGGCTTTTTCGTTAGTCCCTTCGGCGCCGCTAGCGCGATCCTTCTCCCGACAAGCGGGAGAAGGGAACGGGCGCGCAGCCTACCCCTCCCGCCCCTCAACCAACCGCGCCATCGCGTCCAGGTACCCCCGAAACGCC
>JBILYE010000088.1:0-13563 GCA_044377925.1 Caulobacter sp. | reverse complement strand
ATCGCCGAGACCCGCGAGCAGGCCCGCGCCGACGTCCGCTTCGGCCTTGAGGACTGGCTCTACTACTTCCGCGAAGTCGCCGCCCTGCCGCTGGCCCCGCAGGACGGGACCGACCCAGTGGACGCCCTGATCGCCTCCGGCATGGCCGTCATCGGCACGCCTGAAGACGCCATCGCCCAGATCGAACGGCTGCAGACCCAGTCCGGCGGCTTCGGCGCCTTCCTCTGCATGGACCACAACTGGGCCCCCTGGGAGGCCAAGAAGAAGTCCTACGAACTGCTGGCGCGCTACGTCGCGCCGAAGTTCCAGGGCCTCAACGAGAACCGCGAAGCGTCGCTGAATTGGGCCGCCGAAAACCGCCCGCGCTTCATCGGCGAGGCCATGGCCGCCGTCGGCATGCGGGTCGCCCAGCACATCCAGGAAAAGGGCACGGACAACATCCGCCCCGAAATCCTCGAAGCCATGGGCATGGCCAAGAAGCCGGAATAGGCGACGGTCACACCGTCGAGGGGGACAGGGACAGCGTCCCCGGTCCCCCTCGCACCGTCCTCCGTGTCTCGCAGCAGGGCGATGTCTGGAACATGAATATGTCTAGACATATCGATTTCGCCCCATTTTGAGCGCCCCGCGCCGCCGCCGGACCTGTAGCCTCCGGCAGGCACATACCGGGCTACAATCGCAGACGCTCGACCTACGTTCCGACCTACATCCGGACCTACAAACCCCGCGCTTCGAACTACGGCCGGAGCTACAGTTCATCAATGAATTCAATCGCCCACCGGCCGGTGTGACCCCTCGCGGCCCGGCGGCGTGATATAATGGTAGGCCGCTTCGACAAGGCCGCAGCCGCGATCGGCCCGGAGTCCCGGCCGATCCTGCCCGGGAAGCGAGCGCCTGAAGGCCGTCGGCGGCGACCGCCTGATCAGTTGAGCGAGGGGTTCACCAGGATTTTCACATGCGCTTCCGGATCCTTCAGATCCACGAAGGCCTGCGCCACGCCCGACAGTCCCACCGTCCCGGTGATCAACGGCGCCACGTCCAGCCGCCCCTCGGCGATGTCGTGCAGGGTCGCGGCGAATTCCTCGGGCGTGTAGCCGAGCACGAACTTCAGATCGAGCTGCTTGTTGATGCACAGCGAGGGTTCGAAACTGTCCGGCTCCATGCAGACCCCGGCGACCAGGATCTGCGATCCCGGCGGACAGCCCTCGATGATGCCCTGCAGCACGCCGGGCGAACCCACGCATTCGAACACGATCGACCGACCCTTCAACTGACCGGACATCCTGGCCATGGCGTGCTCCATCATCGACGACGGCACGCCGAAATCGGCCCACTTGAGGTGCGGGCTGCCTTCGGCCGGATCGACCACCACGTCGGCCCCCAGCTTTTCCGCCAGCCGCCGTCGGGCCGGCGAGAAGTCGGCCGCGATGATCGGCCCATGCCCACGCAGCTTGAGCGCCGCGATCACCGCCAGGCCCACCGGCCCACAGCCAAGAACCAGCGAGGCGCTGCCGGGCTGCAGGTCGGCCTGCTCCACCGCATGGGCGCCCACCGCCATCGGCTCGGTCAACGCCGCCAGGTCCGTGGCCAGACCATTGGGCACCTCCAGCAACATGGCCTCGGTCAGGGCCATGTACTCGGCGAACCCGCCCGGGAAATTGTTGGAATAGCCGACGGCCTCGAAACCCTGCGGGCCGAAGGTCATCGGCACGCTGACGACCCGCGTCCCGGCCTTGAACCGCCCGCCGGCCGACCCGTGCTCGATCACCTCGGCCACGAACTCATGGCCGAACACCATGTCCGCCGCCGGGTTCATCCGGTCACTTCCACCGGCCTTTTTGGCAAGCGCCACCATATGGTCGAGGTAGTGCAGCGCATGCAGGTCCGACCCGCAGATGCCGCACAGCAGGGTCTTGACCAGCGTCTGGCCGGGCCCCGGCGTCGGCTGGGTGATCTCGTCACAGACAAGCTGTCCCGAACGGCGAACCACGGCGCGCATGATGCAGTCTCCCTCAAGCCGTCTGACGCGGCATGGCGGGAACGATACTGGATGGGACGGTCAGGAAAAGACTGTCGTGGCGGAAGGCCGGGTGGATTCTTCGCAACGCCCGATCAGCCGTCCAAGCCGCCGCACGCCTTCCTCAAGGTCGGCGTCATTGGGCAGGGAGTAGCTGAGCCGGATGCAGTTGTCCGCCGCCACCTCGGCGAAGAACGGCGCGCCGGGCACGAAGGCGACCCGCTCCTCGGCCAGCGCCCGTTCGAGCAGCGCCTTGCCGTCCATCCCTTCGGGCAGGGTCAGCCAGACGAACATCCCGCCCTCCGGCGGTGTCCAGGTGACGCCGGCGGGCATGTGGCGGTTCAGCGCCGAAAGCAGGGTCTCGCGCTTGGCCGCATAGGCCGCGCGCAGCCGCCCCAGATGCTGGTCATAGCCTTCAGCAACCACCCGCTCGGCGACCATCTGGTTGATCGTCGAAACATGCAGGTCCGCGCCCTGCTTCAGCAGCACCAGCTTTTCGATGACCAAGGCCGGTCCAGCGATCCAGCCAATCCGCAAGGCCGGCGACAGGGTCTTGGAAAAGGTGCCGCAATAGAGGGTCAGCGCCGCCTCGATGGATCCGCTGCGGGCGATGTCCAGCGCCAGCAGGGTCGGCAACGGCTCGCCGGCGAAACGCAGCTCGCGATAGGCGGCGTCCTCGATCAGGGTCATGTCCAGCCGATCGGCCAGGTCGAGCAGGGCCTGCCGCTCCGCCAGGGTCAGGCTGGCGCCGGTCGGGTTGGCGAAGTCGGGCACGAAGTAGCCGACCACCGGTCGCCGCGCCGCCAGCACTGCGTCGGCCTCCCCGGTCAGCGCGCCTTCGGGCAGGTCCATGTATTCCGGCTGGTAGCCGTTGAACGCCTGCAACGCGCCCAGATAGGTCGGCCGCGCCGTCATCACCGTATCGCCGACGCTGAGCAACAGCTTGCCCAGCAGGTCCAGCCCCTGCTGCGAGCCCGCCGTGATCATAATGTTCTGCGGCCCGCACGGCATGCCGTCCCGCGTCATCCGCTCGGCGATCCACTGGCGCAGCGGCAGATAACCCTCGCTGACCGAATACTGCAGCGCCTGCCGCGCCAGCACCGGATCGGCCAGCACGCCCTGGTAGGCGGCCTCGATCCGCTCGATCGGGAAGAGCTCCGGGTCGGGAATGCCGCCGGCGAAGGACAGGATGTCGGGTTGATCCAGCAGCTTGAGCAGCTCACGGATCTCGCTGGCGCGGACACGCGCCATGCGGTCGCTGAAACGGGCGGCCCAATCCGGGGCTTTGGCGGGAGTGGTCGAGGTCATGAGAGGAAGTCCGGATGAAGTCTGGCGGCCAGGCCGCCCATATGCCGCGCGCGGCGTCGAGCCTGATCAGTTCAGGAGCTTCATACGGAGCGAGGGGCGCCGGTCTTCATGGCGTGAACGCTAGCGTGATCGCCGAACCTTGCAAAGCCCTAGAACGCTCGTTTGCGGGCATCCTTGAGGATCTCCCGCGCCGCATTGTGCCCCGGCGCGCCGGTCACCCCGCCGCCCGGATGCGTGCCCGCGCCGCACATGTAGAGCCCCTTGAGCGGCCCCCGATGCGCCCCGTGCCCCAGCACCGGCCGCGCCGAGAACAGCTGGTCCAGGCCCAGCGTGCCATGGAAGATGTCGCCGCCGACCAGGCCGAAGTCCCGCTCCAGGTCGAGCGGGCTCTTGATCTGCCGGCCCAGCACGGAGGCCTTGAAGCCCGGCGCCCATTTGTCGACCGTGTCGATCATCACATCGGCCACCTCCTCGCGGTGGTCATCCCACGACCGGCCGCCCGACAGCGTCGGCTCGACATGCTGGCAGAACAGGCTGGCCACATGCTGACCGGCCGGCGCCAGACTGTCGTCCAGCGTCGAGGGGATCAGCACCTCGACGATCGGCTCCTTCGACCATCCGGTCTGCCGGGCGTCGAAATAGGCCTTCTCCATGTAGGCCAGGCTCGGCGCCATGATGATGCCGGCGGTCATGTGATCGCCCGCGTCCGGCCGGCAGGTAAACTTCGGCAGTTCGCTGAGGGCGACGTTCATGCGGAACGTCCCCGAGCCGGAGCGATAACGCTCGATCCGCTCGTTGAAATCGCCCGGCAACAGGGCCAGGTCGAGCAGCCGCTGGTACAGCAGCTTGGGGTGGATGTTGGACACCACCGCCCTCGCCCGAAGGGTCTCGCCGCTGTCGGTGACGACGCCGACCGCCCGGCCGTTCTCGACCAGCACCTCGGCCACCCCGACACCGGTGCGAATCTCGACGCCCTTCTCCCGCGCCGCCGAGGCGATGGCCTGGCTGATCGCTCCCATGCCGCCGATGGCATGACCCCAAGCGCCCTTCTTGCCGTTCACCTCGCCGAAGACGTGGTGCAGCAGCACATAGGCCGAGCCCGGCGTGTAGGGGCTGGCGAAGTTGCCGACGATGCCGTCGAAACCCAGCACCGCCTTGATGGGGTCACTCTCGAACCAGCCGTCCAGCCAGTCCCCCGCCGATTGCGAGAACAGCGCCAGCAGGTCCCGACGCGCCGTCGTGTCCAGGCTCGAAACCATCTTCCCGAGCGACGCGCTTTTCAGCAGTTCCGGCAAGGCCTGCAGCCAGCCGCCCTCGACCATATCAGGCGGCGTCTGCAGGACGATGTCGCGCAGCACATCGGCGATACGGTCCAGCCGGTCATTGTAGGCGTCCAGGTTCGCCGCATCCTTGGCAGAGAACCGCGCCACCTCGGCGTGGGTCCGCCCCTCGCCGGTGACCAGGCTGTCGCTGTCACTGACCGGCAGGAAGTTGGCCGCCTTGCGCTCGACCACCTTCAGCCCGTGCCGGGTGAGGTCCAGGTCGTTGATGACCTTGGGATTGAGCAGGCTGACGGTGTAGGCGGCCACGCTGTTGCGGAAGCCCGGATGGAACTCCTCCGTCACCGCCGCCCCGCCGACCACGGTGCGCTTTTCGAGAACGGTGACCTTCAGTCCCGCGCTGGCCAGATAGAAGGCGCAGGTCAGACCGTTGTGACCGCCGCCGATGATGATGATGTCGCTCATTCAGCCCCCAGAAGATGCGTTGGTGTAGAGGTCAGCATGGGTTTCGCGCAACAGGGCCTTCTGAACCTTGCCCATGGCGTTGCGCGGCAGGTCATCGACGAACAGCACCCGCTTGGGCTGCTTGAAGCGCGCCAGCCGCTCCGAAAGCGCTTCCAGCACGGCCTCTTCGGTGAGCCCGCCTTTGCCGCCAGTGGCGATCACCGCGGTCACCGCCTCGCCGAAGTCTGCGTGCGCCAGGCCGATCACCGCGCTCTCCACAACGCCCGAGAGGGCATCGATCTCCGCCTCGACCTCCTTGGGATAGACGTTCAGCCCGCCTGTGATGATCAGGTCCTTGCCGCGCCCGACGATGTGAACATAGCCGGCCTCATCGATCTTCCCCAGATCGCCGGTGATGAACCAGCCGCCCGGCTTGAACTCCGCCGCCGTCTTCTCCGGCATCCGCCAGTAGCCGGCGAACACGTTGGGCCCACGCACCTCGATCATGCCGATCTCGCCTGCCGCCATGACCGCCCCGGTCTCCGGATCGCTGATCCGCAGCTGCACATCCGGCAAAGGTGGCCCCACGGTGCCGGCGACCCGCGCTCCGTCGTAGGGATTGGAGGTGTTCATCCCCGTCTCGGTCATGCCGTAGCGCTCAAGGATGACCTGTCCTGTCCGCGCCTCGAACTCGCGATGGGTCTCGGCCAGCAGCGGCGCCGAACCCGAAATGAACAGCCGCATCCCGGCCGTCGCCTGAGCCGTCAGCCCCGGCTGGTCCAGCAGCCGGGTGTAGAAGGTCGGCACGCCCATCAGGCTGCTGGCGCGCCGCATCAGGCCCAGCACCTCGGCCGCATCGAACTTCGGCCGGAAGATCATCGACGCCCCTGCCGCCATGATGACGTTGGTCGCCACAAACAGCCCATGCACATGATAGATCGGCAGGGCGTGGATCAGCACGTCGGCGGCCGTGAACTGCCAAAGCTTCACCAGGGTCTGCGCATTGGCCGTCAGGTTGCCATGCGTCAGCATCGCCCCCTTCGACCGCCCCGTTGTGCCGGAGGTGTAGCAGATCGCCGCCAGGTCTTCGGGACCCCGCTCCACGGTCTCGAAAGCCGTGGGGCTCGCGGCGGCCAGATCTGCCAGGCTTCCCTGCCCCTTCGCATCGAGGGTCGCGGTCATGCCGAACTCGACGACGCGAGGCGCAACGGTGGGGTCACAGACGATCAGCGCGGGTTCGGCGTCGCTGATGAAGTACCACAGCTCCGACAGGGTGTAGGCCGTATTCAACGGCAGGAAGACCGCCCCGGCCCGCACGGTCGCCAGATAGAGGATCAGGTTCTCCGGGCTCTTCTCGACCTGCACCGCCACCCGGTCGCCCGGTTTCACGCCGCGTTGGACCAGGGCGTTCGCCCACTGTCCGGTCAGCGCATCGAGATCGCCATAGGTGATGACCGAGCCATCGGGCCGTTCCAGAAACGGCGCATCGGCCGCGCCAACCCTGGTGAGGGTATCAAAGAGCAGATTCATGGCCCTCTGATCGCACAGTCACCGCTCCTCGGCCATCACCCGCTCCAGCACACGGCGACTGACGATTTCGATTCGCCCATAGCCCAGCCTGACCGCCCCCGCCGCCTCCAGTTCGCCCAGCCAGCCGTTCACAGCCTTCCGGCTGAACCCCAGCATCTCGGCCAGGTCGGACTGGTTGGCCGCGACCATATCGCCGCCAAGCGCCAGCATCACCAGCCGCGAGGCCAGTTGAGCGCGGGGCGGCAACGCAACCCGCTCGGCCGCCACCTGAACGTTGAACTGCAGCTGGCGATAGATCAGCTGCGCCACCACCTGCCACACCCCCGGCCAGGTCTCCCCGACCCGGCGCAGCGCGCTGTCGGTCAACACCAGCACCAGGCTGCGGCCGACACTGACCGCCGTCACCAGTCTGGGCCCGCCGCCAAACGCCGGGCTCTGCCCGATCGCCGCCCCGGGTCCCATCATTCCGATCAGGGCCTCCCGGTCGCCGGGAGCCTGGGCGAACAGGCGCAACCTGCCCTCCAGCACCATCAGCAGGCCCGCCGCTTCATCTCCCTCGCCATGGGCCCACTCCCCCTGCGCCAGCCAGCGCGTCCGCGCCGCCGCCAGCAGGGCCAGGCGCAGCCCTTCCGGATGCTCGGCCAACCAGCCGGAGCGATCGAACATTTCGCGATAAGGGCCGATCTGCGGGTCCATACTCAATGTTACTTCGGTGACAATCCCTTGTCGCCACCCATGGCTTCATGCAGCCAACAACGGAGCACGCCATGATCCAGGAAACCCTGACCGTCGAAAAACTGCCCGGCTGCGGCGCCATGGTGCACGACGTCGATCTCACCCGCATCGACGCCAGGATGGCGGATGTCCTGCGAGAAGCCCTGTTCGAGCACGGCGTCCTGTTCTTCCGTGGCCAGACCCTGTCGCGCCAACAGCACCTCGACCTGGCCCGCGCCTTCGCCCCCATCGATATCAACCGCTTCTTCCCGGCCGACGCCGACTGGCCGGAAATCGCCAAGGTCGAAAAGACCAAGGAGCAGACCAGCAACATCGGCGGCGGCTGGCACACCGATCACTCTTACGACGTCGAACCGGCCCTCGGCTCCATCCTGGTCGCCCGCGACCTGCCGCCGAGCGGCGGCGACACCCTGTTTGCCGACATGTACGCCGCCTGGGACAGCCTGCCGGCCGAGCTGCAGGACCGGGTCCGCCACATGCAGGCCATCCACTCGACGGCCCATGTCTTCGGCGAGGGCGGCGCCTACGCCAACTCCGACCAGGACGCCCTGTCGGGCAGCCGTGATCTGCCTGAGACCGTCCACCCCGTGGTCATCAAGCACCCGGGCAGCGGCAAGCCGGTGCTCTATGTGAACCCGGCTTTCACGACCGGTTTCGTTGGCCTCTCCAAGGAAGAAGGCCAGGAACTGCTCTACCAGCTGCTCCCCCACGCCATCGACAAGTCGCGCACCTACACCTTCCAGTGGGAGCCTGGCTCGGTCGCCATCTGGGACAATCGCGCCACCTGGCACTTTGCCAAGAACGACTACCATGGCCACTACCGGCTGATGCACCGGGTTACGATGGCGGGCGTTCCCCTCGAAGCGGCGTTCTGATCAAGCGAAAGGCCCGCTGTTTCCAGCGGGCCTTGGCATTTCCAGCGGTGAGGTTGGCGCTTAGGCCGCCCCCGCTCCACCCTTCTTCTCGGCGTAGATGACCAGCGGCTGAGCGCGGCCTTCGACCACCTCAGCGTTGACCACCACCTCTTCGACGCCCTCGTAGCTGGGCAGTTCGAACATGGTGTCGAGCAGGATCACTTCCATGATCGAGCGCAGGCCCCGCGCGCCGGTGCGGCGCAGGATGGCCTTGCGGGCGACGGCCATCAGGGCGTCGTCGGTGAACTTCAGGCCGACATTCTCCATCTCGAACAGGCGCGCGTACTGCTTGATCAGCGCGTTCTTCGGCTCGGTCAGGATGGTCATCAGCGCCGCTTCATCGAGATCCTCAAGCGTGGCGATGTTCGGCAGACGCCCGATGAACTCGGGGATCAGGCCGAAGCGCTGCAGGTCGTCCGGCTCCACGCCGCGCAGGATCGCGCCGGTGCGCCGCTCGTCCGGGTCCGCCACCTTGGCGCCGAAACCGATCGAGGTGCCCTGGCCGCGCGCCGAGATGATCTTCTCCAGCCCGGCGAAGGCGCCGCCGCAGATGAACAGGATGTTCGCCGTATCGACCTGCAGGAACTCCTGCTGGGGATGCTTGCGGCCGCCCTGCGGAGGCACCGAAGCGACGGTGCCTTCCATGATCTTCAGCAGCGCCTGCTGGACGCCCTCGCCCGACACGTCGCGGGTGATCGAGGGGTTGTCCGACTTGCGGCTGATCTTGTCGATCTCGTCGATGTAGACGATGCCGCGCTGGGCCCGCTCGACGTTGTAGTCGGCAGCCTGGAGCAGCTTGAGGATGATGTTCTCGACGTCCTCACCGACGTAACCGGCTTCGGTCAGGGTGGTGGCGTCGGCCATCGTGAACGGAACATCGATAATGCGGGCCAGGGTCTGGGCCAGCAGCGTCTTGCCCGTACCGGTCGGACCGACGAGCAGGATGTTCGACTTGGCCAGTTCGACGTCGCTGTTCTTGGCGGCGTGGTTGAGGCGCTTGTAGTGGTTGTGCACCGCCACCGAGAGCACCTTCTTGGCGTGCTCCTGGCCGATCACATAGTCGTCGAGGACCTCGCGGATTTCCTTCGGAGTCGGGACGCCGTCCTTCGACTTCACGAAAGCAATCTTGTGCTCCTCGCGGATGATATCCATGCAGAGCTCGACGCATTCATCGCAGATGAACACGGTCGGGCCGGCGATCAGCTTGCGCACCTCATGTTGGCTCTTTCCGCAGAAGGAGCAGTACAGGGTGCTTTTCGAGTCGCCACTGGCGGCCTTGGTCATTTCGCTTCTCACACTCCGGGGCTCGCCAGCCTTGCGGCTTTAACGCCCCCTCCCCGCGGAACGATCCTGCGAGTTGGATTCGCAGGTTACACTGTGCGGGTTGTCTAAACCTTGACATTCCCCGATCCGCCGCCTCGCGGCAAGCGCCGCGATGACAAAGGGCCAGGAACAATGCCCACAGATCGACTCGAATAGCCGATCCATCGTTAACAGATAGATGGTGTGTCCGTTGTATCCCGACAACGGCTGTGGCGCAGCCGCATCGCTCGATTGTGACGAATCGTGATGCAAGCGGCGTCTTGAATGGGGAAGGCCCGGTGTTCCGGGCTATATGGGGATCATGGCGCGCAAGGCGACAATGCTCGGACGACTGAATGTCGGCGGTGGGATCATGACTGATCCCCTGCACGAGCTCGGCATGGTGGCCTTCGATTTCGACGGCACGATGACGGTGCGCGACAGTTTCACCGCCTTCCTCAAGTGGCGCACCGGTTCCCTTCGATACGCCGTGGGCTGCCTGAAACTGACCCCGCAGGTCATCGTCTACCTGTTTGACCGCAATCGCGGAAAGCTGAAGGCGGCCGCTGTGCGTGAGTTCCTCAAGGGCACGCGCCAGGAACAGTTGCAGGAAGAGGCCCGGCGATTCGCCGAGAAAAATTCCGGCCGCCTGATGCGGCCCGACGCCGTCGAGACCTGGCGGCGCTGGCGGACCAAGGGGGCCAAGACCATCATTGTCACGGCCTCGCCGGATTTCGTGGTCGCCCCGTTCGCCCGGGGCCTGGGCGCCGACGGCCTGATCGGCACCGAGCTGGCTTTCGACGCCGAGGGGCGCTGCCTCGGCGTTTTCGCCGGCCAGAACTGCCGGGGGCCCGAAAAGGTCCGGCGTCTGCGGGAAGTCTACGGCGACGACGTCCGCCTGACCGCCGCCTATGGCGACACGGCCGGCGACAAGGAGATGCTGGCCATCGCCGACGAGGCCGGCTACCGCGTCTTCAAGGGCAGGCCCTGAGACGCAAAACGGCCCGCATCGCTGCGGGCCGCCTGCATTTCGATGAACCCGAACCTAGCCGGCGCCGGCTTCGGTCTCTTCGCGCGAGCTCTGGACGTGGTCGACGATGCCCCAGGCCTTGGCTTCGTCGGCGCTCATGAAGTGGTCGCGGTCGAGGGTGGCCTCGACCTCTTCGTAGGTGCGGCCGCAGTGCTTGACGTAGATTTCGTTGAGCCGCTGCTTGGTCTTCAGGATGTCCTCGGCGTGACGCATGATGTCCGAGGCCTGGCCGCGGAAACCACCGCTGGGCTGGTGGACCATGATGCGGGCGTTGGGCAGGGCGATCCGCTGGCCGGCGGCGCCGGCGCAGAGCAGCAAGGACCCCATCGAGGCGGCCATGCCCATGCAGAGCGTCGTCACCGGGCTCTTGATGTATTGCATGGTGTCGTAGATCGCGAGGCCGGACGTCACCACGCCGCCGGGCGAGTTGATGTACATCTGGATCTCTTTCTTGGGGTTCTCGGACTCCAGGAAGAGAAGCTGGCTGCAGATCAGGCTGCTCATGCCGTCCTCGACCGGACCGGTCAGGAAGATGATCCGCTCTTTCAGCAGGCGCGAGAAGATGTCGAAGGCCCGCTCGCCGCGGCTGGTCTGCTCAACCACCATGGGCACGAGGTTGGCGGCGGTGCGTTCGTAGTCGTCGTAATACATGGGTGCTCCTTGAAACGTTCCGGGCATGTCGCGAATCAAGCCGCGCCGACGCCCTCCCCCCGGATATCGTGCCCGGGTTAACAGGATGCAAGGGCGGCGCGAGAGCGCAGCGGGCCCGCGACACGCCTATCACAAGAAAAAGGGCCCCGGATCACTCCGGGGCCCTCGTTCAGTTCCGATCCTCTGAAGGATCAGTAGCCTTCCGGCATGTCGTCTTCGGCTTCCAGTTCGGCCTTGGTGACCTTCTTGTCCTTGATCGTGGCCTTGTCGAAGATCAGTTCGACGACCTTGTCCTCATAGAGGGGGGCGCGGATCTGGGCCTGGGCCTGGGGGTTCTGGCGCAGCAGGTCGAAGGCCTGTTGCGGTTGCAGGCCGTACTGCTGGGCCATGGCCATGGCTTCACGCTGGATGGCGGTCTGCAGTTCCTGGTCGCTGATCGTGACGTTGTTGATGCGGCCGATCTCGGCCAGCACCAGGCCCAGACGCACGCGGCGCTCGGCGATCTTGCTGTATTCGACCTTCAGGTCGTCGTCGGACTTCCCGGCGTCTTCGTCCGGCAGGTTGCCGGCGCCCTTGTCGGCTTCGACCTGTTGCCAGATGCCGTCGAACTCGGCCTTGACCATGCCGGGGGGCAGCGGGAAGTCGTGGCCCTTGTCCAGCTCGTCAAGCAGGGCGCGCTTCAGCTTGAAGCGGCTGGCGCGGCCGTACTGGTCGGCCAGGTTCTTCTGCAGGATCTCGCGCAGGGCGGCGAGGTCCGAGAGACCCAGGCGCGTGGCCAGCTCGTCGTTGACTTCCGAGTCCTTGGGGGCGCGCACTTCATGCACCTTCACCGCGAAGACCGCGTCCTTGCCGGCCAGTTCGGCCGACTGGTAGTTCTCGGGGAACTTGACGTTGACGGTGACATCGCTGCCGGGCTTGGCGCCGGTCAGCTGGTCTTCGAAGCCGGGGATGAACTGGCCCGAACCGAGGACCAGTTCAGCGCCTTCAGCCTTGCCGCCCGCAAATTCGACGCCGTCGATGGAACCGACGAAATCGATGAGCAGCTGGTCATCGGCCTTGGCCTTGACGGTCTTGCCGGTGCGCGGCTCGTAGGAACGGGCCTGCTTGGCCAGTTCGGCCAGGGCTTCATCGACTTCCTTGTCGGTGGGCTCATAGACCGGCTTGGTCAGCTTCAGCTTGGAGACATCGATCGGCTCGAAGTCGGGCATCAGCTCGACGGACAGCTCATAGGCGAGGTCCGCCTTGCCATCCATGACGTCGTTCATGTCGACGGTCGGCTTCAGGTCCGGCTGGGCGGCGGGACGCAGCTTGTTGTCGTCGATGATCTTCTGGGTGGTCTCGTTCAGCGCGGCGTCGACCACCTCGCCCATCAGACCCTTGCCGTAGACGCGCTTGACGTGCGCGGCCGGCACCTTGCCGGGGCGGAAGCCCTTGATGTTCATCTGGGGCCGGACCTCTTCGATCCGCTTTTCCAGGCGCTCGGCCAGCTCGGCGGCCGGGACGGTCACACCATAGACCTTGCTCAGGCCTTCACCGGACTTTTCAACAATCTGCATGGTTCGTCTTCATCTGGCGGCGCGCCGCTACGAGTGGAGCGGATCACCCCGCGTCGGGGTTGGATCGGGCACGCCGAACAGGGCCATTCGAAGGCCCCGCGCGGCGCGAAGCGGGCCTTATGTCACGCAGGGCCGTCAGGGCCAACCCTAAAGGGTCGGCCAGGGGCCTATTCCTTGGGCTTATCCCCGCCCTCTTCGCCCTCTTTCAGCTCCTTGCCCATGGTGCGGGTGATGTCCCGCTTCTGGCCGTCGGAGTTACGGGTGTCGCGGCGGGCTTCGTAGACGCCGGTCAGGTAGGCGATGTCCCAGCTGGTCAGGCCGTCGCTCGGCTCGATGCCCAGGGACTTGTCGGCGAAGAGGTTGAGGATCGAGCTACCGGTCTTCGGCTCGGCCTGCGGGTCGATCTGGGCCAGCGAAACAAAGGCGATGTAGTCGGCCAGGGCCGCGAACCGCACCTGGCCGACGCGCTTGGCGTCGACCACCACGATGGCGCGGTCGAAGTCATCGCGCGTGCGGCTGCTGATCCGGCCGGTCGAATAGACCTGGACCTGGTCGCCCGAATTGTAGCGGGTGCCGTCCTCGGTCACGCGGTGGGTGACATGCCACCAGCGGACGGGCGCGTCGGAGTTCATGAACTGGCGCAGGGCCTTGCGGCCGGATGTCATTTCCAGGTCGTAGCGGGAAAAGGCCTGGGGCGTGGACTTCATGGCCCGCTGCACCGAGGCGTCGGCGTCGGCGGTGAACAGCACCAGGACGTTGACCTTGCAGCCGGGCTCGCCGGGCTCGAGGCCGACCT
>JBILYE010000087.1:0-13622 GCA_044377925.1 Caulobacter sp. | reverse complement strand
CGGGCGTGACCCTGCAGGCTGTGCATGACAATCATGTGGTCCTGGCGCGGGGCGCTGCGACCACCAAGCTGACCTTCCCAGATGTCTCTCAATAAGGACGCCGCTCGCTTGAGGAACACCATCCGGACCCTCGCCCTCGCGGCCCTCATCGCTGCGTCCGCCCTTTCGCCCGCCGCGCCGGTGCTGGCGCAATCCCAGGTTCTCAATATCCAGGACGCGGACATCCGCGCCTTCATTCAGGACGTCGCCCGCAGCACCGGCCGAACCTTCATCATCGACCCGCGCGTCAAGGGCACGGTCAGCGTCGCCAGTGATGGTCCTTTGAGCAAGGGCGAGCTGTTCGAGGTCTTCCTGGCCACCCTGCGCTCTAACGGCTACATCGCCATCCCGACCGGCCCCGCATCCTATCGCATCGAGCCGGCCGAGAACGCCGCCCGCGCCCCCTCGGCTGGCCGCAGCGGTTTTGTCACCGAGGTCTTCCGGCTCCGCACCATCGACGCCGCCGGCGCGGCTGAGATGATCAAGCCGCTTGTCGGTCCCCAGGGCGTCGTCACTGCCAACCCGCGCGGCAACACCGTGGTCGTCGCCGACTACGCCGACAACGTGCGCCGTATCCGCGGCCTGATCGGTCAGATCGATCAGGACCGGGCCCAGGTCCAGACCGTCACCCTCAAGTACAGCCGGGCCAGCGAGATCGCTCGCGTGCTCAACGACCTGACCAGCGCTCCCGGCGCTGACGGCAAGGGCGTCCGTGGCGCTGTCGCCATCGTGCCCGTCGAGAGCAGCAACTCCATCATGCTGCGCGGCGACACTGACGCGATCGCCAGGCTGATCCCGATCATCAACGACCTCGACCGTCGCGCCCAGTCGAGCGCCGACATTCAGGTCGTCTTCCTCAAGCACGCCAACGCCGAGGAGATGCTTCCGGTCCTGCAGCAGCTGGTCGGCCAGCAGACTACCGCGCCGGCCGGCGGCAAGGCGGCGGCCGAAGCTACCCCGGCCGCCGCGGTGACCCCCGGATCGCAGCGCGCCAACCTGGCCCGCTATCCGGGCGCCAACGCCCTCATCATCAGCGCCGATCCCGAGACCCAGCGCATGCTGGCCGAGGTCATCCGTCAGCTCGACGTGCGCCGCGAGCAGGTGCTGGTCGAGGCCATCGTTGTCGAGGTGTCCGACGGCACCGCCCAGCGGCTCGGCGTCCAGACCATCCTCGGCAGCCAGGGCGGCAATGTGCCTTTCGCCGCCACCAACTATTCCAACACCGGCCCCAACATCCTCGCCCTGACCGGCGCCATTGTCGGCGAGAACAACCTCCCCGAAGACAGCGAATTGCTGGCCCAGCTGCGGGACGCGGCGCTCAGCTCCCTGCTCGGTTCCAACGGCGCCCTTGGCGCGGTGACGGGGACGCTCAGCGGCGACACCCTGTTCGGCTTCATCATCAATGCGGTGCGGGAGGACAATTCCTCCAAGCTCCTGTCGACCCCGCATGTTCTGACCCTCGACAACCGCGAGGCCTCGATCCTGGTCGGTCAGGAAATCCCGATCACCACCGGTGAAGTGCTGGGCGACGCCAATTCCAATCCCTTCCGCACCGTCCAGCGCCAGGACATCGGCATAAAGCTGACCGTGACGCCCCAGATCAACGCCGGCGGCGGCGTCACCCTGCATCTGCGACAGGAAGTGTCGGCCATCGCCGGAACGGTGACGACCAACAATCCCGAACTGATCCTCAACAAGCGGGTCGTCGAGACTACCGCCGTCATCGGGGATGGCGAGATCGTCGTGCTGGCCGGCCTCCTCCAGCAGGACGAGAGCATCAGCCTCGAGCGGACGCCTCTGCTCAGTGACGTGCCGCTGCTGGGCGAGATCTTCAAGAGTCGGGCCCGCGAGGGCAAGCGCACCAACCTGATGATCTTCCTGCGGCCCCGCATCATCCGCAACGACGAGGATGCCCGCGCCGTTACCGGTCCGCGCTACGAGATGCTGCGCCAGCAGCCGGCCTTCACCAACAAGGACGGCGGCAACGACCTCGACAATGTTGTTGTGGATGTGTTGGGTGCGAGGCCTCCAAATGTCCCTCCACCCCCCCCGCCTGTGTCGCCTGAATGATCACCCTTACGGACCCGACCCTGTCCTACAGTTTCGCCAAGCGGGCGGGCGTGCTGCTCCTTTCGCTGGGTGAGACCGCGCGGGTGGGCCTGCGAGAAGGCGCCGATCCCTCGGCCCTGGTCGAGGCCCGGCGGGTGCTCGGTCGCCCCCTCTCCATCGAGACCCTGACCGGCGCGGCGTTCGATCGGCAATTCTCTGAAGTCTACGCCGGCGAGGGCCTCGCGGCCTCCAGCGCCGACAGCGTCGAGATGGCCGGCGGCCTGGACGCCCTGCTCGACGACATACCGGCCACCGCCGACCTCCTGGACCCCCAGGATGAGGCGCCGGTCATCCGACTGATCAATGGCCTGATCGCCGAGGCCGCTCGCCTCGGCGCCTCCGACATCCATATCGAGCCCTTCGAAAAGGCGGTCACTGTCCGCCTTCGGGTCGACGGCGTGCTCCGCGAAGTCCTCAGCCTGCCCCACCGGATCGGCCCGCTGCTGGTCTCGCGGATCAAGGTCATGGCCAGGCTGGATATCGCTGAAAAGCGCCTGCCTCAGGACGGTCGGATCTCCCTGGCGCTGGGCGGCAAGGCCCTGGACGTCCGCGTTTCGACCCTGCCGGCCAGGGTCGGCGAGCGGGTGGTCCTGCGTATCCTCGACAAGGATCAGGCCGGCCTGCAGCTTCAGCAACTGGGCATGCCGCCGGCGCTGCTGCGGCTTTTCGAGTCCGCGGTGCGGGAACCGCACGGTATCATCCTGGTCACCGGCCCGACGGGCTCGGGCAAGACCACCACGCTCTATGCGGGCCTGGCCCTGCTCAACGACGCCAGCCGCAACATCCTGACGATCGAGGACCCGGTCGAATACGCCATGCACGGCATCGGTCAGACCCAGGTCAACGCCAAGGTCGGCATGACCTTCGCCGCCGGCCTGCGCGCCATCCTGCGCCAGGATCCGGACGTGGTCATGGTCGGCGAGATCCGCGACAGCGAGACCGCCCAGATCGCTGTCCAGGCCGCGCTGACCGGACACCTGGTCCTCTCGACGGTCCACACCAACGACGCGGCCGGCGCCGTCACCCGCCTGCGGGACATGGGCGTCGAGCCCTTCCTGCTGGCCTCGACCCTGCGCACCGTGCTGGCCCAGCGCCTGGTGCGCCGGCTTTGCGACGCCTGCCGTGAGCCCTACGCCGCCGACGCCGCCACCGCCCATCGCCTCGACGTGGCTGAAGGCCAGACACTGTTTCGCGCCAGGGGCTGCGAGCACTGCAATCAGACCGGCTACCAGGGCCGTATCGGCGTCTACGAGGCGATCCGCATCGACGACCATGTCCGCGGCCTGATCGCTTCCAATGCCGACGAACAGGCGCTCGGCGCCGGTCTCGCCGAGACCGGCGACCTCGCCGCCGCCGCCCGTGACCTGGTCCTGACCGGCGTCACGACGATGGAAGAGATGCTGCGCGTCACGCGCCAGACAGCCGAAGCCCAGGTAGGAGCCGAGGGGCATGGCGGCGTTTGAGTATCTGGCGCTCGACGCGCAAGGCACAGCCCGCAATGGCGTCGTCACAGCCGCCGACGAAGGGGCCGCCCGCGCCATCCTGCAGAAGCGCCGCCTGGCCCCTGTCCGCCTGACCGCCGCCAACGACAGCGGCCCCGGCGCTAGCCTGTTTCGCGAGAAGCTGTCGCCCAAGGACCTGTCGCTGATCACTCGCCAGCTCTCGACCCTGGTCTCGGTCAGCCCGCTGGAAGAAGCCCTGCGGGCCATCGCCCAGAACAGTGAACAACCAAAGGTCCGCGCCATTCTGGGCGAGGTTCATGGCGGCATCCGTGAAGGCTTCCGCCTGTCCGAGGCCATGGGCCGCCGCCCCGCCAGCTTCCCGCCCCTGTACCGCGCCATGGTCGCCGCCGGCGAGACCTCGGGCTCCCTGCCCGCCATCCTCGACCGGCTCGCCGACCTGCTTGAACAGGAACAGGCCGTTCGCGCCAGACTGACGACCGCTCTGGTCTATCCCATGGCTCTGGCCGCCACCGCCATCCTGGTGGTCATCGCCCTGATGGCCTTCGTGGTGCCGAAGGTCGTCGACCAGTTCGACAGCATGGGCCAGACCCTGCCTCTCCTGACCCGCATCATCATCGGCGTCTCCAGCGCCATGCAGAACTACGGCTGGATCGGCCTGATCCTGCTGTTCGTCGGCGGGCTCGCCTGCGCTCAGGGCATGCGCAATCCGGACTTCCGGTTGGCCGTCGACGGCGTCCTTCTGCGCCTGCCGATCATCGGACGGCTACAGCGGGAAGCCAATGCCGCCCGTCTGGCCCGCACCCTGTCGACCATGCTGGCCAGCGGCCTGCCGATCCTCGAGGGCCTGACCCTGACGGCCCGGACAGTCGGCAACAGCGTCCTGCGCCGCGCCACCGAGGACATGACCGTCTCCATCCGCGAAGGCGGCGGACTGTCGGCGGCCCTGCGCAAGGCCGGCGTCTTTCCGCCCGTGCTTCTGTACATGGCCGCCAGCGGCGAGGCTTCCGGCCGCCTGGAAATGATGCTGTCGCGCGCCGCCGACTATCTGGAGCGCGAGTTCAACACCTTCACCAGCGCGGCCCTCAGCCTGCTGGAACCCGCAATCATCATTGTCATGGGCGTGGTCGTCGCCACCATCGTCCTCTCCATCCTGCTGCCCATTCTGCAGATCAACACCCTGGCCATTGGTTGAAATGATGTCGCAAGACGTTGAAAATAAACGCCCTCGCCGCGCCGGCTTCACCCTCGTCGAGATGATGGTGGTGGTGGTCATCCTTGGTCTGCTGGCCACGGTGGTGATCATCAATGTGCTGCCGGCCCAGGGCCGCGCCATGAAGGAAAAGGCCCGGGCCGATATCGCCACGCTTGAGCAGGCGGTGGAGAGCTACCGCCTCGACACCTTCGCCTTCCCACGCGGTGACGCCGGCCTCCAGGCCCTGACCACCCCGCCGGCCGGCGTCGCCGCCAGCCGCTATCGCGAGGGTGGCTACATCAAGCGCCTGCCGGACGATCCCTGGGGCAACGCCTACCAGTACCGATACCCGGGCAAGAACGGCCCCTTCGACATCTACAGCTACGGCGCCGACGGCCAGGAGGGCGGCGAAGGCGATGACGCGGATATCGGCAACTGGAAATAGCTCGGCGCGCGCCGGCTTCACCCTCGTTGAACTGATGGTGGTGCTGGCCGTGCTGGGGCTGATGGCGGCCGTCGTGGTCGTGGCCATTCCCGATGGCCGCATGACCATCGCCGCCGAAGGAGAACGCTTCGCCGCCCGGCTGAAGCGCGCGCAGGAGGAGGCTGTGCTGGTGAACCGGCCCGTGGAAGTGGCTCTGACCGACGACGGCTATGCCTTCCGCGTGCGCAAGGCCGGCGGCTGGCAGCCGCTCGACGACGGCCCGTTCGAGGCCGAAGCCTGGCTGCCCGGCACCGAGGTGACCAGCGACCAGGACGTCCGCCGTGTCAGCTTTGATCCGACGGGCCTGGCCAACCCTGCCCATTTCACCCTTCGCCGCGCCGGCAAGGAGGTCGAGGTGCTCGTCGACCAGGCCGGCAATGTGAGGGTCGATGCGCGCTAGGGCCGGCTTCACCCTGATCGAGCTTCTGGTGGCGCTGACCGTGTTCAGTCTGGCCGCCATGGCGCTGATCAACCTGTCGGGCGAGAACACCCGCGCCGCCGGCCGGATCGAGACCAAGGCCTTGGCCGCCGTGGTCGCCGAGAACCGCGCCGTCGAGGCGCTGACGACCTTGAAGCCGCCCCCTCAAGGCGTCACCAACGGCGCTGAACAGGCTGGAATGCGAACCTGGCGCTGGACGCGCCGCGTCTCCGGCACGGCCGATCCCGATCTCATCCGTATCGACATCGTCGTGCTCGACCCCGCCGGCCCCAAGCCGGCCAGCGCCCTGACCGTTTTCCGGAGCGTCAAATGAGACGCGACGGCTTTACCCTGGTCGAGATGCTGGTCGCCCTCTTCGTCTTCGGCCTGCTGGCCGCAGCAGGGGCGGCGGTCATGGGGTCGACCCTCACCAGCCAGTCGGCGGTGAAGAGCCGGGTCGAACGCTTCGCAGACTTCCAGCGTCTGCGCGCGACCCTGCGAGCGGATCTGGCCCAGACCGCTCCCCGCCGCACCCGGGACACCACCGGAACGCCCACCGGCGTCGCCTTTATTGGCGGCGACCCCTGGGGCGGCAACAGCGAGCGACTGTTTGTCCTGGTCCGCCGTGGCTGGGAAAATCCCGATCAGGCCGCCAGACCCTCCCTGCAGTATGTCGAATACCGCCTCTCCGGCGGACGTATCGAGCGGCGGGTCCGCGCCGCCCTCGACGGAACGGCGCTGGGCCCGGCCCAGGTCCTGCTGGATGGCGTCGACAGCTCCCAGGTCGCCTTCCTTCACCAGGGCGCCTGGCAATCGGCCTGGAAGGGTCAGTCGGGTGTCGAGTTACCCGGGGCCGTCCGTCTCGAGTTGACCGTCCAGGGACTTGGAGCCATCAGCCAGCTGTTCCTCACCTCGGGAAACAGCCGATGACCCCTCCGATCAAGCAACAGGTGGGCAAGCCACACGAAAAGGGCGTCGCGCTGCTCACCGTCCTGCTGCTGGTGGCCGTGATGTCGGCCATCGCCGTTGGCGTGCTCGATGACATTCGCTTTGGCCTGCGCCGCACCTTTAATGCCGCCACCGCGACCCAGGGACAGTATTTCGCCATCGGGGCCGAGGAACTGGCCCGGGCCCGCATCAGCCGGCTGCTGGAGCGGGACGCGGTCCGCACCTCGCTGGAAGGCGGGTGGAACGGCCGCCCTATCGCCTTCCCGATCGAAAGCGGCCAGATCCTCGCCAAAGTCAGTGACGGCACGGCCTGCTTCAACCTGAACAGCCTGGTGCTGGCCGGCGGCGGCGAGCCGTTCGTGCGCCGCGAACAGGGCGTGCGCCAGTTCACCGCCCTGCTGACGGCCTTGAACCAGCCCCAGCCGGAGACGCTGTCGAATAGCTTGGCCGAGTGGATGGACAGCAACAACGTCGGCGCACCGGGGACGGAAGACGATGGCTATCTGAGGGGCGCCACACCCTACCGGACCGCGTCTGCCCCGTTGGCCGAGGTCAGCGAACTGCGCGCCGTCCGCGGCTTCACCCCCGCCGTCTACGCCGCCCTCCGTCCTTACGTCTGCGCCCTGCCGACAACCGATCTGTCGCCGGTCAACATCAACACGCTCGGCGCCGACCGCGCCGTCGTTCTCACGGCCCTGACCGAGGGCGGCGTATCGGTCAGCGCAGCTCGTTCCGTGCTGTCCGGTCGCCCGGCGGGCGGCTTCAAGGATCTGGCCGCCTTCTGGGCCAGTCCGGCCTTCGCCCAGGTGCCTGCCGACGCCGGCGTGCGCAGCCAGGTCGATCTGCGGTCACGCTATTTCACCCTCGACGCCGAAGTGACCTTCGCCGGTGGCGATGTCACCCTCAGCTCGCTTTTCGAAGCCCCCTCGCCCGGCGGCGTCCGCCTGGTCGCCCGCCGTTGGACGCACGACGAATGAACCGCCTGATCATCCTGTTCGCCGATCCCGAACGGCTCCCCGAAGTACTTGAAGCGCAAGGTGGCGAGGTGCTGCGCTATGACGTCATGCGCCCGGGCGAGGCCGACGGCTGGGCGCCGGCCCACACCATCCTGGTGACGCCGGGAGCCGATGTCGTCGCCCGCTGGCTGGAGCTGCCCGACGCCAGTGACGCCCAGGCACGCTCCGCCGCCGGCTTCATGCTGGGAGAGACCCTGGCCGCCGCGCCTGAGCGCCAGCACATCGCCGTCGGCCCGCGCGGCGAAGGTCCCCGCTTGACCGCCATCGTCGACGCACCCCGACTTCAGGGCTGGTTGGACCGCGCGGCGGCGCTGGGGGTCAAGCCGGACGTGGTCACACCCGACCACCTGATCCTGCCGCCTGCCGGGGACCGCCTGGTCGGCGTAAGATTTGGACCCTTGCTGGCCGTGCGCGGCCACGAACTTGCCCTTTCAGGCGAGCCGGAGCTGCTGGCCGCCGTCTTGGGCCCGCGCACGCCGACGCCGGCCAATCCGCTGGAGTCCGCCGCCCTTCTGGCCCGCGGCGCCGAGGCCCCGGCCATCAACCTGCTGCAAGGCCCCTTCGCCCCCGGTGGCGAGCGCAGCGAAGGCGGCGGCTGGAAGCGCGCCGCCATTCTCGCCGCCCTGCTGGTGATTTCGCCCCTGCTGATCGCCGGCGCCCAGATCGCCCGCAACACGGGCGGCGCAATGGGCCTGGAAGACCGCGCCGACCGCCGGGCTGTGGCCATGGTCCCCTCCCTCCGCGGCCAGAAGGATCCCGCCAGCAAGGCCCTCGCCCAACTGGAAGCCCGCCGGGCCGCTGACCGCTTCCTCGAGCTTTCGGCAGCCACATTCCAGGTGGTGCAGGCCAGCGGCCCGGTGCGCATGGAGACCCTCGTCTACGGCGAGGATGGGGCCTTGAGGATCAGCGTCGCCTACGTCAACTACTCCGACCTCGATACCCTGAAGGCCGCCGCCGCCCAGGCCGGCCTCGACATGATCGAGGATTCTACCGTCACCGAAGGCGGGCGCATCAGCACCGACCTCATCGTCCGGAGCGCCCGATGATTGACCGCCTGCGTAGCGCCTGGGAGGCCCGCTCCCGACGCGAACAGATCATGCTGGCGGCGATGGGCCTTGCCCTCCTGCTGGTTGTCGGCTGGTTCGCAGTGCTGGTCCCCCTGAACAGCGCGGTGAAAGGCTCCGAGGCCAGGCTGCGCAAGGCGGCCGACCGCTTCGCTCAGCTTGACGGCGCGGCCAGGACCGGCGGCCTGCCAGTGACCTCGGGCCAGCCGCTTCAGACGGTGGTCGAAGCCTCTGCCGCCGCCGCCGGCCTGACCATCGACCGTCGACGTGAGGAGGCCGACGGCCGTCTGACGATCTGGCTGACCGGGGCCGAGCCCGGCCTGATGATGGGCTGGCTGACCAGCCTGGCCCGCGCCCAGGGCGTGGCGGTCAGCGAGATGACCGCCTCGCGTACCGACGGCGGCCTGCTGGAGGCGCAGATCACGCTGGGGCGGACCGCGCCATGAGAACACCCCAACTCCTGATCCTGTTCGTCGCCGCCTTCGCCATCGCCCTCATCCTTGGCGCGCCCCTGTCACTGGCCCTGGGCGCCGGCAAGGGCCGGCTGACCGCCGGGAAAGCCGAGGGCACGCTGTGGAGCGGCCGCCTGACCGATGCCCGGCTGGCCGGCCTGCCGCTTGGAGCCGTCAGGACCCGCACCCAGATCCTGCCTCTGCTGACGGGCGCGGTGCGCCTGGAAGCCGACGCGCGCGGCGCGGCGTTCACAGGCCGGGGCCTCTTGCTGGCCGCTGGTGCGCGCACCGGGGCCGACCAGGTCAACGGCGTCCTGGCCCTGGACCGCTTAGGCTTTGCCGGACCGGTCAGCGGCGCCCTCAAGCTGGAAAAGGTCACGGGGGTTTTCCAGCGCGGCCAATGCCGTCAGGCGGGCGGCAAGGCGGTCGCCCAACTGGGCGGAACCGGCCCCCTGCCCCAACCCGTCACGCTGACCGGCACGCCGGTCTGCAGCGCCGGGCGCTGGGTGCTGCCTCTCGCGGGCGAGGGCCAGGGCCTGAGGATTGAAGCGCTGATCAGTCTGGCCGGCGACGACGGCTGGCGCTCCGAGTTGATCTTCATTCCCACGGACCCGGCGATAGGGCAGACTCTGGCGGCCGCCGGCTTTACCCAGGACGGTGACCGCTGGCGCCGCACCGCCGAGGGACGTCCATGATCCGACTGCTGACAGTTGCCGCCGTGATCTTCACCGCCACGGCCGCCCTCGCCGCACCCAGGACACAGAATGCCCCCGCGCCCAATAACGGCGGCGTGCCGTTCGAGGAACTGGCGCAGCAGAAGCTGGCCCCTGGCCAGTGCGCGTTGTTCCTTTGGGCCAATACCAGCCCGACCCGGCGCATCCTCATGGTCACCCAGAACCCGGCTTCGGCCCGGGTTGTGATGAAGGGCAAGACCATCGACCTGCCGCTGACCGCCTGGGACGGCGAACAGGTCATGGGGCTGTATGAGCAGCAGACCTTTGCCGGTCAGGGGCTGACGCTCACCGTTCGTTTCCGGGGCGAGACTCCCAACGGCCTGATAGGCGGCGTTGTCGCCCGCGAGGGCTCGGTTGAACTCAAGGACGCCGCCGGCTGGGAGACTGTGGTCCCCGCAGCCGGCATGATCGCCTGCCAGAGCTCCTAGGCTGCCAGGAACCCTTCGAGACGACCCCGGATGATCTGCTCGGCCTCGCTCATGATGCGGTCGATCAGTTCCTTGCAGGTCGGAATGTCGTGGATCAGGCCGGCGACCATGCCGCAGGACCAGGCCCCGGCTTCCATCTCGCCGTCCATCATGATGCGCGGGTAAACGCCCGCAACTTCTTCGATAATGTCTTCGAACTTGATGTTGGCGCCAAGTTCCTTTTCCTTCAGCAGCAGTCGTTCGACCGCTGCGTTGGTCAGCACCCGTTCGGTATTGCGCAAGGGGCGCATGACAAGCCGGGTGTCGAGTTCACTGGCGGCGACGATGGCCAGCTTCACGTTCTCATGAACCGGCGCTTCCTTGGTGGCGATGAAGCGGGTGCCCATGTTCATGCCCTCGGCGCCCATGGCCAGGGCGGCGACCAGCGAGCGGGCGTCGGCCATGCCGCCGGAGGCGACGAAGGGAATCTTCAGCTCTTCGGCGGCGCGCGGCAGCAGGATCATGTTGGGGACATCGTCCTCACCCGGGTGACCGCCACACTCGAAGCCGTCGACACTGACGGCGTCGCAGCCGATCGCCTCGGCCTTGAGGCTGTGGCGAACCGAGGTGCACTTGTGGATCACCTTGACGCCGGCTTCCTGCAGCGGGGGCAGCCACTTGGCGGGGTTGTTGCCGGCCGTCTCGACGGCCTTGATGCCGCTGTCGAGGATGGCCTTCACGTAGCCGGGATAGTCGGGCTGATTGACCGACGGCAGGAAGGTCAGGTTCACGCCAAACGGCTTGTCGGTCATCTCCTTGCACCGGGCGATTTCCTTCGACAGGTCCTCCGGCGTGCGCTGGGTCAGGCCGGTGATGATGCCAAGGCCGCCGGCGTTGGACACGGCCGCCGCCATTTCGGCGAAGCCGACGAAGTGCATGCCGCCCTGGAGAATCGGGTGCTCGATGCCGAAGAGTTCGGTGATACGGGTTTTCATGTCTCGTCCCTAGGAAGTGATGCCGAGGTCAGCACGGAAGTCCGGGTGGACCAGGTCGTGATGCTCGGGGTGTTTGCTGATGTATCCGGCGAAGAAACTGCAGGTCGGCTTGACCTTTAGCGACCCGTCCCGAGCGTAAGCCAAGCCATGTTTTACCAGCGCCCCGCCGACGCCCTTTCCGGCGAAGGCGTCAGGGACGATGGTGCGCGGAAAGACGATGCTGTCGCCCTCAAGGCGATATTCGGCAAAGGCGATCTCGCCGCCCAGATGGACCTCGAAGCGGCCTTTGGTGCGGTTGTCGACGACGTCGAGATTCTGTTCGTCCGGCATGCGCTCTCCCTTGGCCCTGCGATCCTGCCCGGGCAGGTCGGGCTTGGCGAGCGAGAAAAAAGACCCCGGTCATCAGAAGATCGCCGGGGTCCAGAGGGCTTCAGGATTCAGGCGGCTCTAGTGATCGGTATGGCTCGCCGCTTCGGTGGTGGTCGCGCCTCCCCAGGTCTCGCCGCCGACCTGCTGGTGCCAGAAGGGCTTGCGGGCCCGCATGCGGGTGCCGACCTCGTTCATGTCATTGTCGAACAGTCGCCCGTTGATCATCGTGAAGCGGATCTCGCGGGTGTTGCGGATGTTCTCCAGCGGGTTGGCGTCGAGAATGACCAGGTCGGCCAGCTTGCCGACCTCGAGCGAACCGATGTCGCGGTCCATGCCCAGCGCCTGGGCGCCGTTCAGGGTGGCGGTGCGCAGCGCATTGAGCGGGGTCATGCCGCCCTGCTCCATCATCCAGATTTCCCAGTGCAGACCCAGAGCCTCGCGCTGGCCGTGAGCGCCCGCCTGGACCAGGACGCCGCGGTCGTTCAGCTCGCGGGCGACGGTCGCGATGCGGATGTGGTTCAGCTCCTCCGGCGGGATCTTGAACGGCCGGCGCGAGCGGGCGTCGAGGATGCGGCGCGGCACGTATTTGGTGAGGATCGGGTCCTCCCAGACGTTGGTCGTCTCGTACCAGTAGTGCTCACCCCAGGCCCCGCCATAGGCCACGACCAGGGTCGGGGTGTAGGCGGTGCCGGTCTGCGGCCACAGCTGCTTGACGTCGTCATAGATGGCGGCGACCGGGATCGAGTGCTCGATCGTCGTGTGGCCGTCCATCAGCATGGTCAGGTTGTGCTCGAACAGCGAGCCGCCTTCCGGCGTCACCGACATGTCGAGCGCCCGGGCGGCGGCGATGATCTGCTGGCGCTGGTCGCGGCGGGGCTGGTTGTAGCTCTTCACGCTGAAGGCCCCGACCGCCTTCATGCGACGCAGGTGAGACATCGCATCCTCAGGGCTCTCGATCTTGGCCGTGAACGGCGTTGTCGCGCCGTAGAGGATGGTGCCCGTCGAGAAGATCCGCGGGGCCACCACTTGCCCGGCCTTGGCCAGTTCGCTGTGGGCGAAGATCTCGCTGGTGTCGTTCGACGGGTCGTGGATCGTCGTCACCCCGAAGGCCAGGGCGGCGTAGTTGATCCAGCTCTGCTGCGGGATGATCTCGTCCGAGCCCATCGAGCCATGCCAGTGGGCATCGATCAGGCCCGGGATGATGGTCTTGCCTGACACGTCCACCACCTTGGCGTCGGCCGGTGGGTTGACCGCGCCACGTTTGCCGATGGCCTCGATCCGGTTGCCGTTGATGACGATGACGCCGTCCTCGATGACCTCATCGCCCTTCATGGTGACAATGCGGGCGCCGACCAGGGCGATACGGCCGGCCGGGGCGTCGTAAGCCTGGCTGAACCCCAGCTTGATGCCGCTCTCGGGGGCCTTGGGCAGGTCCTTGGGCGCGCCGTCGACGAAGGCGAAGGCATCCTTCAGGTCGCGGCTGAAGAGCTCAGGGCCGAGTGACCACCAGAGGCGACTGGAGTCACCTGACCAGTGCAGCCACTCGCCGGCGTCACGGGTGACGCGGGTGACCGGCAGAGCCTTGCTTTCGGGGCCGATCTCGACCGGCTTGCCGGTGAACACCAGGGGGGCGACGTAGGCGTTGAACCGCTCTGTCCAGGCCACCCATTTCTCGTCCGGCGCTATGGCGTATTCCCCGGCGTTGGCGCTGGTCAGGTGGACGCGAGTATCGTCGCCGTTGAGCTTTGCCGACTTGAGGGCGCGCTTGCCCTCGGCCTCGAAGCTCATGAAGTACACCCGGTCGGAGGCGGCGCCGAACTGCGGCAGCACGCCATTGCCGGTGATCTCCACGGGCTCACCCCCGGCCGTCGGAAGGCTCCAGAGGCCGGTTTCGCTGCCCCACTGGGCGCTGGTCAGATAGCCGTCCTGGAC
>JBILYE010000309.1:0-3547 GCA_044377925.1 Caulobacter sp. | reverse complement strand
GGCAGGTGGCACGGGCGCCCAGGCCGCCGCCGCCCTGTTGAAGTCGCGCGGCGTCCAGGCCGAATGGGTGCTCGACGAGGGATCGGCGGCGATCAACGACCACCCGATCACCGGCAAGCCGGCCGCCGTCATCGGCATCGCCGAGAAGGGCTACGCCACTCTGGTGGTCACCGCCCCGGCCAAAGGCGGCCACAGCTCGGCGCCGCCGGCCCAGACCGGTGTCGGGACCCTGGCCCGGGCCATCACCGCCATCACCGACAACCAGTTCCCCATGCGTCTCGACGGCCCCGGCGCGCAGATGGTCTCGACATTGTCGGCCCAGGGCTCCTTCGTCACCCGCATGGCGATCGCCAACCAGTGGCTGTTCGGTTCGATGCTGAAGGCCAAGGTGAGTGAAACCCCTGCCGGCGCCGCCCTGCTGCACACCACCATCGCCCCGACCATGCTGAAGGGTAGCCCCAAGGAGAACGTCCTGCCGCAGGACGCGGCCGCCTGGATCAACTACCGCATCGCCCCCGGCCAGACGACGGACGACGTCATGAACGCCGCCAAGGCCGCGACCCGGGGCATGGACGTGCAGCTGAAATGGGCCGGCTCGGTGATCAACCCTTCACCGGTCAGCTCGACCTCTTCGGAAGGCTGGAAGGTCATCGCCGCCCTGGCCTCCGACGGTGGCAAGCTGCCCGTTGCGCCGGGCCTCGTCGGCGCCGGCACCGACAGCCGCTACATGACCCCGATCAGCAGCGACATCTACCGCTACCAGCCGCTGCTGGCCAACCTCGACACCTTCGGCATGATCCACGGCACCAACGAGCACATGACGGTCGAGAACCTGGCCCGGATGACGACCTTCTACGCCCGGCTGGTGGCCTCGGCGGCGGGTTAGGCCCTCCATTCCTGTCACCCTCCGGCCGCGCGACGGTAGAATGGGCGCCGCCTCGATGACCCTAGTCCTCGACCCTGGTCCGCGGGCGGTCGCCGCCCTCGGCGATCTCCTCGCGCCAGCCGCCCGCTTCGTCCTCATAGACGATGCCGGTCGTCTCGCCGCCCAGCTGCTGCTCGCCGGCCGCCTTCCTGGCGGCGGCGGCCGCCGCGTCGTGGCTGGGGAAGGTCTCGGAAAACGTGCCGCCAACCCTGTAGGCCCAACCGCCGTCATGCTCGACAATTTCATAGGTCACGGTGGTCATCGGCGGTCTCCCTCTGGCTGTCAGATCCGTAAGCATCCAGAGCGGCCATGGTTGCAAAGACCTCAGTGATTGACGCCCTTCGCCCCAGTCGTTAGCCCAGCCGCATGACCGACCTGACTGCCGGCCTTTCCGCCCTGCGCGACCGCTACGACGTTCTGCTCAGCGACGTCTGGGGCGTCATCCACAATGGCCGTGAGAGCTTCCCGGGCGCCTGCGAGGCGCTGGTGCGCTGGCGGGCCGAGGTCGGGCCGGTGGTGCTGATCTCCAACTCACCGCGCCCGGCCAGCGATGTCATCGCCCAGCTCGATGGCCTGGGCGTGCCGCGCGAGGCCTGGAGCGCCTTTGTCACCAGCGGCGACGCCACGCGCCTGCTGCTGGCCGAGCGGGCGCCGGGGCCGATGTGGAAGATCGGGCCGGCCAAGGACCTGGTGCTCTACGAGGGGCTGGGCCTGGAGCTGGCCGGGGCGGACGAGGCGGCCTTTGTCTCGGTGACGGGGCCGGACAACGACGATGTCGAGACCCCGGAGGACTATCGCGAGCGCCTGACGGCGGCGGCGGCGCGCGGCCTGCCTCTGATCTGCGCCAACCCCGACATGGTCGTCCAGAAGGGCGACAAGCTGATCTATTGCGGCGGGGCGCTGGCCGACCTCTACGCCAAACTGGGCGGCGAGGTGCTGATGGCCGGCAAGCCGTTCACGCCGATCTATGATCTCAGCCTGGCCGAGGGCGAGGCGCTGCTCGGCAAGCCGCTGGACCGGTCGCGGGTGCTGTGCATCGGCGACGGGGTCATCACAGACGTGAAGGGCGCGGCCGACCACGGCATGGACTGCCTGTTCATCGCCCAGGGCATCCATGGGGTGAAGGCGCTGGGCGCCGACGGCAAGCTGGATCCGGACAAGGTGGCCGGTCTGCTGGCGGAAGAAGGACAGACCGCCGCCTACGCCATGGCCGATCTGGTCTGGTAAGTGAGGAGATGACGATGCAGGGCCTGTTCCTCGAAGATCTCAGCGTCGGCCAGTCGGCCGAGATGACCCGCACGGCGGACGAGAAGACCGTCCAGCTGTTCGCCGAGGTCAGCGGCGACAACAATCCGCTGCACCTGGACGAGGAGTACGCGCAGACCACCCAGTTCAAGGGGCGCATCGCTCACGGCATGCTGTCGGCGGCCTACATCTCGGCGGTGATCGGCACGCAGCTGCCCGGGCCGGGCGCGGTCTACATGGGCCAGACGCTCAGCTTCCGCCGGCCGGTGCGGATCGGGGATGAAGTCCGGACCGTCTGCACGATCAAGGAGATCGACGCCGACAAGGGGCGTGTCACCATCGACACGGTCTGCTCGGTGAACGGCAAGGCGGTGCTGACCGGCGAGGCCCTCATCTTGGCGCCCAAGCGCGGATGACCCTGAAGATCGTCCATGGCTGGAAGTCGCTCGACCCCGCCGACCGCGGGGCCTCGGTGGCGCTCGGCAACTTTGATGGCGTGCATCTGGGCCATCAGGCGGTGATCGACTTGGCCGCGCAGGCGGCGCAGGGGGCGGGCTGTCCGCTGGGGGTGATCACCTTCGATCCCCACCCGCGCCGGCTGTTCCAGCCGGATGAGCCGAGCTTCCGGCTGATGACCCTGGACCAGCAGGCCCGGGCGCTGGAGGCCCTGGGGGTCAGCCGGCTCTATGTCCTCAACTTCGACTTCGAGATGGCCAGCTTTTCGGATCGGGAGTTCGCCCAGTTCGTGCTGCACGAGGGGCTGGGCGTGAAACATGTCGCCGTCGGCTTCGACATCAGCTTCGGCAAGGGCCGCACCGGCAGCCCGGCGCTGATGAAGGCCTACGGCGAAGCCTTCGGCTTCGGCGTTTCGGTGGCGGAAGCCGTGGGCGAGGGTGAGGGCAAGTTCAGCTCCACGGGTGTTCGCGACGCCCTGCGCGATGGCCGCCCTGAAGACGCCGCCGCCATCCTGGGGCGGCCCTTCGCCATCGAGGGTGTGGTGCGCCGGGGCCAGCAGCTGGGCCGCCAGCTGGGTTTCCCGACCGCCAACGTCTTCATGGCCGACTATGTGACGCCGCGCCTGGGCGTCTACGCGACGAGGACCCGGCTGCCGGACGGCCGCCTGCTGCCGGGCGTCGCCAACATCGGCAAGAACCCGACCACCGGCGAGGTCGAGACCCGGCTTGAGGTCTGGATCTTCGACTTCGATGAGGACCTTTACGGCCAGGTCATTGAAACCGAACTGGTCGCCTTCCTTCGGCCGGAGGAGAAGTTCGGGTCCATCGAGCTGATGGTCGAGCAGATCCACCGGGACGAGGCTCAGGCGCGGGCGATCCTGCGCTGAACCCCACCGAAGGTAAAACGGGGACACATTGAAAT
>JBILYE010000086.1:0-13632 GCA_044377925.1 Caulobacter sp. | reverse complement strand
CAACGCCGTGCAGGTGGTCGAATGGGCGGCGAAGGAATGGGGCGTCGACCGCGTCATCCTGATCCCCGACGAGTACCTGGCCCGCAACGTCGCCGCCCAGACCGATGTGAAGATCATCGCCTGGGCCGGCAGCTGCGAGGTCCACAAGCGCTTCACCGTCGAGGACATCGCCGAGATGCGCCTGGCCTATCCGGGCGCCGAGATCCTCGCCCACCCGGAATGCCCGGAAGAGGTGCTCAACGCCGCCGACTTCGCCGGCTCGACCGCCGCCATGAGCAACTATGTCGAGACCCGCCGGCCCAAACAGGTGGTGCTGATCACCGAATGCAGCATGGCCGCCAACGTCGCCGGCGACGTGCCCGGGGTGAAGTTCGTCGGCCCCTGCAACATGTGCCCGCACATGAAGCGGATCACCCTGCGCAACATCCTCGACGCCCTGCAGAAGGAACAGTTCGAGGTCACCGTCGATCCGGGCATCGCCGACCGCGCCCGCCTGGCGGTGCAACGCATGATCGACCTGCCGCCCCCGGCCATCCCGGCCCGCTACGACCTCGTGAAAGCCCGAGGCCACCACGTCGATGTGGAAATGATCTGAGCGCTCGAAAGGAGGCTCACCATGATCAAGGTCAGCAAGTTCGGACCCGTCTACCGCGTCAAGGCCACCCCGCCTGAGGTGCCCAAGCCCTGGTCCAGCCTGATGCCGCTCGGCGCCCGCGAGGTTGTCGAGGAACTGATCCGCCACGGCGCCAACCTGCACGACGCCTACGAGGCCATGTTCGAAGCCGACCCCCTGCGGGCGGCCCGGGAGCTGCGGTAATGACCACCCGTATCGATTTCGACGGCGTCCTGATCCTCGGCGCCGGCCTCGCCGGCCTCACCGCCGCCCTCGTGGCCGCCCCCCGCAAGGTGCTGCTGCTCAGCCCCAGGCCGCTCGGCGAAGGCTGCTCCAGCGCCTGGGCGCAGGGCGGCATGGCGGCTGCGCTCGGTGACGACGACAGCCCGGCCCTGCACGCCCAGGATACGATCGCCGCCGGCGCCGGTCTCTGCGACCCCGAAGCCGTCGCCGTCCTCACCCGCGAAGGGCCTGACGCTGTCCGTCGGCTGGCCGACCTCGGCGCCCCCTTCGACCGCACACCGGACGGCGGCTTCTCGGCCGGACTGGAAGCCGCCCATGGCCGCGCCCGGGTCGCAAAGGTCGGCGGTGACGGCGCCGGCCGCGCCATCCACAACGCCGTGGTCGCCGCCGTCCTGGCCGCCCCGCACATCGAGGTCCGCACCGGCCTTCGCGCCCGCAGCCTGCTGCAGGACGCCGCCGGCCGGGTGCGCGGCGCCCTGCTCGAAGACACCGACGGCGGCCTGATCGAGATCGTCGCCGCCGCCACCCTGCTGGCCACCGGCGGTCTCGGCGGCCTCTACGCCGTCACCACCACGCCCCGTGAAGTGCGCGGCGAGGGCCTGGGCCTCGCCGCCCTCGCCGGCGCGGTCATCAGTGATCCTGAGTTCGTGCAGTTCCACCCCACGGCCCTCGACGTCGGCGCCGACCCCGCCCCGCTGGCCACCGAGGCCCTGCGCGGCGAGGGCGCCATCCTGCGCAACGCCGACGGCCACGCCTTCATGAAGAACTACCACCCGGCCGCCGAGCTGGCTCCGCGCGACGTCGTCGCCCGCGCCATCCAGTCGGAACTGGTCGCCGGCCACGGCGCCTTCCTCGACGCCACGCAGGCCGTCGGGGACGCCTTCCCGCACGAGTTCCCGGCCGTCTTCGCCGCCGCCCAGGCCGCCGGCCTCGACCCCCGCGTCCAGCCCATGCCCGTCGCCCCGGCCTGCCACTATCACATGGGCGGCGTCGCCACCGATCTGGACGGCCGCACCAGCCTGCCTGGCCTGCTGGCCGCCGGCGAATGCGCCTCGACCGGCGTCCATGGCGCCAACCGACTGGCCAGCAACTCCCTGCTGGAAGCCGCCGTCTTTGGCGCCCGGGCCGGCGCGGTCCTGCGCGACGCCGTCGACCCCGGCACGCCGCCCTTGCCCGCTACGCCCTGGCCCGACCTGCCCGAAGCCGCCCTCATGGGCCTCCGCCAGGCCATGAGCCAGGACGCCGGCGTCGTCCGCGACGGGGAAGGCCTGACCCGCCTGCTCGGCCGCATCGAGACCCTGCAGGGCCTCCACGGCGAAGGCCCGGTGCTCGCCGCCGCCCGCCTCGTCGCCACCTGCGCCCTGGAGCGCCGCGAAAGCCGGGGCGGCCACTTCCGCCGCGACTTCCCCTGCCAGCGCCCGGCCGCGCGGACCTTTGTCACCCTGGCCAGCCTCGAAGCCCGCAAGGTCGCCGCCGAATGATCGCCCCCCTGCCCGACCTGCTGATCGAGCCCATCATCCGCGCCAGCCTGGCCGAGGATCTTGGCCGGGCCGGCGACATCACCGCCCTGGCCTGCATCGACGCCGACACCCGCCTGAACGCCGGCTTCGGGGCCCGCAGGGCCGGAACCATCGCCGGCCTGGCCTGCGTCCGCCTGGCCATCCTGGCCCTCGATCCCACCGCCCGCTTCGAGACCCTGGTCAGCGACGGAGACGCTGTCGATGCCGGCACGGTGCTGGCCCGCGTCGACGCCAACGCCCGCGCCCTTCTCTCCGCCGAACGCACGGCCCTCAACCTGCTCGGCCGCCTCAGCGGCATCGCCACCCTGACCAGCGCCTATGTCGACGCCGTGGTCGGCGCCGGGGCGAGCATCACCGACACCCGCAAGACCACCCCCGGCCTGCGCGCCCTGGAAAAGTACGCGGTGCGCTGCGGCGGCGGGGTCAACCACCGCTTCGGTCTCGACGACGCCATCCTCATCAAGGACAACCACGTCGCCGCCTGTGGCGGGGTCCGCCCCGCCATCGAACGGGCCCGCGCCTTCGCCGGCCATCTGGTCAAGGTCGAGTGCGAGGTCGACAGCCTCCGGCAGTTTGACGAGGCCCTGGCCGCCGGCCCGGACGTCATCATGCTCGACAACTTCAGCCTGGAAGACCTGCGCGAAGCGGTCCGCCGCAACGACGGCCGCCTGGTCCTCGAAGCCAGCGGCGGCGTCAACCTCGACACCGTCGCCGCCATCGCCGCCACCGGCGTGAACGTCATCAGCGTCGGCGCCCTGACCCACTCGGCGCCGGTGCTGGATATCGGGCTGGACGCCTAGGCTGCGGCCGTCTGGCGGGACCTGAGCCGCCGGGCCAGCCAGGTCTGCACCGGTGCATCCACCAGGTGATGGAAGACGAGCGCCATGACCAGCGCGGCCGGCAGCGAACCGGCCCACAGGAGCCAATGCACCGCCGCCGGCAGGTCGACGCGCGCCTCCAGCACCTGCAGGGCGCCGAACCACAGCAGGCCGGTCAGGGAATGGGTGATGAACAGGGCGAAGGACAGCTTGGCCCCCTGCTCGATCAGCCGCGAGGGTTTGGCCACGGGCGTCCGACCGCAGGCCAGCACCACCACGGCGATGGCCACGATGCTGGCCAGGTCGAACCGTCCGGCGACCTGCAGCAACACGAGGGTCGCCGCCGCCAGCCAGCCGAGCAGCGGGGCGACCATCAGGCTGGGCTTGTTCTGCTCGACCACCTTGGCGATGCACAGGCCTAGAAGGAACAGGGGCATGGCGCGGATCAGGCCGAAGTGGAACTCGAGATCGTAGATCGGACGGCCCAGCAGGGCGATACAGAGGAGATCGCCACCGACCACCGCCAGCATGCCCAGCGCCAGCATGGCGATCGAACTCTTCATCCGGCTGATCAAGCTCCACAGCAGCGGGAAGGCCCCGTAGCAAACGATCAGGGCCGACAACGACCAGCTCTGGTGGTTCCAGCCGCCGCCGCCGGGAATGCCCCAGGCCTGGGCGAAGACCAGCTGCATGGCGAAGGCCTGCGGCGTGAAGTTTTCCGGATTGTTGGGCCTGATACCGACCAGAGCCGACGCCATCACCACCAGCGCCAGGCAGGCCAGCACGATGACCTGCGCCGGCCATAGCCGCTGCACCCGCTTGCCGAGGAACCGCACCGGACCGATCCGGCCCGACATAACCTGCCCGCCGTAGGCGCGGCCCAGCACATAGCCCGAAAGGATCAGGAAGAAGTCCGTCGCCAGATAGCCACGCCCGAATACCGGATGCAGGGCGTCCAGCGACACCGGCGCATCCTGCCCGAAGTGATAGACAACGATCAGCATGGCCGCGAGGAAGCGCAGCAGGTCGAGCGCGCCGCCCCGTCCCGGGACAATGCCGTTTCCCGTCGGCGGCGAATACGTGTCGTTCTGGCGCAAGGTGGTCATGGTTCGGGCCTGCCAGGACCCCGAAACAGGCCCTTCGGGGCCGGACTTGCAACCACCGGGCCGATACCCATCTGTACCTTATACTGTTACGGAACACGCCCATGACCCGCATGCCCGCCCTGTTCCTCGGCCACGGCTCGCCGATGAACGCCATCGAGAACAATGCCTGGACGCAAGGCTGGGCCGAGGCCGGCCGGGCCCTGCCGCGCCCCAGGGCCATCCTGATCATCTCGGCCCACTGGGAAACCCGCGGCGCTGCCGTCACCGCCGGGGCGGCGCCGCAGACCATCCACGACTTCTTCGGCTTCCCCCAGGCCCTGTTCGACGTCCGCTACAACGCGCCGGGGGATCTGGCCCTGGCCCGTCGGGTGGTCGAGCTGCTCAGTCCCGACCCCGTCGTCCTCGACGCCGACCGTGGCTTCGACCACGGCGTCTGGAGCGTGCTGGCCCCCATGTACCCTGACGCCGACATTCCCATCGTCGCGCTGTCCATCGACCGCACTCGCCCCGACCGCTGGCACTACGAGGCCGGCCGGCGCCTGGCCGCCTTGCGCGACGAGGGGGTGATGATCGTCGGCAGCGGCGACATCGTCCACAATCTGCGGGCCGTTGATTTCCGCAGCGGCGTGACGCCCGACTGGTCGCCCCGCTTCAACGAAACGGCCAAGCGCCTCATCGTCCAGCGCGACCACGATCCGCTGATCGACTGGCGCAGCCTCGGCCCCGATGCGGACCTCGCCATCAACAGCGCCGAACACTACCTGCCGCTGCTCTACGTGCTGGGCGCCAGCCATGCCGACGAGCCGGTCGGCTTCTTCAACGATGAGGTCTTCGCCGCCATCTCGATGACGTCAGTAGCGTTCGGGGCAGCCGGCTTGTAATCTTGCGGTGATGTCCGCCGCCGATCCCGACCCTACACCGTCTATCCTGGCGTTTCTTGCCTCGATCGGCATCCCGACCCGGGCCGAACGCCTGTCGCAAACCACCCTCCTGAAAGGGATGGCGATTATCGGCGGCGTTATCGTCTACGACCCCGAGTGCGAATTCGCGGCCGGCGACCTGCTCCATGAGGCGGGCCATATCGCAGTCGCCAGCCCGGAAGAGCGGCTCGCCGACCCGTTCGAGTCAAACGGCGGTGACGAGATGGCTGCCATCGCCTGGTCTTGGGCGGCCGCGCAGCATATCGGCGTGCCGCCTGACATTCTCTTCCACGCCAACGGCTACAAGGGTGACGGCGCCTGGCTGATCGAGACCTTCTCGGACGGCAACTTCATCGGCCTGCCGTTGTTGCAGCTGTACGGCATGACCATCGAGCCGAAGCAGGCCATTCCCGGCGGACCCGAAGCCTATCCGCACATGCTTCGATGGGTTCGCTGAGCGCAGGTTTTCGACGACCAGGACTATTGATCAGACCGCGGCGGCGGCCTTCTCCGCGGCCGCCCGCCGCTCAGGCATGGCCGCGCCGTACATGGCCTGCACCCGGGCCAGGATTTCCGGCGGCGCGGTTTCCGGCCGACCCGCATTGAACGGCGGAGCTGGCGCGTATTCCAGGCCCAGCTGCAAAGCCTGGGCAAAGTCGTCGCCGGCAACCTCGGCCGCCAGGGTCAGGGCGAAATCGATGCCCGCGGTCACCCCGCCGCCGGTGAAGACATTGCCGTCGCGCACCACTCTGCCCGGGTCCGGGATGGCGCCGAACAGCGCCAGCTGGTCGCGCCAGGCCCAGTGACAGGCCGCCCGCTTGCCGGTCAGCAGGCCGGCCGCCGCCAGGATCAGCGAGCCGGTGCAGACGCTGGTGACATAGCGCGAGAGGCCGGCGAGGCGGCGGATCTCGCCGATGAACGCCTCGTCCAGCATGGCGGCGCTGGTCCCGAAGCCGCCGGGGATGCAGAGGATGTCGCACTGCTCGATGGCGTCGAGCCGCTTGAGACCGGCGAAGGTCAGGCCATCGGCCTCAAGCTCGCCGCCGTCCTTCCAGGCCACCGTCACCCGCGCGCCGGGCAGGCGGCTGAGAAACTGATGCGGGCCGGTGAAGTCGAGATGGGTGACACCGGGGTAGAGGGCGAAGATAATGTGCAGCGGGGCGGCGGGCATGGCGGCGTCTCCTTGAAGGCTTGACCAGGGCATCCTGTCAGACATAGCGTCTGGCTGAAATGACATTGATCCCTCGCTTTACGCCATGACCAGACGGATCGGCGTTCTGGTCTTTCCAGACTTCCAGCTTCTCGATGCGGCCGGTCCCATGACCGCCTTCGAGATCGCCGACCGCTATCAACCCGGCGCCTACGAGGTCGAAACCCTGAGCCGCCAGGGCGGCCTGGTCCGCGCCAGCGGCGGTGTCGCCATCGACAGTCGGCCCTTCAGCCTCGCGGACCGCTTCGACACCCTGCTGCTCAGCGGTGGCGAGGGCACGCGCGGCCCGGCCATCTGCGCCGCCACCCTCGACTTCGTGCGGGCCGTGGGAACGGCGTCCCGCCGCGTCGCCTCGGTCTGTTCCGGCGCCTATATCCTGGCCGAGGCCGGTCTGCTGGAAGGCCGCCGGGCGACCACCCACTGGAACCGCACCGACCACTTCCGCCGCGCCTATCCGAACGTGAAGCTGGACGCCGACCGCATCTTCGTCCGCGATGGCCCGGTCTGGACCAGCGCCGGCATCACCGCCGGCATCGACCTGGCCCTGGCCCTGATCGGCGAGGATCTGGGCGAGGACATCGCCCGCAGGACCGCCCAGCAGCTTGTCGTCTATCACCGCCGCCCCGGCGGTCAGTCCCAGTTCTCGGCCCTTCTGGAGATGGAGGCCGGTGGCCGTTTCGATCCTCTGCTGGCCTGGATGCGCGAAAACCTGCGCCGGCCCCTGACCGTGCCGGACCTGGCGGAGCAGGCGAAGATGAGCGAGCGCACCTTCCTGCGGGCCTTCTCGGCGGAGCTCGGCCTTACCCCGGCCAAGGCCGTCGAGCGCCTGCGCCTGGAGGCCGCCCGCACCCTGCTGGAAAGCCAACCCCTGCAGGTCGAGGACGTCGCCCTCGAGGTGGGCTTCGGCGACAGCGAGCGCATGCGGCGGGCCTTCCTGCGCGCCTTCGGGCAACCGCCGCAGGCGCTGCGCCGCCGCCGCCCGGACAGCGGCCATGGCCACCCGCCCTCCTCCGCCGGACCCGCGCCGACATGAAGACGCCCCCCGCCCCCGATCGCCGGCCGAGCTTCCTTGGCCGCCTGGGCCCCGGGCTGATCACCGGGGCGGCCGACGACGATCCGGGCGGCGTCGCCACCCACAGCCAGGCGGGCGCGGCCTTCGGGCTGAACATGCTGTGGACCGTGGTGCTGGCCTATCCGCTGCTGGCCGGTATCCAGCAGGTGGTGGCCCGCATCGGCCGGGTCACCGGCCACGGCCTGGCCGCCAACATCAAGAAGGTCTTCCCGCGCTGGCTTCTGGCCATGCTGGTCCTGTCGCTGCTGATCGCCAACACCATCAACATCGCCGCCGATGTCGCCGCCATGGGGGCTGCGGCCGCCCTGATCCTGCCCGGGGTCAACCCGTTCGTCTATGCCGGGGGCTTTGGCCTGGCCTGCCTGCTGCTCGAGATTTTCATGAGCTACAAGCGCTACGTCCAGGTCCTCAAATGGCTGACCCTGTCGCTTCTGGCCTATGTCGGGGTGGTGTTCACGGTGAAGATCCCCTGGGCGGAGGTGGCGTTCAAATCCTTCGTTCCGGACGTGCAGCTGACGCCGGTCTTCCTGACCATGATCGTCGCCGTGTTCGGCACCACCATCAGTCCCTACATGTTCTTCTGGCAAAGCTCGCAGGAGGTCGAGGACCTGGGCCCCGACCCGGAGGCCCGCTCGCTGATCCACCGCCCGGAACTGGCCGACAACGAACTGCGCCGCATCAGCCTCGACACCTGGACAGGCATGGCGGTCTGCAGCGTCATTGCCTTCTTCATCGTCCTGACCACCTCGGTGACCCTGCATGTGAACGGCGTCACCGACATCAAGGACGCCGCCCAGGCCGCCCAGGCCCTGCGCCCGATCGCCGGTGACCTGGCCTTCGTGCTGTTCAGCCTCGGCATCATCGGCACCGGCCTGCTGGCTGTGCCGGTTCTGGCCGGCTCGGCCGCCTACGCCATCGCCGAATCCTTCGGCTGGCCAATGGGGCTGGATCGCAAGCTGGGCCAGGCGCCCGGCTTCTACGCCATCATCGCCGCCGCCACCCTTGGCGGCGTCGCCCTCAGCTTCTCCGATATCGACCCGATCAAGGCCCTGTTCTGGAGCGCCGTGCTCAACGGCCTGGTCGCCGTGCCGATCATGATCGTCGCCATGCTGCTGGCCTCACGACGGTCGGTGATGGGCCGCTTCACCATCGGCTGGACCCTGAAGGTCCTCGGCTGGACGGCGACGGCGACGATGCTGGCGGCCGGCATCGGCATGTTCCTGATCTAGGCGACCAGGGCGCTTATTCGTGGCGCTCACAGGCGCGAAGGGGTGGACGCGGCCCCATGGCGGGAGGCAATGTCGGGCTCCCCACAGAAGGAGACGCCCCATGGCCCACAAGTTCGAGATCTACAAAGACAAGGCTGGCGAGTACCGCGTGCGCTTCAAGTACAACAGCGAGGTCATCTTCGCGACCGAGGGCTACAGCTCCAAGGCCTCGGCCCAGAACGCCATCGACTCCATCAAGAAAAATGGCCCGGAAGCCCCGACGGAAGACAACAGCTGAGCTTGACCTGACGCCCCCTCCCGCTTCTGATCGACGATAACCAACAATCGGAACGGGAGGCGCGCCATGGCCACGGCAAGCGCGGGCGGACGCAAGAGCATCTTCATCACCGGCGGCGCCAGCGGCATTGGCCTGGGCGCCGCCAAACGCTTCGCCAGGGAGGGCTGGTTCGTCGGCCTGGCCGACATCGACAAGACCGGTCTAAAGCTCGCCCTGGGTGAAATCGGCGAGGGCAACGGTGTCACCCTCGACCTCGATGTGCGCGACCTCAAGCAATGGGAGAAGGCGCTTGCCGCCTTCGCCAAGGCCAGTGGCGGCCGGCTCGACGTCCTGCTCAACAACGCCGGCATCGCCCGCTACGGCTACCTCGAGGAGCAGAGCGTCGAGGAAGGCGACCTGCAGATCGACATCAATGTGAAGGGCGTCATCTACGGCGCCCGCGCCGGGCTGGACCTGCTCAAGGCCACGCCCGGCTCGACCCTGATCAATGTCGCCAGCTGCGCCGGCCTGTTCGGGGCGCCGCGCATGGCCATCTATTCGGCCACCAAGTTCGCGGTGCGCGGCCTGTCCGAATCGCTGGAGGCCGAGTTCGCCCGCTTCGGCGTGGCGGTGCGCTGCATCATGCCCTGGTTCGTCGACACCCCCATCCTCAACGCCGGCGCCAGCGGCACCAACATGAAGATCACCGACGCCATCCGCGAGGGCGGCTCGCCGGTCTACACCGTCGAGGAAGCGGCTCAGGTGATCTGGGACGCCGCCCACGGCAAGGGCGGCAAGCTCAACTACATCGTCGGCAAGGCCGGCAAGGACATCGCCTTCATGCTGCGCCTGATGCCGGGCATGATCCGCAAGCGTTTCAAGACGCTGTCGACGGCGAACTGAAGCGGTCCTTCTCCCGACAAGCGGGAGAAGCGACTCGTCTTGCTACATCGCGCTCGGGCTGGACTGCGCGTCGGCCTTCTGGGCCGTCGCCGGCTCCTTCGGCGTCTCGGCCGGGCCGCCGACGCCGGTGGTCTCGGTGACGGCCGAGGCCAGGATCACCTTGACGCCGGACGGGGTCACCACCTCATACGGCACCGGACCGGACGGCAGGTCCGTGGCCGCCGCGACCTGGAAGTCGCCTTCCGGACCCGACAGGCGCGGACGGCCATCGAAGGCCCCCGGCGCGCCGCGACCGCCGCCGAAGCGGTAGAAGATGTGCATGCCGACCTGCTGCACCCGCACCATGCGCGGGCCCCAGCCGGGCGACACGTTGATGGTGTGGAAGTGGGTGGCGTTGCCGACGCCGGCCATAACCTCACCGGAGATGGCGCGGCTGGCGACCTTGCGGGCCCGGTTCCAGGCGCCCGGCTCGCGGCCGCGGCGCATCGAGCCGTCGCAGGCGAAGCTGAACTGGCAGACGCCGAAGGCGCGCTGGAAGACGACCGAGCAGACGCTCTTGGGGAAGGCCGGGTGTCGCACGCGGTTCAGCACCACCTGGGCGACAGCCGCCTGGCCGGCCGGGGTCTCGCCGCGGGCTTCGTAATAGACGGCCTGGGTCAGGCACTCGAGATCGCGCGAGGCGTCGAGCGCGCCGGTCAGGCGGAAGGGTTCGGCGGCGGGATTGAACGGACCGCCGAAACTGGCGCGCAGCACGACGCCGGCCGCCTTGGTCCCGTTGACGAACGAGGCGTTGGTCGGCGCATCGGCCCGGTCCAGGCGGGCGACTTCCAGCGCCGTCTGGCGGTCGCGCTGGGCGCCGCCGGTGGTCAGCATGGGATCGTAGCGACGGGCCAGGGCGAGGGCGGCCGGGTCCATGTCGAGCACCCGGTCACGCAGGGCGATTTCGGAATAGCCGCCACCGGCGGCCTGGGCCATGTCGGCCATACGGACGTTCTGGTCACGCGCGTCAGCGGTTCCCGCCACATAGGCGGCCGCGACGATGAGGCCCATGGCGGCGCCCGTCGATGCGCCAACGGCCAAGGCCCGCGCGCCAGCGCGGCTCCGTTCAAACAACAACAAAGGTCTCTAGTCCTGTGCGACAGGGGCAGGATGCGCCCCCCGGTATCAGCGTCGAACGAGCCCGAAATACGCTACGCGGGCGAGTGAACGACGGCTTCGACCAAGGTCAGGATTTGGTCGAGGTGGTCTTTATCCCTGACTTTATGGCTCAAATGTGGCCGATTCGCAAGACCATGCTGCAGCGCAACATGAAGCAGGCAGGCAGATTTCGCACCGGCCATGGTTAACACCCTCAAGTCCCTGCAGATTCCCGATGACTCTGGCCCGTGGCCGCAGTGCGGCAATTTTCGCCCGATGAGCGAAGACTACTGTGCGACATCTGTGGCCCCCGCCCGGGTTTCCATTGCGTAAAGCGCTGTGGCGAGTCACCATGTTCTACGTCCACTCGTGACGTATTGGAGACGTCCATGAAGAAGCTCATCGCCGGCGCCGCCGCCCTGGCCATCGCCGCCGCTGCCCCCCTCCTGATTGCCGGGCCGGCGCTGGCCGGTGACCTGCTGTACGAGGCCGCGCCCGACAGCCTGACCGAGAACCTGAATGGCCAGCCCTACTGGTCGGCCCAGGCGCAATGCGCCGGCCTGTTCGGCGCCGCCGCCCAGTACCTGACCGACCAGGGCGACACCGCCGGCGCAGCGGCGTCCAGCAAGCTGGCCGTCACCTTCGCCAACGACGCCATCAAGCGCCTGACCAAGGACCGCGGCATCAGCCGCAAGGAAGCCCTGGGGGTCATCGAGCCGGCCGTGCTCAAGGCCCGCAACGACAGCGCCGGCCTGGTCTCCTCCGGCGACACCAGCGCCAAGTCGACCTGGAACTTCGCCCGCAGCTCCTGCCTGGATGTCGCCGAGGCCTACACCGAGGTGAGCTACTAGGATGAAGACCCTGTCTGCGGCCCTGGCCGCCGTCCTGCTGGTCGCGCCGGTGACGCTCGGCGCCGCGCCGGCCGCCGCCGCCGACCTGGTCATGAGCAAGGGCGCCGCCAGCGCCCTGACCGAGACCGATGTCGGCAAGCCCTACTGGATCCTGCATGCCCAGTGCGCCGGCGTCTTCTCGGCCGGCTTCGCCTATCGCGGCGAGGAGAGCGACAAGACGACGGGCGTGGCCATGCTCAACGCCTCCATCGATCGGCTGACCCGCGACCGCGGCCTGGACCGCAAGGCGGCCATGGTCCTGGCCTCCGAACAGCTGGCCGCCGGCCGCGCCATGGGCGACGAGCTGCTGTCGCGCGGCGGCGCCAAGAGCACCGGCCCGTGGAACCTGCAGCGCAGCGCCTGCCTGGACATCTACGAAGGCTACACCGGCAAGTTCGGCTGAGGCTGCGGCCGCGCTACTTCCGCGCCGCCCATTCGGTGCAGCCGGCGAGGCCGGTGACCTGCCCCATCAGGGTGTCCGGCCCGCCGGCCGGGTCCCGATAGGCCCGACCCTCCAGATTGACCATGCCATAGCCCGAAGGCTGCACCAGCCACCGCACACCGCGCAGGGACAGGGCCCCGTCCGGCGTGATCCCGCCTTCGATCGTGAAGCTGCCACGCGCCGCGCCCGGATTGTCGCCGCGCGGCCAGAAGGCGAAGGTCCCGGTCACCTGGCCCTCCGGCGTCGAGTCCAGGGTCAGCGTCAGGCCGGTCTTGCCCTGGCCACAGGTATAGGCGCCCTCCCAGGTTCCATCGAGCGGGTGATCCTGGGCGGCGGCCGGCAGGGCGAGCGCCGCAAGGACGGCGGCGAGAGCAGGGATGGCGAGGCGCATGGGCAGGCTCCGGTTGAGGCCGCTGTTCAACCCCATCCGCCCCGGCGCCGCACCGTCCATAAGGGGGTGCCCAGTCTGTGCCGTCGCCCTCGGAACCGCCGTCGCCTTCGCCCGCTCACCCTGCTGCCAACCCCTGTCACCAGCCCCACTGGCCCCGCGCCCGCCCGGGCCCTACATTCCGCCCATGCCCTCCAAGCAAGACCTCGCCCCCCAGACCTCGCTCAAGGGCGTTCAGGACGTCTCCGCCAAATTCGTCCACGACATCGCCGCGCCCGGCGCCCCGGCCCTGTGGAAACCCCACCGCCCCTCGCGCCCGGCAAAGTCCGAAGGCGGCCGCCGCTTCAACCTCGTCGCCGACTACAGCCCGGCCGGCGACCAGCCGACCGCCATCCGCGACCTCGTCGCCGGCATCAAGGAGCGCGAGCACGACCAGGTCCTCCTCGGCGTCACCGGCTCCGGCAAGACCTTCACCATGGCCAGCATCATCGCCGAGACCCAGCGCCCGGCCCTGATCCTCGCCCCCAACAAGACCCTCGCCGCCCAGCTCTACAGCGAGTTCAAGTCCTTCTTCCCCGACAACGCCGTCGAGTATTTCGTCAGCTACTACGACTACTACCAGCCGGAAGCCTACGTCGCCCGCACCGACACCTACATCGAGAAGGACTCATCGCGGAACGAACAGATCGACCGCATGCGCCACAGCGCCACCCGGGCGATCCTCGAGCGGGACGACGTCATCGTCGTCGCCTCCGTCTCCTGCATCTACGGCATCGGCTCGGTCGAGACCTACACGGCCATGACCTTCTCCCTGTCGGTCGGCGACCGCATCGACGAGAAGCAGCTGATGGCCGACCTGGTCGCCCAGCAGTACAAGCGCAACGA
>JBILYE010000308.1:0-3557 GCA_044377925.1 Caulobacter sp. | reverse complement strand
GCAGCGGGAAGGCCAGGTCGATACCGTAGTTGGCGGTGCCCTCGGCGATCAGCGACTGCGGGCTGTAGAGCGGATAGACGGTGAACTCGATCCAGCCCCGGCCCTTCGCCAGCTTCTGTTCCAGCAGCATGTTCAGGGCGTGGTGACCCGGATAGCCCTCGTGGCAGCCGAGATCGATGGCGCGGCTGATGCGGATCGGCAGGTCGGTGTTGATCTGGATCAGGCTGGTGGCATTGCCCTTGTACCAGTTGTAGCCGGACCAGCTCTTGCCCTTCACGAACTCAAGGGTGAACTGCTCGTCGGCGGGCAGGGCCATGTGGGCGGCCGTGCGCTTGCGGCACTCGGCGATGCCGGCCCGCATGACAGCGTCCAGCTTTTCAGCCGGGATGATGAAGCGGTTCTGGAAGGCGTCGACACGCTGGGCCAGCGGACCCTCGCCGGGAACCAGGGTCTCGATGCGAGCCAGCACGGGATCGTAGGCGCTCAGGGGCTTCAGTTGCGGGCGGATACCGAACAGGCCCTCGGCCTCGTCGGCGAACTTGAATTTGTCGCCCAGCGCCATGGAGAGCCGGGTATCGGCGGCCTTCAGCTGGCCGGCCATGAAGACGCGGCGGCGCTGGACCAGCGGATCGGTGGCTGCCGGCAGGGCGGCGAGGCGGGTGGCGAGGGCGCGGGCGTCCCGGCGCAGGGTCGCCTGATCGCGGGTCTTGGCCTTGGCGGCCTCCTGCCATTCCGGCGGGCCGTAGTAGGCGTCGACATAGCCGTCCTCGCGGACGCCGGCCTCCAGGGTCAGTTTGACGAAGTCGACGGCGATGGCGTCGAGGCTGTCTGGCGCCGCCTGGGCGCTGCCGGCGATGAGGGCGGCGGCGAGGAGAGGCAGCAGGCGCTTGAACATGGAAAACCCCGGAAGCTTACACCTCCGGGGTTTCGCATAGAGGGATCGGGTTGGCCAGATCAGCGCCTGGGCAGAAGCGCCTGAGCCTTGCGCCCGTACTTGCTCCACAGGGCCGCGCCACCGGCGATGGCGGCGCGGCGGGTGGCGGGGTTGGCCAGCAGGCCGATAACAGCGATGCCGCCGACCACCGTCAGGACGGCGAGCACCGGATGGGCGCGGGCGGTGGCGGCCAGGCTGGTCCCGGCGACCGACAGGTTGGCGCGGGCGTCCTGGGCGGTGTCGATGACCTGGTCGCGGACGTCGAGCGCCTTCTCGGTCACGGCGCCACGGGTGTCAGGGCCGAAGAAGCGGTCGAGGAAACCCAGGGCGCCGCCGCTGTCGTTGGCGGCGCCATTGGGCTGGGCGGGGACGTGGGCGGGGCCGTTGGCGGGGGGCATGGGCGGAACTCCGTGACTGTTCCCACCCCAACGCCCAAAGCCGTCAGATGATCCGCGCCTAAAGCAGCCAGGTCGCCGTATGCAGGGTCACGTCGCCGTTGATCTTCAGCATGTAGTCGGCCTTGCCGTCGCCATCGACGTCGAGCTTCAGCGTGGTGGTCCCGCCCTTGTAGCTGAGGGCCATCTCGCCGGCGGTCCCGGTGAACTTCGCCACCGCCGTGAAGGCCTGGTCGCCGTCGGCGCCGGTGTTGGCGTCAATGGCGGTCAGGTTGATCAGGTCGCCGTCGCCGTTCGAGAAGTCGCTGATGCGGTCCTTCTCCTTCAGGCCGATGCTGTCGGCGGTGAGGATGAAGGTGTCCGCTCCGGCCCCGCCGGCCATCCGGTCATTGCCGCGGCCGCCGGTCAGGGTATCGATCCCGCCGCCGCCCGACAGCGTGTCGTTGCCGTCCAGGCCCAGCAGCGTGTTGGCCCCGCTGTTGCCGGTGACCTTGTTGGCGAAGGCGTTGCCGGTCCCGTCGATCGCCGTCGTGCCGGTCAGCTCCAGCTCCTCGAAAAAGGCGCCGAGGGTCCAGGTCACGGCCGATTCCACGGTGTCGCGACCCGCCAGGCGGGCCTCGTGCAACACGTCGCCGACCACGTCGACGATGTAGGTGTCGTCGCCGACGCCACCGGCCAGATAGTCGACGCCCGCGCCGCCATCGAGGCTGTCGCGCCCCTGACCGCCGTAGAGCTTGTCCTCGCCGGCCCCGCCCTTCAGCGTGTCCGTGCCGCGCTGGCCATGAAGTTCGTCGGCGCCGTTGTCGCCGTTCAGGGTGTCCTTGCCCCGGCCGCCGTCGAGGAAGTCGATGCCCTCGCCGCCGTTGAGCGTGTCCTCGTCGCCCCAGCCGAACAGCCGGTCGCTGCCTTCGCCGCCATTCAGGGTGTCGTTGCCCCGCATGCCGTCGATCGTGTCGTTGCCGTCGTCGCCGTTGAAGGTGTCGTCAGCGCCGCCGCCGACGATCACGTTGTCGGCGTCCGGGTCTTCCAGGGCCAGCAGGGTGACGTCGTCGAGCAACAGGCCCAGCGCATCGGTATCGGCGCCGGCCGCTGCGGCGGCGAGTTCCTCGGCGATGGTGCTGGCGCTGGACATGAAAAACCCCCTGACGAAACTGACGCCACCCTATCGGCCCGCCCCTGGCCCGGCAACGGCTCAATCGTCTCGGGCGAGGCCCTTGAGCAGGGTCTGGAACGAGGCCCGACGCAGAGCCGAGGGATCAACCCGGGGCGACAGCTTGCCGGCCAGCTGCAGCACCAGGCCGCCGTGCAGATTGGCCCACAGGATATGGGCGATGACCTCCGGATCGCCCTTGGCCTGGCCGCTGTCGATCAGCCCCCGGGCCTGGGCGACCATCATCTCGCGGGCCCGGCCGCTGGCGGCGACCAATTCGGGATAGTCGGCCTCATTGGGCTGCGAAAGGTCGAACATCAGGCGGTAGGCGTCGGACTGTTCAAGGGCGAAACGGACATAGGCCCGGCCGACCGCCTCGGACACGGCGACCGGGTCGGTCTCCGACCGGAAGGCGGCTTCCATGGCGTCGGCAAAGCGGGAAAAGCCGCTGGCCCGAACGGCGGCCAGGATGTCGTCCTTGTCCTTGAAGTAGCGGTAGGGCGTCATCGGGCTGACGCCCAGCTCAAGCGCCAGCTGGCGCATGGTCACCGCCTCGGGCCCATGCTCGGCGAACAGACGCTCTGCGGCGGCGCAAAGTCGCTCGCGGAACTCTTCGACCTGGGCGGGGGATAAAGCGCGAGGCATGGACACGAAACAATGAGAAGCTGTTGTCAGAGCCTATAGCTTACATTATAAGTTTACGGCGTAAATAACGAGGATGGCATGGACCGCTGGGACTATCTGATCGCCAAGAGCGAGCTGGGCCTGGGCTGAGACGGTCAGCGGCAAGGCGGCCCCCGATACGGGACTCATCGTCAAACTCTAGAAAAGCAAAAACGGGAGAGCGGACCATGGACGGCGAAACTCGGGGCAACCCCTTCCTGCGTGGCAACTTCGCGCCGGTGCGCAGCGAGGACGATTTCGATCTGCCGGTGATCGGGACCATGCCCGAGGCCATCGCCGGATCGCTCTACCGCATCGGCCCCAACCCGCAGTTCGAGCCGGACCAGCGCGCCTACCACTGGTTCGGCGGCGACGGCATGGTCCACGCCTTCGAGATCGAGGGCGGCAAGGTGCG
>JBILYE010000307.1:0-3572 GCA_044377925.1 Caulobacter sp. | reverse complement strand
TGCCGTGACCGGCTCGCTGCAGCGGGGCCAGTCGATCGTCGATGTGGCGATCAGCGGCGGCGAAACCATCAGCGATCTCCTCAGCCAGATGAAGGAGAAGATGTTGGCGGCCGCCGACCCCTCGCTGAACGCCAGCGACCGGGCCGCCATCAGCGCCGACTATGTGGCCCTGCGCAAACAGATCGACCTGACCGCCTCCAACGCCACCTTCAACGGCGTCAGCCTGATTTCGTCGGGCAGTTCGGGCAACGTCCGCGCCCTGGCCAACGCGGCGGCGACCGACAGCATCAACGTCGACCACGTCGATCTGTCGACGACGGGCGGCCTGCTCAGCGGCACCCTCGCTGACCTGACGACGGTGACCGCCGCCGACCTGACCAACCTCGACAACGCCCTCAAGGGGGTGAACGGGGCGGTGGCCAAGCTAGGCACCGGGTCCAGGGCGCTGGACACCCACGCCACCTTCATCAGCAAGCTGCAGGACACGCTGGAAACCTCAATCGGCCGGCTGGTCGATGCCGACCTCGCCAAGGAAAGCGCCCGCTTCCAGGCCCTGCAGGTGAAGCAGCAGCTGGCCATCCAGGCGCTGAGCATCGCCAACCAGCAGCCGAACCTGATCCTGCAGCTGTTCCGGTAGTGCGTCCTTCGACACGCCTGACTGCGTGAGGCTACTCAGGATGACGAACAGGGCGCGCAACTAACAATCTTCGTCATGCTGAGTAGCGGCCGCAGGCCGCGTGTCGAAGCACGCAAGCCGCCTAGAGCAGCGAACCCTTCGCCTCCCGCGGCGCTTCCTCGATCACCCAGGTCCCGGCTGGCGAGGGCTTGAGAAGACCCGCCTCGCCGGCCAGCCAGCGGTCCCAGTCGGCGCGGTCCAGCACCACCGGCTGGCGGTCATGGGTCGGCGCGATGTCGGGGCCTGGATCGACGGTCAGCAGGCTGAAGCGGGCGTCGTCTCCATCCCCAGTGTTTGGCCCGTTCTGATAACCGGCGAAGCAGAACCAGTCGCCGTCGGCGCGGGTGAAGCGCCAGCGGGTCTTGGGGTATTTCTCGCCGGTGAACTCGAAGAAGGACGAGGCCGGGATCAGGCAGCGGCCCTTTTCGAACCGCCGCCCGTTCGAACGCATGTTGATCACCGGCGGCCGCTTGGGCTGGCTGGGCAAGAGGCCCCACTTGAGGCGGACCAGGGTCGTGTGGTCGCCCTGGGGCAGGATCACCGGCGCGGCGTCGGTCGGGCGGATGTCGTCGTTGGGCTCGAGGTTGGGCGGACCGGAGGGGAAGCGCAGGGGAAAGCGGCTCTCGCTGAAGATCTCGAAGATCTCGTCGATGGGGATGTGGTTGGCGTAGTTGTTACACATGGGGCGAGCATGCCTCGCAGGCAGCCGGCCCGCCAAGTCTTGAGGGAAAGTCCCGCGAAATCACCCTTTCGGGCGATTGCCCGCGCGGCCGTGCGCCCGCAATGTTGCCTTCAAATCGGAGACCCCCGCCATGACCATCACCCCTTCCGCCACCCCCGTGGCCTTCGTCCAGGTCATCGACCGCGCTCGTGCGCTAGCCTTCTACCAGGACGTCCTCGGCCTGACTCTGAAGAGCAGCGACGGCTTCGGCGACTTCCTGACCTTCGGCGCCGGCGCGGAAATCCGCATGACCGCCCTGCCGGGCTGGAAGCCGGGCGCGCACCCGGTCGTCGGCTGGAACGTGTCGGACATCGTCGCGGCGGTTACGGCGCTAACCGAGAAGGGCGTCGTCATGACCGTCTATGAGGGCATGGGCCAGGACGCGCTGGGCATCTGGACCTCACCGGACGGGGCGGCGAAGGTCGCCTTCTTCCCGGACAGTGAGGGGAATATGCTGAGTTTGGCGCAGGCGGCCTAAGCCACCTTCACCCGCGCCGCACTCTCTGGCAGATCCTCGCCGAACGCCCGCTGGTAGAACTCGGCCACCGTCGGCCGTTCCAGCTCGTCGCACTTGTTGAGGAAGGTCATCCGGAACGCCAGGCCGATGTCGCCGCCGAAGATTTCGGCGTTCTGGGCCCAGGTGATGACGGTGCGGGGGCTCATGACCGTCGAGATGTCGCCGTTCATGAAGGCGTTGCGGGTCATGTCGGCGACGCGGACCATGGCGGCCAGGGTGCGGCGGCCCTCGGCTGTGGCGTAGGACGGGTTCTTGGCCAGCACGATCTCGGCCTCGACGTCGTGGTCGAGGTAGTTGAGCGTGGTGACGATCGACCAGCGGTCCATCTGGCCCTGATTGATCTGCTGGGTGCCGTGGTAGAGGCCCGTCGTGTCGCCGAGACCAATGGTGTTGGTCGTCGAGAACAGGCGGAAGTAGGGGTTGGCGCGGATGACCTTGTTCTGGTCGAGCAGGGTCAGCTTGCCACCGGCCTCCAGCACCCGCTGGATGACGAACATCACGTCCGGGCGACCGGCGTCGTATTCGTCGAAGACCAGCGCCATCGGGCGCTGCAGGCACCAGGGCAGGATGCCTTCGCGGAATTCGGTGATCTGCTTGCCGTCCTTCAGGACGATGGCGTCCTTGCCGATCAGGTCGATGCGGCTGACGTGGCTGTCGAGGTTGACCCGGACCAGCGGCCAGTTGAGGCGGGCGGCGACCTGTTCGATGTGGGTCGACTTGCCGGTGCCGTGATAGCCCTGGACCATGACGCGGCGGTCGAAGGCCAGGCCCGCGACGATGGCCAGCGTCGTCTGCGGGTCGAACCTGTAGGACTCGTCGATGTCCGGCACGTGGCTGTCGCGATGGCTGAAGGCGGGCACCTTCATGTCGCTGTCGACGCCGAAGACGTCACGGATGGAAACCTGCTTGTCCGGAACCAGGCTGAGCAGGGGATCGGCGGCGGCGGGGGTGTCGATGAGGTCGGCCATGTTGATGGTTCGATACCGCGTTTGGCGCGTTCGGCAAACAGATGTTCGAGCGGAAAGAGTGCATGAACCGTAAGGAATTGTTGCAGCCCAGGGCCTGGCCGGCCCTGACGTTACGGATGGTTCGCGCGGCGCGCTCGGAGCTGGGCGCTGTCATCGCCCTGCCGGGCCTCGGCCTGGGCGTGCTGTTCTTCCTCGGCATTGCTGACGAGGTGGTCGAGGGCGAGACCCAGACCATCGACCAGACGATCCTGCTGATGTTCCGGGTCAACGACGACCCGGCCACCCCCATCGGCGGCCGCTGGCTGCGCGAGGCGGTGGGCGACATCACCGCGCTCGGCGGCTGGACGGTGCTGACCCTGTTCGTGCTGCTGGTCGTCGGCTTCCTGCTCAGCCTGCGGCGCTGGCGCGAGGCCCTGGTGCTGCTGGTCGCGGCCCTGGGCGGAACGGCGCTGGGCCAGGCGCTGAAGGGGGTGTTCGGGCGGGAGCGGCCCGAGGAGTCCTGGCGGCTGGTCGAGGCCATCAACACCAGCTTTCCCAGCGGCCACGCGATGATGTCGGCGGTGATCTATCTGACCTTCGGGGCGCTGATGGCGCGGTTCGCCAACCGCACGCGGGTCAAGGTGTTCGGCATCGTCATGGGACTGGTGCTGACCGTGCTGGTCGGCGTCAGCCGGGTGTTCCTGGGCGTGC
>JBILYE010000085.1:0-13721 GCA_044377925.1 Caulobacter sp. | reverse complement strand
GACTGGCCGAAGGAGATGGTCGCCGTCTTGACGATGCTGCCGCAGGACCGGCAGGCGGGGATCTCGCCGCGCTCGACGAAGGCGGGCTTGAGGTGATGCAGCTCGTGGCGCAGGCCGCAGTCCAGACAGGTGGCGTAGGAGGCGTTGCCGTGCAGTTCGATGACCCGGTCATCGGGGATGCCGCTGTCCTGGTGCAGGTTGTCGACGTTCTGGGTGATGACGGCGCTGCATTTGCCCTGCGCCACCAGGCGGGCGACGGCGTCGTGGCCGGCGTTGGGGCTGCGGCCGGTCCAGCCGGCCGTGCCGTTGAAGGCCCGGGTCCAGGCCTCGCGGCGGCGCTCCTCGCTGGCGACAAAGTCCTGGAAGTAGATGGGCTTCATCTTCGACCAGACACCGCCCGGGCTGCGGAAGTCGGGAATGCCGGATTCGGTGGAGATGCCGGCGCCGGTGAAGACGACGATACGCTCGGAAGCGTCGATGAGCCGGGCGAGGCGGTCGGCGGGGGTCATGGCGCGTAGCTCGAGCGGGCCTTCACGCCCCAGTGGCCATTTTCGAGGGTGACCACGTAGATCGAATCGAACCCGCCGATGACGCTGCCGTCGGCGCGATAGCGGGTGAAGCGGGTGTCGAAATGCACCTTGTCGGGACCGGCGTGAATGACCGATCTGCGCTCCCAGGCCGAGTGATCCCAATCGGAGAGCGGGCCCTGCTGGAACATCTCCGGGCGATGGTAGCCCGGTTCAATGATGGTCAGCGTGCCCGAAGCGAGGCGCACGCTGGGGAAGTTGAAGGTGGCTTCCCAGGCGGCGAGGTCGCGGGCGTTGAAGGCGGCCATGAAGGCGTCGAGGCAGGCTTCAGCCCCGGAGACGGCCTCTGAGACGCTGGCGGCAGGATCGGTCATGCCGCCAGCTTAGGCTGATCAAACGTTGAAGCGGAAGTGCATCACGTCGCCGTCCTTGACGATGTATTCCTTGCCTTCGGAGCGCATCTTGCCGGCTTCCTTGGCGCCGGCCTCGCCGTTCAGGCGCACGAAGTCCTCGAACGCGATGGTTTCGGCGCGGATGAAGCCCTTCTCGAAGTCGGTGTGGATGACGCCGGCCGCCTGGGGCGCGGTGTCGCCGACGTGGATGGTCCAGGCGCGGGCTTCCTTGGGGCCGACCGTGAAGTAGGTCTGCAGGCCGAGCAGCTTGTAGGCCTCGTGGATCAGGCGGTTGAGGCCGGGCTCTTCGAGGCCCAGGGCGCCGAGGAACTCGGTGCGCTCCTCGGGGTCGAGCATGGCGACCTCGCTCTCGATCTGGGCCGAGATGACGACGCTGTTGGCGTTGTCCTTGCGGGCGCGTTCGGCGACCTGGTCGGAGAACCTGTTGCCCTTGTCGGCGCTGCCTTCATCGACGTTGCTGACGTAGAGGGCGGGGAGGGAGGTCAGAAGCTGGAGCATGTGCCAGGCCTTCTCGTCCTCCTTGTCGACCTTGGCGGTGCGGGCCGGGCGGCCGGCGTTCAGCTGTTCCAGGGCCAGGTTCACGAGGCGCAGGGTGGTGGCGCTGTCCTTGTCCTGGCGAGCGCGCTTTTCGAGGTTGGGGACGCGCTTTTCCAGGCTCTCGAGGTCGGCGAGCATCAGCTCGGTCTCGATGATGTCGAGGTCGCTCAAGGGATCGATGCGGCCCTCGACGTGGGTGATGTCGTCGTCCTCGAAGCAGCGGGCGACGAAGGCCACGGCGTCGCAGTCACGGATATTGGCCAGGAACTGGTTGCCCAGGCCCTCGCCCTTCGACGCGCCGCGGACCAGGCCGGCGACGTCGACGAAGTTGATGCGGGCCGGGATGATCTCCTTGGAACCGGCGACGGCCGCCAGCTTGTCGAGGCGATACTCGGGCACGGCCACGTCGCCGACGTTCGGCTCGATGGTGCAGAAGGGATAGTTGGCCGCCTGGGCCTGCGCCGTCTGGGTGAGGGCGTTGAACAGGGTCGATTTGCCGACGTTGGGCAGGCCGACGATCGCGACTTTCAGGGCCATGGAAATTAAGTTCGCCTAGGGGAGAAGATCAGGGGGCGCGACCTAGCACACCCCCGCCGCAAAGCGAAACGGTCGGCGCCCGTCGCCGCGAGCCCAAAGATGTCACTCGCTGTCGCGCAACGACCTGCGGGGGTCGGCCTTCACCGCCGGCGCCAGGCGTAGAACCTCGGCCTGATAGCGCTCGTCGTCACCCTCCAAAGCGAAGGGCAGGGCGTCGCAGAGGGCTTCCAGCATGGGGTTCAGCCAGTCGCGGTCGACCTTGTGGAACTCGCTGAGCACGTGGCCCTGGACCAGCTCCTTGTCGCCCGGGTGGCCGACGCCGATTCGGGCGCGGCGGAAGTCGGGACCGATACTGGCGATGGTCGAGCGGATGCCGTTGTTGCCGGCCGCGCCGCCGCCGGTCTTCATCCGGAAGCGGCCGGGGGCCAGATCGATCTCGTCGTGGAAGACGATGACGTCGGCCGGGGCGATCTTGAAGAACTTCGCCGCCTCGCCGATGGAGCGGCCGCTCTCGTTGTAGAACTGCTGGGGTTTCAGCAGCAGGACCCGATGGTCGCCGACCGCGCCCTCGCAGGCCAGGCCCTGGAAACGGGCCCGCCAGGGCGAGGCGCCGATCGCGCGGGCGATGGCCTCGACGGCCACCCAGCCGACATTGTGCCGGGTCTTCGCATAGCGTTCGCCCGGATTGCCGAGGCCGGCGAGCAGCAGCATGGCGGGGTCCCCTTATGCAAATGCGGCCAGGCGTCGCCGCCTGACCGCATTCGAAAGCACAGACGAATGTGAAGCGCTTAGGCTTCTTCGCCCGAGTTGGCGCTGTCGTTGATTTCCGACAGGGCCGCCGACGACACCTTCAGGGTGGCGATGACGAAGTCACGGTCGGTGATCGAGGCGGTCACGCCCTTGGGCAGCTGGAGGTCGCTCATACGGATGGTGTCGCCCATCTCACGGGTCGAGATATCGACGATCAGCTCTTCGGGAATCGCGTTGGCCGGGCATTCCAGCTCGACTTCGTGACGGACGATCTCCAGCGAGCCGCCCTTCTTCATGCCGGGGCTGACGTCCTGGCCCTTGAAGTGGACCGGCACGTTGATCTTCACGGTGCCCTTTTCGTCAACGCGCATCAGGTCGAAGTGGTGCGGGTTGTCGGTGACCGGGTGGAACTGGACGTCCTTGGCGATGACCGGCTGGCTCTCGTCGCCGTACTTCAGCGTGACGAGGTGGCCCAGCAGCTTGCCGGTGTAGAGCGCCTTGCGGAACTCGTTTTCCTTGACCGCGATGGCCACGGGGGCCTTGTCGCCGCCGTACAGGATGCCGGGGACCTTGCCCCCGCGACGGGCTTCACGGGCGCCGCCGGTACCGGTGCGGTCGCGGACTTCGACGTTGAGGACGATCTCGGCCATTGTTCTTGCAGTCTCAAAACGAAGCCGCCGCGCGAAATCTCCACGCGGCGACGGTCGGTGAATTCAGGGTCCGGGTCGATACACTCTTTGGATTTGGAGTGCAACGGCCCGGGTGAGGATTCTGAAGCGGTTTAGCCGCCCTTGGCCTTCGGCTTGGCCGCCGGTTTGGCGGGAGCCTTGGGGGAGGGGGCCTTGGTCGCCACCACCACCGGCTTGGCCGGTTCGATCGGCATCGGGGCGCCGGCGCTCTTCAGCGTGCATTGCCCGGTGTCGATCAGCACGTGCTGGCCGAGGCAGAAGACGTCCTCGTAGTGCGGCTTGGCGGCGGCCAGGCATTGGTAGAGCATCAGCTTGGACATGTTCAGGCAGAACATCGAGGGCTCGTCGGTGAACAGCGGGCCGAGGGCGACCAGCTTTTCGTCGCCGGCTTCACCCAGCGCCGCCAGGGCGGCCAGAGCCAGGCCGCGGACCACGACGGGCGAATAGGGGGCGGCGGCCGACTGGCTGACGATGCCGTCGGGGCCGGTGGCGGAGCCGCCGTTCAGGCTGGCCGACTGCATGCGGCCGACTTCATCGATTTCGCCGCGAATGGGCGTCGAGGACAGGGTGCGCACGTCGGCCAGGCGGCCTTCGCGGTTGGGCACGAATTCCTTGGACCACTTCTGACGCTGGACGTCATAGGCCGACTGCTTCACGGCCCGGCCGGTCAGCAGCACCTTGGTCCCGTCATTGCCGAGCGCCGAGATGATCAGGCCGGCGGCGCGATCGGCGCCCGGGTAGTTGGTGACGGTGTAGGGGTTGGCGAGGATCTGGGCGGCGATGCGCTGGCGCTGGACCGGATCGACGGCGTAGGTGCGGATGTTGGCGACGTAGGCCTGGTCCTGCAGGGCGATCACGGCGGCGTAGGCGATCGAGCCGCGCAGCAGCTGCTTGGTCTCATAGGCCGCGCCGGCCCGCAGGGAGCTGGCGACCGTGGTCGCGTCCGGGAAGGTGGTCGGGGTGGCGGCGGCCCGGCTCATGTAGCCGCGCCAGGCGCTGGCTTCCTCGAACAGCGAGGCCGAGAGGTTGATGGCCGGCGGCGGCGGCGGCGCCGGCGGCAGCACAGCGGCGGGCGGCGGCTCTGCGGTCGAGCAGGCGGCGAGCACGAAAGTCACGGCAACGGCCGTAAGGCCGGCCAGCACGGAAGATCTGTTGGTCATGTTTTCAAGCTTTCCCCGGAGCCCTCAGGGAGGTCAATAGCATGTCGCTCCGGGCGGGAATGTGACGGCCGGGCGTTAACCATAGCTTGACGGGCCGCGTTTTGTTACGCGGGAAATTCGCCAATCAATCGAAGAGCTTGGAGACCGACTCTTCGTTGGCGATGCGGCGGATGGCTTCGCCGATTAACGAAGCCGCCGACAGAAGCCGGATCTTGCTGTTGCCCCGGATCAGGTCGGGCTGCTCGATGCTGTCGGTAACCACCACTTCGCGCAGCACGCTGTCGGCGATGCGCTGGTTGGCCGGATCGGACAGAACGCCGTGGGTGACGTAGGCCGAAACCTCGGTCGCGCCGTGTTCGGTCAGCGCCTTGGCGGCGTTGCAGAGGGTGCCGGCGCTGTCGATGATATCGTCGAACAGGATGCAGCTGCGGCCGGAGACGTCGCCGATGATGTTCATCACCTCGCTCTGGCCGGGGCCCGAGCGACGTTTGTCGACGATGGCCAGGTCACAGCCGAGGCGGCTGGCCAGGGCGCGGGCGCGGACCACGCCGCCGACGTCGGGCGAGACGATCATCAGCTCGCTGGCCTTGCGGCCGTAGTAGTCGCGGATGTCGTTGGCGATCAGCGGCGCGGGCAGCAGGTTGTCGGTCGGGATGTCGAAGAAGCCCTGGATCTGGCCGGCGTGCAGATCCATGGTCAGCACCCGGTCGGCGCCGGCGCGGGTGATCAGGTTGGCGACCAGCTTGGCCGAGATCGGCGTGCGGCCGCCGGTCTTGCGGTCCTGGCGGGCGTAGCCGAAGTAGGGCAGCACCGCGGTGATCCGCCGGCCCGAGGCGCGCTTCAGCGCATCGATGCAGATCAAGAGCTCCATCAGGTTGTCGTTGGCCGGGTAGCTGGTCGACTGGATGACGAAGACGTCCTCGCCGCGCACATTCTCGTCGATGGTTACGAAGACCTCGTTGTCGGCGAACCGGCGCACCTGGGCCTTGGTCAGCGGCATATCGAGGTACTGGGCGATGGCGCCCGCGAGCGTTCGATTGGAGTTGCCAGCCAGCAGCTTCATGGGACGACTCTTCGCGGGGTGAATGTTGCGGGGTCTGTAGGGGTGGGAGGCCGTCCGGGCAAGGCGGATTCGGCGGCTATCCCAGAGAGTCGAGCGACGGGCCGCCCAGCCAGGTCTTCCAGACCACCACGACCGCCCAGTGCAGCAGCACGGCCGGCCAGATCGAACCCGTTCGCCAACGGGTCAGGCCGCAGGCGAGGCCGAGCAGGGCGGTGACGAGCAGGAAGTCCGGCCGGGCGAAGAGGTCGCGTGCCCCGGGCAGGAAGGTGAAGCCTTCCAGCGGATGCCACAGGACGTAGATCAGGGTGGAGAGGGCGATGGGCAGGACGGGGTCGGCGGTTTCGGCGCGGGCCGGAAGAAAGCCCCGGAACACCGCCTCCTCACCGATGGCCGGAACGAAGAGGACGGTCAGCATGGTCAGGGGCAGGGCGGCGAGATTGCCGGCGCCCGGCTGGTAGAGGCCCGTGCCGAGGCCGATGGCGGCCATGGCCAGCAGGGTCGGGAGGCCGACCAGGGCAGTGAACCGCCAGCCGGCGCCGTCCGGCAGGGTGGCGAAGCTGGCCAGCAGGCGACGCGCCAGGATCAAGATCATCGTTTCCAACCTGATTGCCCCGCTTTCGGGGGATGCGGGGCAGCCGCCTCGTCGGCAGAATGATGTGATCCTATGCAGGGAGCGAGTGAGATGATGCGATCTGTCCTGGCGGGGCTTGCCGCCGTCGTTCTTCTGGCCGCCACGCCGGCCCTGGCCCAGACGTCGGCCTTTGATCGGGGTGTCGCAGCCTACAAGGCCGGGAACTTCCCCGCCGCCGTGGCCGCCTTTGACGAGGCCTACCGGGCCAGCCCGCAGCTCGGGACCCTGCGCAATCGGGCGCTGTCCTACTACAAGGCCAAGGACTATGCCCGCTCGGTGATCGACTACCAGACGGTCTCGACGCAGAGCGGACTGGCGGACGACCTGATCATGTACGCCAACGCCCTGGACCTGAATGGGCAGTACGAGCGGTCCATCCCGATCTATGAGCGGGCAGCGACCCTGCCGCCGGGCCAGCTCTCGGCCTGGAAGGAACTGGGGGTCGCCCATGTGCAGGCCCGCAAGTACAGCCTTGGCGCCGACGCCTACAGCAAGGCCGTCGCCGCCGCTCCCAACGACGCAGCCCTGCGCATGTCGCTGGCCAACGCGCTCTATGACGCCAACCGTTTCACCGAAGCCCTGCCGGCCTATCAGATGGTGACGAGCCTGGAGCCGGCCAATGTCAAGGCCTGGCGGCTTCTCGGCAATACCCAGGCCGAGCTCAATGACGTGCCGGGGGCGGTGATCAGCTTCGACGTCGGCTTGAGGATCGAGCCGAACAACTACAACCTCCACCTCGACAAGGGCGCTGCCCTCTACAACTCCAAGGACTATGCCGGGGCCATCGGCCCCTATCGCCGGGCCACCCAGATCGACCCGAAGTCGGCCACCGCCCAAGGCTACCTCGGCGACGCCCTGCGGCTGACCAAGGACTATGCCGGGGCGCGGAAGGCCTACGAGACGGCGCTCATCCTCGATCCCAAGCTGGTCTTCGTCTTCAAGGGCCTGATCCCGATCCTCATCGTCACCGGCGACACCACCGCCGCCAAGGCCCGGATCGACCAGCTGCGGCCGCTCGACGCCGCATCGGCGGACAAGTACCAGGCCATGATGCCGCTCTGAGGACGGTGCGGGGCGAACAGGGTTAACGCCGCCTTTACTTCTCCGCCCCAAACCCGTCCCAAAGGCGTGGGACTCCTCGGCTCACGTCAGCAGGAGATCGCCATGGACCGCCGCAGCCTGATTCTTTCCGGTCTCGCCACCGCCGGCCTCTCGGCCTGCGCGTCGACCTCGGGCAACGGGGCCGATCCGGGCGTCACCCAGGACCGCAGCATCGAGACCTACACGGTCGGCGAGATCCGCGACCAGACCAGCGACTTCCTGGGCGTCGCCGCCGAGAGCGTCGGCCAGGTCGTCGAGCGGGTGTTCCAGGACCAGGGCGCACCCACCGCCTACATCGCCGGCGAAGAGGGCAGCGGCGCGGTCGTCGCCGGGCTGCGCTACGGCCGGGGCCTGATGTACATGAAGGACAAGCCGACCATGGAGGTCTTCTGGCAGGGTCCTTCGGTCGGTTTCGACTGGGGCGGCAACGTCAGCCGCGTCTTCACCCTCTGCTACAATCTCTACTACCCGGACATGATCTTCCGCCGTTACCCGGGGGTCGATGGTTCGGCCTATCTGGTCGGCGGCCTGGGGGTGAACTACCAGCGGGCCGACGGCATCACGCTTGCCCCGATCCGCACCGGGGTCGGCCTGCGGCTGGGCGCCAACCTTGGCTACCTGTCCTACAGCCGCCAGCGGAACAACTGGCCGTTCTAGACATCAGCCGGGGTCTTCCGGCGCCTTGCTGTCGCCGGTGCGGGACTGCAGCCAGTCGGACATGGCCATGGCCACGCCGCTGACCACGAAGGTCAGGTGGATGATCACCTGCCAGAAGATCGGCTGCCAGTTGAAGTCGGGGTCGACGGTCTCGCCGATCTTCAGGAAGCTGCGCAGCAGGGAGATGGCGCTGATGGCGACGATGGAGCCGATCAGCTTCATCTTCAGGCCCGAGAAGTCGACCGAGCCCATCCAGTTCGGGCGGTCCTCATGGTTGCCGGTGTTGATCTTGGAGACGAAGTTTTCGTAGCCCGAGAAGATGACGATCAGCACAAGGTTGCCGGCCAGCGACAGGTCGATCAGCGACAGGGCCAGCAGGATGGCGTCATCGGCCTTGGCGTATCCGCTGATGAAGAGCGGCAGCTGGTGCAGCAGCTTCTGGAAGAAGACCAGCAGCAGGATCAGCAGGGCGCCGATCAGGCCGACATAGAAGGGCGCCATCAGCCAGCGGCTGCCGAACAGGCCGGCCTCCAGCCATTTTTCCAGGAAGCCGCCGACGCGATCGACGGGCCCGGGCGGTTTGTTGAGCGGGGCTTTGGCCATGGGGGTCTCTCAGGGGCGGGGCTGCAGGAGGTCCCAGCGGTTGCCGTATAGATCCTCGAAAACCGCAACGGTTCCATAGGGCTCGTGACGCGGGGCTTCAAGGAAGGTGACGCCGGCGGCGGTCATGGCGGCGTGGTCGCGGGCGAAGTCGTCGGTATGCAGGAAGAGCAGGACCCGGCCGCCGGCCTGCTGGCCGATGGCGGCGGACTGGGCGGGGTTGGTGGCCCGGGCGAAGAGCAGGGCGCAGCCACCGCCGGGCGGGGTGGCGGTGACCCAGCGCTTGCCACCGCCGAGGTCGGTGTCGGTGACGGTGAAGCCGAGGCAGTCGCGGTACCAGCGGATCGCATCGTCGTAGCTTTTCACCACGAGGGTGAGGGCGGCGATGTGGGGGGGCATGGTGTGTTCCTTCCGGTTTCCCCCTCCCATAGGGACGGGGCAGGGGGAGGGGTTACGGTGCGAGACGGCGAGGCGCCGTAACCCCTCATCCCTCCCACGCCTTCGGCGCGGGCCCCTCCCTTCTCCCTCCGGGAGAAGGGCCGCTTTGTTCTACGCCCGAAGCTTCGCGCCGACCTTTTCGGCTGCCGCGACGATCCTGCCCGAGAGCGCTTCGATCTCGGCGTCGGCCAGGGTCTTTTCGCGGGGCTGGACAGTGACTTCGACGGCCAGGGATTTCTGGCCTTCGGGAACGCCGGGGCCGCGGTAGAGGTCGAAGACCCGCACCCCGGCGATCAGCGCCTTGTCGGCGCCGGCGACGGCCTTGACCAGGTCGCCGGCGGGCCTGGCGTCATCGACCAGGAAGGCGAAGTCGCGGCTGAGCGGCATCAGCGGCGAGAGGTCGAGGGCGGACTTCGTCTTGACCGACTTCTTCTTCGGCTCGGGGATGGCCTCGACGAAGATTTCGAAGGCCAGCATCGGGCCGGAGGCGTCCATGGCTTTCAGCACGGCCGGATGCAGTTCGCCGAACTCGGCCAGAACCGCCTTGGGACCCAGCTGAAGCCGGGCCGATCGGCCGGGGTGGTACCAGGGCGAGGCGGCGCCTTGCGCGGTCTGCAGGTTGGCCACGGGCGCGCCGAGTTCTTCCAGCAGGGCGAGGAGGTCGCCCTTGAGGGTGAAGAGGTCCTCGCCCGCCGCCTTTGCCCAGTCACGCGGGGCGTGGGGGCTGAGCAGGGCGGCGATGACCATGCGCTGGTCCTGCGGCTGGTCGCCGCCGAAGATCGGGCCGATCTCGAACAGGGCCGCGTCGGGGAAACCCCGGCGGGCATTGCGGGCGGCGGCCTCAACGAGGTTTGGCAGGATCGAAGGCCGCATGCAGTCGAGTTCGGCGGCGATCGGGTTGGCGAGGACGAGGCTGTCGTCTCCGCCGCCGAACAGCCTTGCCGTGGCGCGGGCGGTGAAGCTCCAGGTGACGGCTTCGGCATAGCCGCTGGCGGCCAGGAAGCGGCGGGCGGCGCGGGCCCGGGACTGGCGGGCGGTCAGCACGCCGCCGACGGCGCGGGGCGTCTCCGGCAGAGGCGTCGAGGGCAGGGCGCCGTAGCCGGCGATGCGGGCGACTTCCTCGACCAGATCGGCCTTGCCCTCGACGTCGCGGCGCCAGGTGGGCGGGGTGACGGAGAGGGTGGGGGCGGTCCCCGCGATCCTGAAGCCGAGGGCTTCGAGGATCTCGACGCTTTTGGCGGCCGGGATGTCGAGGCCGGCGAGGGCCTTCACATAGGCCGGGTCGAAGGCGAAGGCTTCCGGCGGGGCCGGGGCCTGGCCGGAGACAGTGATCTCGGACGGCTCGCCGCCGCAGAGGTCGAGGATCAGGGCGGTGGCCAGTTCGAGGCCGGGGACGACCGATTGCGGATCGACGGTGCGGGCGAAGCGGTACTGGGCGTCGCTGTGGATGCCGGTGGCGCGGCCGGTCTGGGCCGTGCGGATCGGTTCGAACCAGGCGCTTTCGACGAAGACGTCGCTGGTGGTTTCCGAACAGCCGGTGCTTGTCCCGCCCATGACGCCGCCGAGGCCGATCGGGCGATTTCCGCCGGCGTCGGCGATGACGCTCATCTCCGGGGAGAGGTCGTAGGTCTTGCCGTCGAGGGCGATCAGCTGCTCGCCCTGGCCGAGGCGGGCGACGATCGTGTCGCCATCCAGCAGGGCGCGGTCATAGACGTGCAGCGGCCGGGCGCGGTCGTAGGAGATCAGGTTGGTGACATCGACCAGGGCGTTGATGGGCCGCAGACCGATGGCGCGCAGGCGGTCCTGCAGCCACTGCGGCGAGGGGCCGTTCTTCAGGCCGCGGATCAGCCGGCCGGCGAACACCGGGCAGGCGTCGCCGTCGACTTCGACGGTGATCGGGCAGGGGAAGGTCCCCGGGACCGTTTCGATGGGCGGAGTCTTGAGCGTGCCGACGCCGGCGGCGGCCAGGTCGCGGGCGATGCCGGCGACGCCCAGCCAGTCGGGGCGGTTGGGGGTGACCTCGAAGTCGATGACCGCTTCCATGCCGAGCGCTTTGGCGGCCGGGGCGCCGACGGCCAGACTGTCCGGCAGCTCCATGATGCCGTCGCTCTCTTCGGCCGCTTCCAGCTCGGAGGCCGAGCAGAGCATGCCGTTGGAGACGACGCCGCGCACCGGCTTTTCGACCAGGGTGACGCCGAGGCCCGGCACATAGGCGCCGATGGGGGCGTAGACGGTGGTCAGGCCGGCCCGGGCGTTGGGGGCGCCGCAGACGATCTCCTTCATGCCGTCGACAGTGTCGACCTGGCAGACGCGCAGGCGGTCGGCGTTGGGGTGTTGTTCGGCCGAGACGATCTTCGCCACGGTGAAGGCGGCGAGCTTCGTGGCCGGATCGTGGACGTCCTCGACCTCGAGGCCGGCCATGGTCATGGCGTCGACGATCTGCTGGACCGTCGCGTCGGTGTCCAGATGATCCTTCAGCCAGGAAAGGGTGAACTTCATTGGGTCGGCCCCCCAAGGGCCAGGAGCTGGTTGAGGAAGCCTTCGCCGCCGGTGTAGCCGATGGCGAACAGCTGGCCGCCGTGGAAGGCGCAGTCGCGGACCGGGATGGCGCCGACCACGCCGTTGGGCGAGACGGGGCGCAGCAGCAGGGTGCGGATATCGCCGCCGGCGAAGCCGAAGTCGACGGCGTCGAACTTGCAGCCGCCGACCACCAGCATGACGGCCGGGCCCTCGATGCGGCAGTTCTCGAAGGTGATGCCGGTCAGGGTCGACTGGCCCATCTTCAGACGGGCGCGATAGAGGTCGACCAGGGACAGGGCGACGTTCGAGAAATGGTCGACCGTCAGGTCCTCGGCGATGGTCCAGGCGCCGTTCGGGTTGGTCATTGCGGGGTTCCGAGGGCGATGATCTGGTCGAGGAAGGCGTCCATGCCGGTGTAGCCGAGGCCGACGAACTGGCAGCGGGTGAAGGTGCAGCCGTCGACCGGGATGGCCCCGACCACGGAGGTCTGGGAGGCGGGCCGCAGGATCAGGTTGCGGATATCGCCGGCCGGGTTGCCGAAGTCGCTCATTTCGAAATGGCAGCCAAGCACCAGCACGACGCCGGGCCCCTCGAGGCGGCAGTTGGTGAAGGTGACGTTGCGGATCACCGCCTGGCCATCGACCATGCGGGCGCGCAGCAGGTCGACCAGCGACACAGCCTGGTTCGTATAGGCGCTGAGCGTGAAGTCGGTGGCGCGGGTCAGGCCGATGGGCAGGGGGCCGAAAATCTCGGTCATGGGGGTCTCCGCGGTTTTTTTGGGGGTCTTGGCCATCAGCTCAGTCCCGAGACAAGGTTAGGGGCCTGGAAGGCCGAGAAGCCGTAGTGGGCGAGCCAGCGGGTGTCGCTGGCGAACATGTCGCGCAGGTCGGGCATGCCGTACTTCAGCGTACCGAGGCGATCGACGCCCATGCCGAAGGCGAAGCCGGAATAGACGTCCGGATCGATGCCGCAGTGGCGCAGGACGTTGGGATGAACCATCCCGCAGCCGAGGATTTCCAGCCAGTCGCTGCCCGTGCCGATCCTGACCTCGCCGCCGCTGCGGTCGCAGCCGACATCCATCTCCGCCGAGGGCTCGGTGAAGGGGAAGTGGTGCGGGCGGAAGCGGGTGGTCACCGCGTCGGTTTCGAAGAAGCGGGCGATGAAGGTCTCAAGCGTCCACTTCAGGTGACCCATGTGGATGCCCTTGTCGATCACCAGGCCCTCGATCTGATGGAACATCGGGGTGTGGGTGGCGTCCGAGTCCATGCGGTAGGTGCGGCCGGGCACGATGATGCGGATCGGCGGCTCCTGGCCGGCGGCGATCCACGGCGCGGGCGGCGTCGTGTTGCCCTTGCGCATGGCGCGGACCTGCACCGGGCTGGTGTGGGTGCGCAGCAGCTTGCGGTCGCCGTCCGGGCCTTCGTTGAAGAAGAAGGTGTCGTGCATCTCCCGCGCCGGGTGCTTGGGCGGGAAGTTGAGGGCGGTGAAGTTGTGGAAGTCGTCCTCGATGTCGGGGCCTTCGGCCACCGCGAAGCCCATCTCGGCGAAGACGGCGACCATCTCGTCCATGGTCTGCATGGTCGGGTGGACGCTGCCCTTGCGGCGCGGGCGGGCCGGCAGCGAGAGGTCGAGGCTCTCGCGGGCCAGGCGGGCGTCCAGCTCGGCGGTCTCCAACGCTGTCTTGCGCTCGGCAATGGCGGCGGCGACCGCGTCGCGCAGCTGGTTGATCGCCGGGCCCTTTTCCTTGCGCTCGTCGGGCGACATGGCGCCGAGTGTCTTGAGCAGGGCGGAGACGGAGCCGGACTTGCCCAGGGCGGCCACGCGAATGGCCTCCAGCGACGCGGCGTCGGACGCGGCGGCGATCTGGGCGGTGAGGTCGGACTGGAGATGGGTCAGATCGATCATGGTTGGGCTCGTCTAGCGATCCAAAGCGGTTTCGTCATCAGTCGAGGGTTCATGGCTTCGCCTCATGCGCCTTCACGATCCAGTCGGGCGGTTCCGGCTCCCAGCGGATCTTGCGGCCCTCGGTGAAGGTCCAGCGGTGCAGCCAGGAGATGCCAGCCTTGCGCACATAGGTGTCGGGGCGGGCGTAGATGGG
>JBILYE010000306.1:0-3586 GCA_044377925.1 Caulobacter sp. | reverse complement strand
TCTGCGTCGACGCCTGCGACGAGATGATGCTCAAGGTCGGTCGACCAACCGGGCTGATCGCCTACGACACCGACGCCGCCGTCCTTGATCGCAGCCAGGGCCGCGAGCCCATCTATCGGTTTATCCGTTCACGGACGGTCTTCTACGCCGTCGTCCTGACCTTGCTGTCCGGATTGATGATCTGGGGCCTGTCGAACCGCAGCCCGGTCGAGGCCCACGCCCTTCGGGACCGCAATCCCACCTTCGTGCGCCTGCGCGATGGATCGGTGCGCGACGGCTACACGCTGAAACTGGCCAACCGCGCCTTTGATGACCGCGACTTCCGGGTCACCGTCAGCGGTATCCCGGGGGCCCGGGTCTGGACGCCCGGATCGCGTGGCGACGCGCCGGTCTATATCCATGCGCCGGCCAACGAGGTCACCGCCCTGCGGGTTTTCGTGACCGCGCCGCCGGCCGGGCTGAACGCCGCCAGCCAGCCGATCACCTTCCACTTCGTCGGGCCGCGGACATCGGTCGATGTCCAGTCGGTCTTTCTTTCGGGAGCCGCCAATGTCGCCGACTGAGAACGCTCCGCCAAAAGGCTTCCGGATCACCGGCTGGCATGTGTTGATCGGCATGGTGCTGTTCTTCGCCATCATCATTGCCGTCGACGTGCTGTTCATGGTCAAGGCCTACGAGAGCTTCTCGGGCCAGATCGTCAAGAACCCCTACGAGGCCGGCCTCGCGTTCAACCAGCACCTCCGCGACCAGAAGCACCAGGTCGACCTGGGCTGGCAGGTCGACGCCGGTCTGGAATCGACGGGCGAGCTGATCATCAAGGTGCGCGACAAGGCCGGGGCGCCGGTCACCGGCCTCAAGGCGGGCGCCACCCTCGAACGTCCCGCCACCGAGCGGGGAAGGCTGGAACTTGCCTTCCGCGAAGCCGACCCCGGTGTCTACCTCGCCCGCGCCGGGCTCGCCCCCGGAGTCTGGGACATGACCACCAAGCTGGAGGGTCCCGCCGGCGCCTTCCGGGCCGAACGCCGGATCATCGCGCCGTGAGCGAGATTTCGGCCGGCGACCTATCCGCCTTCATCGCCCGCGACCGCGCCGGAACCGGTCGGCTCGAACTGCTCGTGCGAGGCGCCAGCTGCGCCGGCTGCATGCGCAAGATCGAGACCGGCGTCACGGCTTTGCCCGGCGTCACCGCCAGCCGCTTCAACCTGACCACCGGCAAGCTCACCGTCAGCCTGGCGCCTGGGCAAGGCGATCCCGCCGCCGTCCAGCGGGCCATCGAGGCGCTGGGCTACCGGACCAGTCTGTTTGACCCCGGCCAGGCTCTTGCCGCCGAGGACCAGGAGGGCCGCCGCCTGGCCCTGGCGCTCGGCGTCGCCGGCTTCGGGGCCGGTAATGTGATGATGTTCACCGTGCCCGCCTGGGCCGGTCTGTTCGGCCAGGAGCTGTCGCCGGCCACCCGCGATGTCATGTACTGGCTGGCCGCCATCGTCGCTGTTCCCTGCACCCTGTTCGCCGGCCAGACCTTCTTCCGCTCGGCCTGGAGCGCCCTGCGCCGGGGCAAGGCCAACATGGATGTGCCGATCTCCATCGGCGTGCTGCTGACGCTCGCCGTCAGCTTCTCCGAGACCCTGCAGCATGGCGCCCATGCCTATTTCGACGCTGCCGTCACCCTGCTGTTCCTGCTGCTCATCGGCCGCTATCTCGACCACCGGCTGAAGGCATCGGCCCGCGGCGCCGCGCGCGACCTGCTGGCCCTTCAGGCGCCGGTGGCCATGCGTCTCGACGACGCCGGCCGCGAGCATGGCGTGCCGGTGGCCGAGGTGCGGGTCGGCGACCGGATCGCCGTGGCCCCCGGCGACCGCATCCCGGTCGACGCCGTCGTCGAGACCGGCGCCTCGACCCTCGACAACGCCCTGATCTCCGGCGAGACCGCCCCGGTCGAGGCCGCGCCGGGCCAGGCCGTCCAGGCCGGCGCCCTTAACCTGTCGGGCCGGCTGATCCTTCGCGCCATCGCCCGCAGCGAGGACTCCGCGATCGCCGCCATCGCCCGGCTGATGGAGGCCGGGGCCCAGGCGCGCGGGGCCTATGTGCGCCTCGCAGACAAGGCCGCCGCCCTCTATGTGCCGGTGGTCCATACGCTCGCCGCCGCCACCTTCCTCGGCGGCTGGGCCCTGGGTCTGGGCCCGCGAGAGGCGCTGCTTCGGGCCGCCGCCGTGCTCATCGTCACCTGCCCCTGCGCCCTGGGCCTGGCCGTGCCCGCCGTCCAGGTCGCTGCCTCCGGCCGCCTGTTCCGCAAGGGGGTTCTGGTCAAGTCCGGCGCCGCGCTCGAGCGGCTGGCCGAGGTCAATCATGTGATCTTCGACAAGACCGGCGTCCTCACCGAGGGCCGTCCCCGCCTGCTCAGCGACAACCCGGCCATCATCAACGCCGCCGCCCCCCTGGCCCGCGCTTCCCGCCACCCGTTCGCCCGGGTCGTCGCCGAAAGGGCCGGCGAGGGGCCTGTCGCCGACGAGGTCGTCGAAGTGGCCGGGATGGGAGTCGAGGGGCTGATCAACGGCCGCCGCGCCCGCCTGGGCCGGGCCGAGTTCGTCGGCGTCGCCCCCTCGGCCAGCGCCGAGAGCGAACTGTGGTTCGGCTTCGACGGCGAGACCAAGTTCCGCCTGACCTTCTTCGACCCGGTCCGCCCTGACGCCGCCAGGGCCATCGCCGATCTTCGCGCTCTCGGCCTGACCGTCGAAATCCTGTCCGGCGACCTGGCCGGGCCAGTCGGCCGCATCGCCAAGGCCTGCGGCGTCACCCAGTGGCGCGCCGGCCTGACACCGTTCGACAAGTCCTCTGCCGTCACCCTGCTGCAGGGCACCGGCCGCAAGGTGCTGATGATCGGCGACGGCCTCAACGACGCAGCCGCCCTGGCCCTGGCCCACGCCTCCATGGCTCCCGGCAGCGCGCTCGACGCCAGTCAGAACGCCGCCGACCTGGTCTTCCTGAATGGTGAGCTGTCGGCCGCCCCGCTCGCCATCCGCATCGCCCGCGCCGCCCGCCGCCGGGCGCTGGAGAACTTCGGCTTCTCGGCCCTCTACAACGCGGTCGCCGCACCGGCCGCTGTGTTTGGCCTGATCAACCCGTTCATCGCCGCCATCGCCATGTCGGGCTCCTCGCTGGTGGTCATGCTCAATGCCCTGCGCATGACCTGGGTCGGGGGCGAGCGGCGATGACCATCCTGCTCATCCTGGCCCCGATCTCCGTCGGCCTGGCGGCGGTCGGGCTGTTCGCCTTCTGGTGGACCCTGCGCGCCGGTCAGTATGAAGACCCCAAGGGCGATGCCGCCCGCATCCTTGACGACCGCTTCGACGCCGCGCCCTGAGCCGGCGCGATTGACCTGGATCAAGGGCGGCGGGGCGCCGACCTGAGATGTCTGGCGTCAACGCCAGATATCCGGAGCCCCCATGCCCGCCATCGCTCACGACCGCCCGGTCGTCTCCGACCGCCAACGCCTGGCCGAGCAGTTTGACGGCCGCGTCCCGCGCTACACGAGCTACCCGACGGCGGTGCAGTTCACTCCCGCGGTCGAGGCGGCGACCTACAGGGG
>JBILYE010000305.1:0-3592 GCA_044377925.1 Caulobacter sp. | reverse complement strand
TGTCTGTCCCCGACGCTTGAGATGACGTTATGAGGTGGCGGACGGATGGCCAAGTCCGATCACAGTTTGGCGCCTCCCCCGACGTCACGCCCTTCCGTCGGCCCGCCAGAGGCCTACAGTGCCGCCAGACGAGCGCCCGCAGAGGCGCCGCGAGGACACATCAGGAGCTTCCCATGGACGGCGACACCCATGCCAAACCGCAGTCGGCCCTGACCGGCGTCGATCTCGACCTGGCCCTGGCCGAGGCCCACATCCCCAGCCTGATGGTCGCCCTGGTCCACCTGACCGGCAACACCGACCATCTGACCGAGGCCCGCCGGCCGGTCTATGAGGTGCTCGGCGACGGCCAGGGCGGCCTCTCCGACGCCGACGCGCAGGCCGTCCGCGACCTGGCCCGCGCGGCCCTGACCGACTTCGCGAACGGCAAACCCCTGCCGCCGCCGCCGACCGCCGCTCAGGTCCGCTTCATGATGGACTTCGTGGCCGGGGCCGAGATCCCCGAACGCTACGGCCCCATGCTGATGGAGCAGCTCAGCCTGGAAGGCGTCGACGCCGACCGCCCGACCTGGACGCCGCAGGAAAAGCAGGCCGCCGCCGACCTCAAGGTCCTGATCATCGGGGCCGGCATGTCGGGCCTGCTGACCGCCATCCGCCTGCAGCAGGCCGGCATCGGCTTCACCATCCTCGACAAGAACCCCGACGTCGGCGGCACCTGGCTGGAGAACAGCTATCCGGGCTGCCGCGTCGACACCCCCAACCACCTCTATTCGCTCAGCTTCGAGCCCAACCACGACTGGCCCCAGCGCTACTCCACCCAGGACGTCCTGCTGCGCTACTTCCAGCGCCTGGCCGACAAGTATGACCTGCGCCGGCACATCGAGTTCGGAGCCGAGGTCGCCGAGGCCCGCTACGACGAGGCCGCCTCCACCTGGACCGTCAGCACCAAGGACGGCCGCGCCTTCACCGGCAATGCGGTGATCAGCGCCGTCGGCCAGCTGAACCAGCCCAACTTCCCGAACATTCCCGGCCGCGACCTCTTCAAGGGCCCGAGCTTCCACTCTGCCCGCTGGGACCATTCGGTCGATCTGAAGGGCAAAAACGTCGCCGTCATCGGCACCGGGGCCAGCGCCTTCCAGTTCGTGCCGAAGATCGCCCCGGACGCGGGCAAGCTCATCGTCTTCCAGCGCTCGCCGCCCTGGCTGGCCCCGACCGAGGACTATCACGAGACGGTCGGGGAGGGGAAAAAGGCCCTGCTCGAGCACGTGCCCTTCTACGACAAATGGTACCGCTTCTACCTGTTCTGGACGATGACCGACGGCGTCTATGAGGCGGTCAAGGCCGACCCCGCCTGGAACGGCCCCGAGGGCACGATCAGCGAGGCCAGCGCCGGCCTGCGCGAACTGCTGGTGATGAAGATCGGCGAACAGACCGGCGGCGACGCGGCCCTGTTCGAGGCCGTGACCCCGCAATACCCCTTCGGCGGCAAGCGGGCCCTGCGCGACAACGGCGTCTGGATCGAGGCCCTGCGCCGGCCCAACGTCAACCTGGTGACCCAGCCAGTCACCGCTGTCACCGAGGCCGGCGTCGTCACCGCCGACGGGACCGAACATGCGGCCGACGTCCTGATCTACGGAACCGGCTTCAAGGCCAGTTCCTTCCTCACCCCGATGACCGTGGTCGGCAAGGGCGGGGTCTCGCTGCACGACGCCTGGGACGGTGACGCCCGCGCCTATCTGGGCATGACGGCGCCGGGCTTCCCCAACTTCTTCATGCTCTACGGCCCCAACACCAACATCGTCGTCAACGGCTCGATCATCTTCTTCTCGGAAGCCTCGGTCCGCTACGTCGTCGAGGCCCTGCGGCTGATGCTGGACAAGGGCGCAAAGGCCATCGAGGTGAAAGCCGACGTCCACGACGCCTTCAACGCCCGCGTCGACGAAGCCAACGCCCGGATGGCCTGGGGCGTCGAGGGCGTCTCCAGCTGGTACAAGAACGCCAAGGGCCGCGTCAGCCAGAACTGGCCCTTCCCGCTGGTCGACTACTGGGAAGCGACGCGCAGCCCGAATGTTTCGGATTTCGAGCTGACCTAGTTCCTCCCCCACCGGGGGAGGTGGCAGCGGCGAAGCCGCTGACGGAGGGGGTCACCGCCCACGTCAGCGGGTAAACCTGCTTGCAGCTCAACCGCCTGTGCGGACCCCCTCCACCATCGCTGCGCGATGGTCCCCCTCCCCCGATGGGGGAGGACCTGCTAGCCTCCCCGCCACAACAAACCGCCGGGGAGGGCGACATATGACGTTTCAGGGACAATCCGCGTTCGAGTCCGTTCTGGCGCCGGCTCTGGTGCTGGTGATCTGGTCGCTTTTCGTCTGGGTGTGGATGTACGCCACGCGGCTGCCCGCCATCGGCAAGGCCGGCCTCAAGCCCCAGGACGCCCGCTTCCCCGGTAGCCTCGATGTGCTGCCCGACGGCGTCCGGCAGGTGGCCAACAACTACAACCACCTGATGGAACAGCCGACCATCTTCTACGCCCTGGCCTTCATCACCTACCTGGCCGGGCAGCAGTCGGCCTTCACCGCCATGCTCGCCTGGACCTACGTGGGCCTGCGCATCCTGCACAGCCTGATCCAGAACACCGTCAACCTGGTGCCCCTGCGCTTCCTGGTGTTCAGCCTGTCGACCATCAGCCTGATGGTCTGGGCCGGCTCCGTGGCGATGGCCGCTTTCGCCTAGCGTTTCACCTCTCCCATAGGGAGAGGTCGGCGGCCCGCAGGGCCGGCGGGTGAGGGGTTACGGTATCGGCGGGGTCGGCGTTGATCCGGACGCCGCATAACCCCTCACCCTCCCAACCGCTTGGCGGTCGGGCCCCTCCCTCTCCCTATGGGAGAGGGTCTTTAGTCGTCCTCGTTCGCCCAGCTCTTCAACAGCTGGTGCGCGATCGCCATCGGCGGCGGGCAGAACAGGCCTTCGATCTTTCCGGCCAGCAGGTCCCGCGCCTCGGCCCGGGTAAACCAGCGCACCGCTTCCAGTTCGGTCTGGTCCGGGGTCGCCTCGTCCGAATCGACCTCGGCGATCAGCCCGATCATCAGCGAAGACGGATACGGCCAGGGCTGGGTCGAGTGGTAGCGCACCGACACCGCATTCAGCCCCGCCTCTTCCTTCAGCTCGCGCGCACAGCATTCCTCGATGCTCTCGCCGGGCTCGAGGAATCCGGCCAGGGCCGAGAACATGCCCTTGGGCCAGATCGCCTGGCGGCCCATCAGGCAGCGGCCCTGATAGGTGGCCAGCATGATCGACACCGGGTCGGTGCGCGGGAAGTGCTCGGCCTTGCAGGACGGGCAGACCCGCTTCCAGCCGCCGTCGGACGGCGCGCTCTGCTCGCCGCAGTTGGCGCAGTGGCGATGCTTGCGCCGCCATTCGAACATGCCCTTGGCGGTGGCGGCGATGGCCGCCTCCGTACCCGGCAGCACCATGGCCATGGCCCGCAGGTCCTGGAACCGGCCCAGCCCCTGCAGCGGCCCCTCGGACGGATCGACGCCGCCCTCGAGGTCGAGCGCGAACACGGCCGTATCCTTCCACATCCCCATGAACAGCA
>JBILYE010000304.1:0-3602 GCA_044377925.1 Caulobacter sp. | reverse complement strand
AGATAGCCCGCCGTCTCCGGATAGGCCTCCACCCGGTTCCGGAACCCCCGCAGCAGCGAGCCCAGCGGCGCCCACAGGTCGATCTTCGCCAGCTCGGCCTCATCGAGGAAGGGCGCCACCCGCACCGTCCGCCCGTCGACGTCGAACGTCGCATGCGCCCCGACCCGCACGGTGGGAAAGCTGCGCTGGAACAGCGAGACAAGCCTCGGCTCCACCGACAGGGTCAGCCGGCCCGTCGGCCCCAGCGCCGCGATCACGTCCGGCAACAGGTTGGCGAACAAAAGCTCGTCGCCCAGCCCCTGCTCGCCGAAGATCAGCATCGACTTGCCGCCAAGATCGCTGGCCGGCGTCCATTCCGGCCGGTCGACCAGATAGTGGGTCACATCCCCGAAGTTCGGATCCCGCCGCGCCTCATAGTCATCCCAGCCCCGGGCAATGTCGCCGAGCGTCAGATGCATGGTCGACCGCGCCAGCCGCATCATCTGGACCTCGTCGGCCGGCATCGGCGCCATCATCGCCGCATTGCAGTCCTCCAGCGCCCCGGCCGTGTCGGCCAGCGCGTGCCGCGCCGTCGAGCGGTTGTACTGCGCCTTGGGAAAGTCCGGCTGCAGCCGCAGGGCCTCGTCGAAGAAGGTCACGCAGCCGGCCGGATCGCCCTGTTCGGCCAGCACCGTGCCAAGCGTGTTCCACAGCACCGCCGCCTGCGGATTGGCGATCAGCGCCGGCCGCAGCACCTCCACCGCCTCATCATACCGCCCCTGGTCACGCACCGCGCAGGCCAGGTTGTTGACCCCTTCCGGGTTCTCCGGATGGGCCGACACATAGTGGGCGAACAGCTTCTCGGCCGTCTCCTTCATGCCCATGCGATAGGCCAGGCGGCCCATGTCGTTGGCCACCTCCGCATGGGCCGGGATCAGCTGCAGCGCCTTGTCATAGGCCCGCACCGAACTGGCGAAATCCCCGGCCCGCTCCCGCGCGATGGCCAGCAGGTACCAGGCGAACCCCGACCGCTCGTCCATCTCCAGCGCCTGGATGGCCAGCCGCCCGCCATTCTCGAAATCGTCCTTCTGCAGCGCCGCCACCGCCTGGTCGATCACCCCGCCCAGGCTGGCCGCCTTCATCTCGGCCATGGCTTCCAGCATGCGGCTCAGCGAGGCCGCCGAGCCCGCCTGGCCGGCCATGCCGCCGAACGCCTGCACCCGCGCCGCCTGGCCGATGATGGGGGTCATGTCGCCCCCGGCCGAGAGGGCGGTGGCGGAAACGTCTGATTTGCGGCGCGTCATCGGGTCACAGTCTTTGCAGGATCAGCCAAGTGATCGCCCGATCATGGTTACCCCGCCCTTAAGATCGGCCGTTTTCGACCCCCTGCGGCAATACGGCGTTAACCATGATCGTCGATGTTGAGCCCCTGTATCGGGGAGGCGCACGTGCCGCTGAAGCTGTCACTCAAGCCGGGCGAGAAATTCGTCCTCAATGGCGCGGTCGTCCAGAATGGCGACCGGCGCGGCGTTCTGATCCTGCAAAACAAGGCGTCGGTCCTCCGCGAGAAGGACATCATGCAGGAAGCAGAGGCCGTCACACCGGCCCGCCACGTCTACTTCCCCGTCATGATGATGTACCTCGATGAGGCCGGCGCCGGCCGCTACTACGACGAGTTCGTGCGCCGCCTGACCGAGTTCATGGGTGTTGTGCGCAATCCGGCCGTGTTGTCGGAGTGTGTTAATATCTCCAAGCACATCATGGAGAAGGAATACTACAAGGCGCTCATGCTCTGCCGGAAACTGGTGGAATACGAGGACGAGAGGTTGGGCAATGGGTCTTCAGGCTTATCAACAGGCGGCGGCGAGGGCTGAGAATCCCAAGGACGCCGAGTACCGGCTGTTTGGCCAGGTCACCCGCGCCCTGATGGAGGCCCAGAAACTGCCCGATACCCAGATCGCGGGCCGCGTCGAGGCCCTCGACTGGAACCGCCGTCTATGGTCGACCCTGGCCAACGACTGCGGTCAGCCGGACAACGCCCTGCCCATGGCCCTGCGCGCCCAGATCATCTCCATCTCCATCTGGGTCGGCAAACACACCAGCGCCGTCATCCGCCGCGAGGAAGAGATCGATCCGCTGATCGAGATCAACCGCATCATCATGCAGGGCCTGCACGGCGCCGCGCCGGACCTCTGATCGGGCGTAGACGGGGCAGACCTAGGTAACCGGCGCCTCAACCCGAACGCTGGCCAGGAACCGCGCCACATTGGCCGGATCGCCCCCCTCCGGCGTCAGCGCCACCGCCACCAGCACCGTCCCCGGCCGCGCAATCGCAATCGCCTGACCCTCGACCGTCAGGTTCGAGGCCTGACCCGCGAACCGCGCCCAGCGCACCCGCCCGCCATGGCCATCCGTCGTCCAGCGCTGCTGAACCTCGCCGGCCAGGGCCTCGACGCTGTTGTCCAGCACGGTGTCCAGAAAGCTTTCGTCGATCTCGCCGCCGGCCCCGCCCGTCGGCGACAGGAAGATGGCGTACACCCCGTCCCCGCCGACCAGCAGCCATTGCTCGGGCCCATCGCCCGCGGCGCCGATATGGATCGCCTCGCCGGGCAGCTCGGCCGTAAAGCCCGCGTCCGCCGCCTTGAGCAGAGCCCAGTCGGCCGCCGCCGCCGTCGCCGCCTGACCAAACGCCAGGCCAATAGCCACCGCCAGCACCGCCCAGATCCGTCCCATTTCGATCCCTCCGCCCGGACTTTCGCCGGTTAAGGAAGTCTTAATGCAACGGACGCGCCACGCGCCAGTCCCACCTTGGCCCCAGCCTCACATCCCCGCCATCGCCGCTGCCAGCCCGGCCTCGCTCACGCCCTTGCCCGCCAGCCGCGCCAGCGCCGCCGCCTTCGCCGCCGGCCAGTCGGCGCCCAGCATCCCCAGCCCGACCACGTCGCGATACACCCCGGCCTTCCGCACATGCGCCCGCAACAAGGCCTCGCGCACGAACCCGAACCGCTCGTGCAGCCCCCAGACCGCCTCGTTCTCGACCAGCACCTCGCACCACAGCCGGTTCAGCCCCAGCCGCTCGAACACGAACCCCAGCACCAGAAACTCGACCACCGACCCGACCCCGCGCCCCCGCGTCGCCGGATCAGCCAGGTAGTAGGCCCACTCGCACTTGCTGTTCGCCCGGTCGATCTTCGCCAGGTTGGCCAGGCCCACCCCCGCCCCGTCCAGCTCGATGATCCAGAACCGCCGGTCGCCGTCCGCCCGCGCGCCTTCCTCCAGAGCCCGCGCCAGCCAGCCGGCATGCTCCGCCGCCGTGATCTGGTGCTCCGAATACATGTAGGGCGCCACCGCCTCGCTGTTGCGCCAGCCCAGCACCCGGGCCCCGTCGCCGGCCGCCAGCGGCCGCAGGGTCACCGTCATCGGCCGGCCCCGCGGGGGTCGGCCGCCACGCGCGAAGATGACTGCAAGACGCCCTCCGTTCAGCCGACGATCGCCCCGATCATCGGCCCGCCACCTGCCGTCGTCCAGCCCCGGCGTCCAGCCCCTCTCGGCTCCCCGTTACAGCAGCCGCAGACTGCGCAACGCCCGCTCCGCCGTGCTCACCGGCGCCGTCACCGGCTGGC
>JBILYE010000303.1:0-3612 GCA_044377925.1 Caulobacter sp. | reverse complement strand
CGCCGCCTGCGGCTATGCCAGGACCCGCCTGGTCAGCCTGGAGACCCCTGTCTGGGCCGGCCTCTCCATGGAGGGGCGTCTCTCCGACGTTGTCGTCTTCACCGACGAGGCCGCCCGCGGCCGTGGCCCTCTGGCCGAGGCCTTCCAGCAGACTGTCGCCGACGAGCAACGTCCGGTCATCGTCGCCCGCCCCGGCCTGACCGCCGGCGGCGTCGTCGCCGTCGCCTGGGATGGCGGCAAGGAAGCCAGCCGCGCCGCCCGCACGGCCCTGCCGCTGCTGGAAAAGGCCTCGCGCGTGGTCATTCTCTGCGCGCCTTCCGCCTCGTCCCGCAACTTCGACGGCGGCCGTCTCCAGGCCTTCTTCGCTGATCGCGGCGTGACGGCCGAGGTCGAGGTCATCACCGAGAGCGGTGACGCCGCACAGTTGCTGCTGGGCGCCTGCAAGCGCCTGGGAGCGGGCCTGCTGGTCGCCGGCGCCTTCGGCCACCCGCGCCTCCAGGAATACATCTTCGGCGGCACCACCCGGACCCTGCTGAACAACGACGGTCCGTCGCTCTTCCTTTCCCACTGACGCTTTCAACATCGGAGAAACAGGCATGACCCTGTCCCGCATCATCATGCGACTTGCCCGCAATCCGGGCACCGAATTCGCCGATGGCGACGATCACCGAGGCTACACGCTGACCGCGCCCCTCACCGACGACGGCATGCTGGACCTCGACGCCTTCGGCAAAGCCAAGGCCGACTGCACCGTCCGGAGGTTCGCCCCCGAAGAGGACGCCACGACCGGCCATTTGGCCCACCGCCGCGACAACTGGTACTTCGACTACGACGACACTGACGACAGCGACGATGAGGCTGTCCACAAGCTCGGCCAGCATCGCTTCGCGGTCGGCGAGTATGTGTCGGTCGCCGACGAGGATGGCCGCATGCTGGCCTACAAGGTTACCGACGTTCAGCCGGTGGAATAGTCTGACGCTCCCCCCGCCATGCGGGGGGAGCATCTAGATCCCATCACTTCGCGAACTGCGATCTCACCAGCGCCGTCGCGTCGCGGAACAGGTGCTTGCCTTCCCCGTCGCCGTTCGCGGGCGCCTTCGCCTTGACCACCGCCACCACGAGCGGACCGCGCTTGGGACCCTGCGCCTCGTAGCCGGCGACGGTCCAGGCCGCGTCCTTCGAGTCGGTGGTCTTCACGAAGGTGGTGCGATAGCCCTGCCTGCGCTTGCCGCCGATCGAGAAGGCGCCATCGCCCTGGATGTTGGGCTTGCCGCCGGACAGGTCGATATCGAAATCGCCTTCCTCGGTGCGCCAGCTGTCCCGCGTCATGCGGATTTCGCTGGCGTTTTCGTCGGCGTTGATCTCGACGCCCAGGATCTTGACCCGCGCCTTGTCACCGTCGGCGTCGACACTGATGCCCGGCATGCGCACCTTGGCCTTGTCGGAGCCGCCGCCTTCCTCGGTTTCGACATGCAGGCCCGGCATGGAGACCGTCTCCTTGGTCACCTCGCCCTTCTTCGCAGGCTCTTCACCTGGCTTGGCCGGCGGCGTCGGCGTCTCGGGTGTGGCGGGCGGGGCGGGGAACAGGCCCTTCACCTCGGCCTCGATGGGCTCCAGGGCCTTGGCCGGATCGTTGCTCACCGCCACCAGCCTCAGCACCACTTCCGAACCCTCGCCGGCATAGGTGCAGCTCAGGCCATCGGCGGCCACGGCGGTGCGCTTCAGATTGCCCTGCGTTTCCGGGCAATCGAGCTTGCTCACCACGTTGAGCGCCTCGCGCTCGGCCTTGCGGGCCCGGTACTCGGTCCTGCTTTCGCAGGCCCCCAGCACCAGAAGGATGGCGCCACAGCCCACGGCGGTCATCAGCTTGGTTTTCATTATCGTCTCAGCCCTTTTGGGTAGTCCGTTGGCGACCTCGAGGCTGAGGGTGGCCCCGCCGTGCCGGGCAATCCAGTGAATTCGCGGTAACCGCCGGACCCAAAGAAAAACTCCCCCGGGGCGACCCCGAGGGAGTTTCAATGATGTCGCTGAAAGCCGGAAGCCTACTGCCCCGGCCGCGTCGCCCCTTCGCGCCGCGCCAGGAAGGCCAGCCGCTCGAACAGGTGGACGTCCTGTTCGTTCTTCAGCAGGGCGCCGTGCAGCGGCGGGATCAGCTTGGTCGGATCCTTTTCCTTCAGCGTCTCCTCGCTGATGTCCTCGACCATCAGCAGCTTCAGCCAGTCGAGCAGCTCGCTGGTCGAGGGCTTCTTCTTCAGGCCCGGAACCTTGCGCATGTCGTAGAAGATGCGCAGCGCCTCGGCGACCAGCTTCTGCTTGATCCCGGGGTAGTGGACCTCGACGATGGCGTTCATCGTCTCGGCTTCCGGGAACTTGATGTAGTGGAAGAAGCAGCGGCGCAGGAAGGCGTCCGGCAGTTCCTTCTCGTTGTTCGAGGTGATGATCACCACCGGGCGGACCACGGCCTTGATGGTCTCGTCGGTCTCGTAGACGTAGAACTCCATCCGATCGAGTTCCTGCAACAGGTCGTTCGGAAACTCGATGTCGGCCTTGTCGATCTCGTCGATCAGCAGCACGGGACGCACGCCGGGGGCGTCGAACGCCTCCCAGAGCTTGCCCTTCTTGATGTAGTTCTTGACGTCCTTGACCCGCTCGTCGCCCAGCTGGCTGTCGCGCAGGCGGGTGACGGCGTCGTATTCGTACAGGCCCTGGTGGGCCTTGGTCGTCGACTTGATGTGCCAGGTGATCAGCGGCGCGCCCAGCGCCCGCGCGATCTCCTCGGCCAGCACGGTCTTGCCGGTGCCGGGCTCGCCCTTGATCAGCAGCGGCCGCTCCAGCGCGATCGCGGCATTGACCGCGACCTTCAGGTCGTCAGTCGCCACATAGTCCTTGGTGCCTTCGAAGCGCGTCGTCATGCAGGTCCCCTCGAAGCGAACAGTCGCTCCAAACAAACGTTTCAATGGGGACACTAGCGTCCGGAACCGCGCTGTGAAGCGTTTTCATCGCAGGACGCGAAAAAGCCGCGCACCTCACCTTACGGCAGGGTGTGCGGCTCCAGAGAGGGGGCACACTGGATTTCCAATGGAAATCCAATGTGTCCCCGTTTCCTTCAGGCTCAATCAGCCCCGGGGTTGATCGACACCGGGTCACTGGCCGGGAAGGTTTCCTTCAGCGCTTTGTCGAGCTGGCGATCGACGTGCGGGTCTTTTTCGTCGGCGGCGTCCTCGCCCGGGTCGGCCTCGACGCCGGTCTTGTCGGCCTTGTCCCCGGTCCCGCCGGAGGCTTCATGGTTGCGGCTGCGTTCGTCTTCTGTGGTCACGCGATCCTCATCGGCTGCAAAGCTGCGGTCTTCCGACGCGGCGCGAAGGCCGGCGTCGTCCCGTTCGTCGGTCATGTCGTCATCCTCGAATTCGGCGGCCTCGAAGTCCGCCTCGTCCCGCTCGGGATCGGGGTCGTCGATGTCCGCATCGTCTGCCGCCGCGGTGGCGTCATAGACGTCTGGGATGTCGTCGAAGTTGGCGATGTTGCCGCCGTCTTCGGTCAGGTTGGTTTCGTCCAGGACCTCGGCGCGATCCTGGTCATCGGGTTCGTTGTCGAAATCGGCCATGGCGTTGT
>JBILYE010000084.1:0-13888 GCA_044377925.1 Caulobacter sp. | reverse complement strand
GGCCGCCCTTTCCGTTTCAGGCTGTCAACAGACCTACCAGATCCGGACCCGGTCTTCCGGCTTCACGTAGAGCTTGTCGCCTTCCTTGATGCCGAAGGCGTCGTACCAGGCGTCGATGTTCCGGATGGTGCCGTTGACGCGGTAGTAGGGCGGGCTGTGGGGGCCGGTGACGATCTGCTGGCGCAGGGCCTCGTCGCGCATTTTCGACCGCCACACCTGGGCCCAGCCGAAGAACACCCGCTGCTGACCGGTGATTCCGTCGAGGACAGGCGCCGGCTTGCCGTTCAGGGAGAGCAGATAGGCGTCGTAGGCCAGGCTGAGGCCGCCCAGATCGCCGATGTTCTCGCCCATGCTCAGGGCGCCCTGGATCTTCATGCCGGGCAGCGGTTCAAAGGCGCTGTACTGGGCGCCGAGACGCTCGGCCTGGACGCGGAACTTGGCGTCGTCCTCGGCGGTCCACCAGTCGGTCAGAACGCCGTCGCCGTTGGACTTGCGGCCCTGGTCGTCGAAGCCGTGGCTGATCTCGTGGCCGATGACCCCGCCGATGCCGCCGTAGTTGATGGCGTCGTCGGCAGTCGGGTCGAAGAAGGGCGCCTGCAGGATGGCGGCCGGGAAGACGATCTCGTTGTTGACGCTGTTGTAGTAGGCGTTGACCGTCTGCGGGGTCATGCCCCACTCCTTCTTGTCGACCGGCTCGAACAGGCGGGCGACGTCGCGGCGCCATTCGAAGGCGCCGGCGCGGGTGGCGTTGCCGTAGAGGTCGTCCGCCTTGATCACCAGGTCAGAGTAGTCGCGCCACTCTTCCGGGTAGCCGATCTTGACGGTGAACTTGGCCAGCTTGTCGAGCGCCTTGACCTTGGTATCGGGGCTCATCCACGGGAGGTTCTCGATGCGGGTCTTCATGGCCGAGCGGACGTCGCTGACGAGGCTCAGCATCTTGGCCTTGGATTCCGGCGGGAAGTAGCGGGCCACATAGATGCGGCCGACGCTTTCGCCGACCATGCCGTTGGTGAAGGCGACGGCCCGCTTCCAGCGCGGACGCTGTTCCGGCTGGCCGCCCAGGGTCTTGCTGCGGAACTCGAAGTTGGCGTCGACGAAGCGCCTGGACAGCATCGGGGCGGCGCCGTCGATCAGCTTGAAGGCCTGCCAGGCTTTCAGGGTCTCGATGGGCGTCTCGGCATAGGCCTTGGCGAACTTCGGGAAGGCGGTGTTGGTGGTCAGGATGAAGCGGTCGACGCCCTTCGGCAGCCCGGTCTGGGCCAGGTAGACGTCCCAGTCGAAGCCGGGGGTGTAGGCCGTCATCTCGGCCCGGGTCATCGGGTTGTAGGTCTTGTCGCGGTTGCGGCGTTCGGCGCGGGTCCAGCTGCCTTCGGCGATCTTCGTCTCGAAGGCGATGATGTCCTTGGCGGCCTGGGCGGGATTGGGCCAGCCGGCCATGGTCAGCATTTTGGTGATGTAGACCTCGTAGGCGGCCTTCTTGTCCGCGAACTTGGGGTCCAGGTAGTAGTCGCGATCGGGCAGGCCCAGGCCGCCGCCGCCGACGGCCACGGCGTACTTCTGAGGAGATTTCGCGTCCGTCGTGATGCCGATGCCGAGGATGGAGGCGTAGTTGCCCGTCTGGCCCTTGCCGCCCAGGGCGGTCATGTCCTTGTGGGTCTTGACCGCCTTCACCGCGGCCAGCTCGGCGCTGAGCGGCTTGAGGTCGAGCTTCTCGATCGTCGCCTCGTCCATGAAGGAGTTGTAGGCGTCGCCGATCCTGGCGGCGTCCTTGTCCTGGACCTTGCCGGCGGCGGTGTCGGCGATGATGGCGTTGACGCGGGCTTCCGACAGGATGCTCAGGGCGTCGAAGTTGCCGAAGCGGGTGCGGTCGGACGGGATCTCGGTGCGGGCGTCCCAGGCGCCGCTGGCGTATTTGTAGAAGTCGTCGCCCGGCCTGGCGGCGAGGTCGCGGCCGGACAGATCGAAGCCCCAGTTTCCGTAGTGCGGGCTTTCCAGCGAGATCGGGGCCGCGCCCTGCGGGGTGGCGTCGGCGAAGTTGAACAGCGATTGCACCACGCAGTCGTCGGTCAGGCAGCGGTGATCGTCACCGGCCTGCGCACTGAACGCGGCGAGGGACAGGGCGGCCGCGGCGGCGGCGCTCAGCAGAGCTTTTTTCATGGAAAGACAAAGGCCTCAGGTGGAATTGCGGCGGACAATGCACGCGTTGACGGGCGGGGAAACCTTAAACTTTGTTCATGCCGCATTCCTGGGCGGGAGCCGGACTCAGGCCGGATCGAAAGCGCCCAGGATGGGGCAGGGGCCACCCTTTTCGGCGGCGCAGTCATGGTGCAGCCGGTCGAGCGCGTCGCGGGCGGCCTGAAGTTCGGCGATCTTTACATCGAGCGCGGCGACCCGGGCCTGGGCCAGCTGACGGGCCCGGGCGCGGTCCTCGCCGGCGTCGAGAGCAATCAGCTCGGCGATCTGTTCGAGTGTGAAACCGGCGGCCTGGGCCGAGCGGATGAACCGCAGGCGGCCCAGATCGCTTTCATCGTAGCGGCGGATGGCGCCGCCCGGCCGGCCGGGCGTCTCCAGAAGGCCGCGGCGCTGGTAGTAGCGTACGGTCTCGACGCCGACACCGCCTGCTTTCGCCAGCCCTGAGATGGTCGCCGATTTCATCGCTTGACTCCGTACCATGGTACGGAAGGTAGATGGGAGCGATCCGAGGTCGAACAAGAAGGAGAAGACCGATGAGCGGATCCAAAAGGGCTGTTCTCTACCGGATGGTCATGCCCGAGCACACCTGTCCCTGGGGCCTGAAGGCGCGGCATCTGTTGAAGAGCCGTGGCTACGACGTCGAGGACAACCATCTGACGAGCCGCGAGGAGACTGACGCCTTCAAGGCAGAGCAGGCGGTGAAGACGACACCGCAGACCTTCATCGATGGCGTGCGGATCGGCGGTTATGACGACCTGCGGCGGTTCTTCGGGCTGAAGGTGCGGGATCCCAAGGCGACCACCTATACGCCGGTGATCGTGGTCTTCGCCGGGGCGGCGGCGATGGCGCTGGCCGCCAGCCAGGCGTCGATGGGCACGCCGTTCACGCGGCATGCGCTGGAGTGGTTCATCGCCTTCAGCATGGTGGCCTTGGCGAGCCTGAAGCTGCGCGACCTCGAGAGCTTCTCGGGGATGTTCCTGAACTATGACCTGCTGGCCAGACAGTGGCTGCCTTACGCCTACCTGTATCCCTTCCTGGAGTTCGGAGCCGGGGTGTTGATGGCGGCCGGCGTGCTGACCTGGCTGTCGGCGCCGGTGGCGCTGGTCATCGGCGGTATCGGGGCGGTCAGTGTCTTCAAGGCCGTCTACATCGACAAGCGCGAGCTCAAGTGCGCCTGCGTCGGCGGTGACAGCAATGTGCCGCTGGGCTTCGTGTCGTTGACCGAGAACGTGATGATGGTGGCGATGGCGGTCTGGATGCTGGCCTGGCCCATGTGAAAACGGCCGGGCCCCGTGAGGGACCCGGCCGCTTGCATTGCCGTGTTGCGCCCTGCCTACCAGATGCGGACGCGGTTCTCGGGGGCGACGTACATCTTGTCGCCGGGCTGGACGTTGAAGGCCGCATACCAGGCGTCGACGTTCCGCAGGGTGCCGACCACGCGGTAGTAGGCCGGGCTGTGCGGGTCGGAGGCGATCTGCTGGCGCAGGGCGTCGTCGCGCAGCTTCGAGCGCCAGGCCTGGCCGAAGGCCAGGAAGAAGCGCTGGTCGCCGGTCAGGCCGTCGATGACGGGGGCTTCCTTGCCGCCGAGGCTGGCGCGGTAGGCGTCGTAGGCGATCAGGATGCCGCCGAGGTCGCCGATGTTCTCGCCCATGGTCAGGTCGCCGTTCACCTTCGCGCCCGGCAGGGGCTCGAAGCTGGAGTAGAGGGCGCCGAGGTTGACGGTCTGGGCCTTGAACTTCTCGGCGTCGACCGGCTGCCACCAGTTGGTCAGGGACCCGTCGGCGGCGAACTGGCTGCCCTGGTCGTCGAAGCCGTGGCTGATCTCGTGGCCGATGACCGCGCCGATGGCCCCGTAGTTGACGGCCGGATCAGCTTCCGGATCGAAGAAGGGCGGCTGCAGGATGGCGGCCGGGAAGACGATCTCGTTGAGCTGGGGGTTGTAGTAGGCGTTCACCGTTTGCGGGAACATGCCCCACTCTTTCTTGTCGACCGGCTTGTGCAGACGGGCGACCTGGTAGTCCCAGTTGAAGGCGCCGGCCCGTTCGATGTTGCCGTAGAGGTCGTCGGCCTTGATGGTCAGCTTGCTGTAGTCGCGCCACTCGTCGGGGTAGCCGACCTTGACGGTGAAGCTGTTGGCTTTCGCCAGGGCCTTGGCCTTGGTCTCCGGGCTCATCCAGGTGAGGTTGTTGATCCGGGCCTTCATGGCGACCAGCAGATTGCCGACCAGCTCTTCCATCTGGGCCTTGGACTCAGCCGGGAAGTAGGCCTCGACGTAGAGCTTGCCGATCGCTTCTCCCAGGGTGCCGCCGGTCAGGCCGACGCCGCGCTTCCAGCGGGCGCGCTGTTCAGGCTGGCCCGACAGGGTCCTGGCGCGGAACTCGAAGTTGGCGTCGGCGAAGGCCTTGGAGAGGTAGGGGCTGGCCTGGTCGGCGATGTGGAAGGCTTCCCACGCCTGCAAGGTCTCGATCGGGGTCGCCTTGTAGAGGGCGGCGATCTTCGGGAAGGCGCTCTTTTCGCCGACGATGATGTTCTGTTCGGCGCCGAGACCGGCGGCCGTGAAATAGCCCTTCCAGTTGAACTCGGGGGCCAGCTTGCCGAGCTCGGCGACGGTCATCGGGTTGACCGAGGCGACCGGGTCGCGCTGCTGGACCTTGGACCAGCTGGCCTCGGCGATCTTGGTTTCGAAGGCGACGATGGCGTCGGCGTTGGCTTCCGGATTGGCCCAGCCGGCCAGGGTCAGGATCCGGGCGACGTAGTTACGGTAGGCGGTCTTCTTGGCCGCGAACTGCTCGGTCAGATAGTAGTCGCGGTCGGGGAGGCCGAGGCCCGCCTGGCCGACATAGACCGCGTATTTGGTCGGGTCGGCCGCTTCCGGCCCGATGCCGACGCCGAAGACGGTGTTGCCGAACTTGCCGTTGCCGCCACCCATCAGCACAGCCAGGGCGTCGTGGGTCCTGGCGCCCTTCACGGCGGCGAAATCGGCGGCCAGGGGCCTGGCGCCGAGCGCCTCGAGGCGGGCCTCGTCCATGAAGCTGTTGTAGAGGCCGCCGATCTGCCGGGCCTCACCCTTGGCGTTCGGCGTCCTGGCGGCGGTTTCGATGATGGCGCGGCTGCGGGCGTCGGACAGCTCGCGCAGCTTGCCGGAGGCGCCCCAGGAGGAGCGGTCGGCCGGGATGACCATCTGGTCGAAGTAGGTCCCGTTGGCGTAGCGGAAGAAGTCGTCGCCGGGCTTCACCGACCTGTCCTGGCCGGCCAGATCGAAGCCCCAGGTCCCCATGCGCGGGGCCTTGGCGAGGTCGGCAGCGGCAGCGGCGGCGGGGGCGTCGGCGGCGATGACGGCTGTGCCGAGGCCGGCGATCGAGAGGGTCGCAACAGCGGCGGCCGCGAGCAGGTGGCGTTTCATGGGACGGGGGCAGCCTGTGTTTTGAAGGTGGCGGACCATGCTCCCGCGCAGGCGGGCGCGCCCCTTAAACTTTCGTCATGAAAAGCGGGCGGGGGGCGGATCATGGTTAATCGCGTCTTAACGAGACAGCCCCAGCATGGGCCCATGCGCCGCTTCGCCGCCCTTTTTCTGGTTCTGCTGCTCGCCACGCCCGCCGGGGCGCAGGGCGGCAAGCTGCGCCAGGTGGCGGCGCCGACCGCCGCCCAGGCGGGACTGAAGGGGGCCGAGCCGGCGCCGGAGCCGGAAGCCGAGCCACCGCAGCTGGACTTCTCGGTCCAGGGGCGGGGGAGCAGCCTGCCGGCCAGCCTGGCCTTCACCCGGCCGCTGGCCAGCACAGCGTCCGGATCGGCGGCATCGAATGGCGCCGGCCAGTGCCGCAGCCGCTGCGCCCAAAGCCGCTACTTCTGCCTGGCGGAGGCCGACGACGAGATCTGCAGTCCGCAGTGGGCGCGGTGCGCCGCGGGCTGCAGTTGAGGGCCTTCACGCGACGTCACGGTTGACGCAAGCGTCAGCCACTATAGCGTCACCTGAACAACGATAAGTCAGGGAGTATCGGCATGACCGGCCAAAGCACGGGCAAGGCATTGCCCAAGGCCTGCATCATCGGCGCGGGCTGCTCGGGGTTCACGACCGCCAAGCGGCTGAAGGACGCCGGCGTCCCCTACGACTGCTTCGAGATCTCCGACGAGGTCGGCGGCAACTGGTACTACAAGAACCCCAACGGCATGTCGGCCTGCTACGAGAGCCTGCATATCGATACCAGCAAGTGGCGGCTGGCCTTCGAGGACTATCCGGTGCCGGGCGACTGGCCGGATTTCCCGCATCACGCCCAGCTGCACCAGTACTTCAAGGACTACGTCGACCACTTCGGCCTGCGCGAGACCATCACCTTCAACACCGGCGTGTCGAAGGCCAGCCGGCGCGCGGACGGGGTCTGGGAAGTGTCGCTGACGACGGGCGAGACGCGGCTGTATGACGTGCTGTTCGTCTGCAACGGCCACCACTGGAGCCCGCGCATTCCCGACTATCCGGGCGAGTTCGACGGCGCGGCCTTCCACAGCCATGCCTATCGCGACCCGTTCGATCCGGTCGACATGCGGGGCAAGAACGTCGTCGTCGTCGGCATGGGCAACTCGGCGATGGATGTCGCCAGCGAGCTCAGCCAGCGGCCGATCGCCAAAAACCTGTGGGTCTCGGCCCGGCGCGGGGTCTGGGTGCTGCCCAAGTACATGAACGGCAAGCCGGCCGACAAAAGCGCCATGCCGGCCTGGATGCCGCGCAAGCTGGGCCAGGCGATGGCGCGCAATGTCATCAAGAAGACGCTGGGCCGGATGGAAGACTATGGCCTGCCCAAGCCGGACCATGAGCCGCTCGAGGCACACCCCTCGGTCAGCGGCGAGTTCCTGACCCGGGCCGGCTGCGGCGATGTGAAGTTCAAGCCGGCGATCAAGGCGCTGGAGGGGAAGAATGTCCGCTTCGCCGACGACAGCGTCGAGCAGGTGGACGCCATCGTCTTCGCCACCGGCTACGACATGAAGTTCCCCTTCTTCGACGATCCGGACCTGCTGCCCGACGCCGAGCACCGCTTCCCGCTCTACAAGCGGATGATGAAGCCGGGGATCGACAACCTGTTCTTCATGGGCCTGGCCCAGCCGCTGCCGACCCTGGTCAACTTCGCCGAACAGCAGAGCAAGCTGGCGGCGGCCTATCTGACCGGACGCTACCGGCCGCCGGCGAAGGCGGAGATGGAGAGCGTGACGGCCAAGGACGAGGAATTCTACCTCGGCGGCTACTACAAGGCGGCCCGCCACACGATCCAGGTCGACTTCAACCACTACATCGTCGATCTGGCCAAGGAGGTCACGCGGGGCGAGGCGCGGGCGAAGGCGGCCGGCTATGCGCTGCCGGTGGCGGCCAGGGCGCGGGAAGCGGTGTGATCAGAAATGCCTTCCCCCTCAAGGGGGGAGGGGGACCGTCGTGCTTTTGACCTGTCAGACTTCCGGCCCGAACGCCCGCAGGAAGGCGTCGATGTGGAAGCGGACGTAGGCGCGGTAGGCCTCGGGGCCGTCCATCGGCACGCCAAAGCCGCCGCGCACCAGGGCCATCTGCATGAAGGGGGCGAAGAACAATCGCACCAGCAGGGTGGGGTCCTCGACCTGGCGCAGCTCGCCCGCAGCCATTGAGCGCATGAAGGCCTGGGCGATGCGGATGACGCTGAAGCCCAGCACATTCTCGCGGACCATGCCGACGACGTCGGGGCGGTTCTGGGCCTCGTCCATGGCCAGCGCCATGTAGCCCCGCGACAGGCCGTTCTCCTGGATGGAGAGGGTGCCCTCGGCGAAGATTTCCAGGAGACCGCGGATCGGTCCCTCATAGGCGTCGATACGGGCGACCAGAGCCCGGGTCGGGGCCACCAGGTCTTCCTCCAGGATGGCCAGGATCAGGGCTTCCTTGCCCGGGAAGTAGCGATAGACGGCCGGCTTGGTGACGCCGACGGCGGCGGCCACCTCGTCCATCCGGCAGCCGAAGCCCTTTTCCGAAACCAGCTTGCGCGCGGCGTCGAGGATCTGGCGGCGGCGCTGGTCTGCCCGCGCGCTGCGGTGTTCCCGAAGCGCGCTGCCGTCGGTGGCGGTCGACATGATTCCGAATGTCCCTGCCCGGCTGTACGCGCCGGTTATACAGGCAATAGATTAACGCCGCTTCGCGCCAAGCGGGAGTCAACAATCCGACGTCGGAAACCTTTTCTCCAAAGGGCCAAGGCCTGCTAGCCTTTACGGCGATGAGTCAGATCACTGTCCTTGTTCCCGGCAAGCGCGAACAGACCAAGCAGGCCAACCGCCAGGCCATTCTGGACGCAGCCCGCGAGGTGTTCGCGGAGATGGGCCACGACACCGCGACGGTGCGTGACATCATCCGCCGCACGGACCTGTCGGTTGGCGCCTTCTACAACTACTTCCGGTCCCGCGAAGAGGTGTTCGAGGCGCTGGCCGATGACGGCGCGCGGCGGTTTCGACCGATCCTGCGGGCCTGTTGGGAAGAGGCGCGGGATTTCGAAGGCTATCTGCGCGCCGCCATCCAGGCCTACTACGACTTCGTGGTCGACGAGCATGAGGACTGGGAAGCCCGCCGCCCGGTCGGCGAACGCCATCCCCACATCAATATGCGGTCACCGGAGATGGAGCGGGTGTTCGAGGAGGTCCGCGACACCTTCGCCGCCGCCATCGACAAGGGCGGCGCGCCGCCGGTCGACGCCGACTACCTGGCCGCCGCCTGCATCGCCATCGCCCGCGAGGTCGGCGACCGGATGCTGGCCCGCCGGCCGATCGACACCCATGCCGCCTGCGACTTCGCCGTGAAGCTGATCCTCGGCGGGATCCCGACCCTGCCGCGCCTGCGCGAAAGCTAGAAGAGACAAGAGATGGCCGATCCGGGCGTCCAGAAGGTCATTCTCAAGGCGCTGCTGTCGCTGCCGCCGCCGATCCTGCGCCTGCTGTCGGGCGGCTCGGCGGTCTATCAGGGCGGGCGCACGCTGGACCCGCGGCTGCAGTTCCTGGCATCAGCCGCCCGCAGCATGCCGGCCATGACCTCGCTGAGCGCCGTCGAGGCCCGGGCGGGCAGCGCCCAGGGCCTGTCGATGATGGCCGGCAAGGTCGAGCCGGATGTCCGGGTCGAGAGCCTGACCGTGCCGGGAGCCGAGGGCGACATCCCGGCCCGCGCCTATCGGCCCGGCGACCAGGACCCGGAGGCCCCGCTGCTGGTCTTCGCCCATTTCGGCGGCGGGGTGATCGGCGATCTCGACACCTGCCATGCCTTCTGCAGCATCCTGGCCAAGCACGCGCGCTGCGCCGTGCTGTCGGTGGAGTACCGGCTGGCGCCCGAGCACCGGTTCCCGGCGGGCCTGGAGGACATGCTGGCCGCCTGGCGCTGGGCGCGGGACAACACGGCGCGCTTCGGGGCGCCGGAGGGGCGCCTGGCCATCGGCGGCGATTCCATGGGCGGCAACTTCGCCGCCATCCTGTGCCAGGAAATGAAGAAGAGCGGCGAGCCGCAGCCGGTGCTGCAGCTGCTCATCTATCCGGCGGTCGACGTGGCCTCCGAGACGCAGTCGATGACCACCTACGCCGACGCCTATCCGCTGTCGCGTGACATCATGACCTGGTTCATGGGCCATTACCTGGGCCCCGACGACGATCCGGCCGACCCGCGCCTGTCGCCGATCCGCAGCGCCGATCTTGGCGGCCTGGCGCCGGCCATTCTGGTGACGGCGGGCTTTGACCCGCTGGTCGATCAGGGCGAGGCCTATGCGCGGCTGTTGAAGGCGGCCGGGGTTCCCGTCGTCTATCGCTGCTACGACGCCCTGGCCCACGGCTTCACCGCCTTCACGGGCGCCATCCCGGCGGCGGACGTGGCCTGCCGCGAGATCGCGGGGCTGGTGCGGCAGGGGATCGAGGGACGGATCGGCTGACGGGTTCGTAACTTACTGAATTTGTTGTAAGTTTCTGAACGAGATTTAGCCACCTCCGGGTTATTCCTGAGTTGATCGATCCCGGATATGCGAGCAGTCCCTCTCCAGTGGAAGTGAAGGGGCTACCCCATGATCACCCAGACATTGCGCGCCGCCCTGATGGGCTCGGCCGTCCTTCTCGTCGCCGCCGGTCCGGCGCCGGCGCCCAAGCAGACCGTGACCGGTCCCGTGGCCGTCTACTGGCTGAGCGCCTCGACCGCCACCGGGCCAATGGCCGGCATGAGCATGGGCGGCCCCGGCGGGGCTCCGGTCCGGCCGAGCTTCGGCCAGATGATGCGCGGCGGGTTCGGCGGTGGCGGCGGTCCGGTAAAGACCCTGAAGCTGCAGCTGGGCTCCAGCCGCAAGGCCCCCGCTCCGGCCGCGGACCACTTCTGGAGCCCGGCCATGGATATGGGGACCTCGGTCCCGCTGCTGTCGCCCAGGCCGGCCGACCCGCACCCCCGGGGCTACGAGGGTCGCAGCGATGGCCAGTACGAGCAACCCAAGGGCAAGCTGCTGATCTACTGGGGCTGCGGCGCCAAGGCGGGGCCGGGTCAGCCGGTGGTCATCGACTTCGCCAAGGCGGCTCAGAACCCGCAGGCCCTGGCCGGGATGATGACCGGGCTGGACATCACCCCGATGAAGGAGCCGTCGGCCGACCGGTTCGCCACCTACGGCGAGTGGCCCAACAGCCGCAATGCCGATCCCGTGCCCGGCGGCGCATCCCTGGTCGGCGAGCACCTGGTAAAGGGAAGTTACAGCCCCGACATCAAGCTGACCCTCAATTCCACCGAGGACTTCCTTGAGCCGATCCGTCTGCGCCAGACTCCCGAAGCCGGCGGCAGCGTGGGCCTCAGCTGGCCGGCCATCGCCCGCTCGCGCGGCTACCACATCACCGTCATCGGGGCGCAGGAGAGCCGGCGCGGGGCCGACCCGGTTATGGTCATGTGGACCTCCAGCGCCGCCCAGGTCGGAGCCTTCGCCACGCCCGACTACATCAGCGACGAGGACCTGGCCCGGTTGGTGGCGCGCAAGGCCCTGCTGCCGGGCTCGGCGACGGCCTGCACCGTGCCGACCGAGGTGATCAAGGCGGCGCCGAGCGGCCTGCTGAGCATGACGACCTGGGGCGGCGAGGCCGACTTCGCCTGGCCGGCCCGTCCCGCCGATCCCAAGGTCGCCTGGAACATCCAGTGGACAGCCAAGGTCCGCTACCGCTCGACGGTCGGCACGATCCTGGGGATGGACGAAAGCGACTTCGGCGGCGAGGACCAGGCGGAGGAGTCGCCGCGCGACAAGCCGAAGGAAGAGAAGGGCGGCAAGGGGAGGAAGATACTGCGCGGTCTGGGCATCCCGGGAACCTAGAGGCTCTGGACTTCCCCGGCGTCGGTCGCCGATCCTTGGGTTCATGCGCGCCCTGATCGTTGACCATCTCGCCCCCGACTACGCCGGTGTTTCCCTGCAGGAGGTTCCCGTGCCGACGCCGGGCCCTGGCGAGGTGCTGGTCAAGGTGCGGGCGGCGGGGGTGAATTTTCCAGACCTGCTGATGACCCGCGGCGAATATCAGCTGAAGCCGCCGCTGCCGTTCGGGCTCGGTATGGAGCTGAGCGGCGAGGTCGAGGCGCTTGGGCCCGGCGTTGAGCATCTGAGCGTTGGTGACGCCGTGGTCGGCGGGGCCAAGCTGGGCGGGTTCGCCGAGTACGCCCTGCTGCCGGCGGCGGCCGTGCGGGCCAAGCCGGCGGCGCTGTCGTTCGCCCAGGCGGCGGGCTATGGCGCGGCCTATCTGACCGCCTATGTCGCCTTCGTGCGGCGGGCCAATCTGCAGCCTGGCGAGTGGGTGCTGATCCACGGCGCGGCCGGCGGGGTCGGTCTGGCGGCGGTGGACCTGGCCAAGTCCATGGGGGCCAGGGTGATCGCCACCTCGGCCTCGGACGAGAAGCTGGCCGTGCTGGAGCGGGAGTATGCGCCGGACGCGGTGCTCAACGTCACACGGGGCTTCCGCGAGAAGGTGAAGGAGATCACCGGCGGCGGGGCGGACGTCATCTACGACCCGGTCGGCGGCGATGTGTTCGACGAGAGCGTGCGCTGTATCGGCTTCGACGGCCGGCTGCTGGTCATCGGCTTCACCTCGGGGCGGATCCCCGAAATCTCGGTCAACATGCCGCTGATCAAGGGCTTCTCGGTGGTCGGGGTCCGGGCCGGAGAATACGGTCGCCAGTTCCCCGAGCGCGGGCGGGAGAATCAGGCGGCGATCTGGAAGATGGCGGAGGAGGGCAGGGTGAAGCCCCGGGTCCATGCCGAGGTCCCGCTGGCCGACTGGCGCGAGGCGTTCGAGCTGCTGGCCGGGCGGAAGGTGATCGGCAAGGCGGTGATCCGGCCGGATCTGTAGCGCGAGTTACGGTGGCCCTCAGAGCATTGCGGCGGTTGACTCCACCCACCTCATCCCGTATCCACCCCGGCTCAATCGCGACGGGGCCTTCCCGCCGCGCATAGCTTGTTATTTTCTCGGAGCAGACCTGTGAAGCGCACCTTTCAGCCTTCGCGTCTTGTGCGCGCTCGCCGTCACGGCTACCGCGCCCGCATGGCCACCAAGAACGGTCAGAAGATCGTTGCGCGTCGCCGCGCCAAGGGCCGCAAGAAGCTGACGGCTTAATCGCCGTCATCCTTCCCTTGCATCGGGGGGCCAACCCCTGCCCGAGCTTTTGAACATCGAACGCATGACGCGGCGGCCCCAGTTCCTGGCGGCCGCCAAAGGCGCTTATCGCGCCCATGGCGCGGTTGTGGTGCAGGTGCGCCACCGCGAGGACGGCGACCCGGTCGTCCATATCGGCTTTACGGCAACCAAGAAGATCGGCGGCGCCGTGGTGCGCAATCGCGCCAAGCGGCGGCTGCGGGAAGCGGCGCGCGAACTGCTGCCCTCTTTCGGACGGCCCGGATGTGACTATGTCTTTGTCGCCCGCGACGGAACGCCCGTGCGCGATTGGGGGCGTTTGCTTGACGATGTGAAAAGCGCGCTGATAAGGCTCGCCGCCGACTTACCCGCCGCGTCTCCCTCCGTCTCCGGGGACGATGCGCCCTCTTCTCCTTCAGCGTTGGTCTGAACCCGCTCCATGAAACCAGAATCCCGCAACACGATCGCCTTCTTCGTCATCGCGATCATCCTGCTGTTCGGCTACCAGATGTTCGTTCTGGAGCCCCAGGCCAAGGTCAAGCGGGCCGAAGCCGCGGTCAAGGCGGCCGCCGCCAAGACGGCGCCGGCCCCGGGCAAGCCGGAGATTCCGACCGTTCAGGCCGGGAAGCTGTCGCGGACAGCGGCCATCGCCGCTTCGCCGCGCGTGCCGATCGCCACCCGCGGCAATGACGGCAAGCCGGTGCTGACCGGCTCGATCAACCTGACCGGCGGCCGCGTCGACGACCTGTTCCTGCAACAGTACGGCACGACGGTCGACAAGGGCTCGTCGCGGGTCGACCTGCTGCGGCCTGAAGCGACCGCCAACGCCTTTTTCGCCGAGTTCGGCTGGCGGGCCGACAATGTGCCGGGCCTGCCCGACGGCAACACCGTCTGGAGCCTGAAGAGCGGCCGGACCCTGACCGAGAAGACCCCGGTCGTGCTGACCTACACCTCGCCGGGCGGCCTGGTGTTCGACCGCACCATCGCTGTCGACGACCACTATCTGTTCACCGTCACCGATACGGTGACCAACACCGGCGCCGGCCAGGTGGCCCTGCAGCCCTACTCTGCGGTGCGCCGT
>JBILYE010000302.1:0-3629 GCA_044377925.1 Caulobacter sp. | reverse complement strand
CCATCGGCGGTCAGGCCCCAGGCACGGATGTAGCCTTCCAGGGCGCCCGGAGTGTTGAGGTTTTCGAAGGCGGCGGCGTCGGCGAAGAGCACGGGTCGGAAACCGGCGTCGTCCTGCACGGAACGGACGGGGGGATGCTCGCGCGCCAGAATGACCCGCAGCGGCGCGATCAGGGCGACCGGCCACAGGGCGCTCAAGGGATGGCGGCCGTCAGGAGCCAGGGCGTAGGCCGGACCTCCCACCTCACCCAGCCGGGACGCCAGATCCGGTGGCGGGGCGGCGAGATCACAGGGGCTGGTGACCAGCCAGGTGAAGCCCTGGGCGCGAGCCCACTCGAGCCCGGCCAGCACCCCGGTCAATGGACCGTCGGGAAGGCCCGCGCCGTCCGGCAGCACGGCCAGGCCCCTGGCTGTCGCAAGCCTGGCCGCTTCACTGTCCAGAGCCGCGTTGACCGCCAGCGCGCCGCAGCCGGTCAGCCCCGACAGAGCAGCGTCCAGCAATGGACGGCCGTCGACGGTCACGGCGGCCTTCTCCCAGCCGAAACGCCGCGAGCGGCCTCCGGCCAGGACCAGTCCGGCAATGTCCGCAGCCCTGATCATGGCGCGAAGCGACCATGACGGCGAGCGAAGAGCAATGAGGGCAGAGGGGTGACCCGCCTAGCGGTGGCCCAGTTCTATGGTTTCGATCTGGGACTGGGCCTGGCGAGCTTGAGATCCGGGCACAGGCAACAGCATCGCGAGCGCGATGGCGAAAGCAGCGGCGGCGGCGAAGAGGGCCTTGACGGCCATGGCGTTATCGATCCGTTCAGTCTGGCGCCACAATGACGCCTTCCGACTTAACGATACGCAAACGCTGTCGTTCCGGATGAAGGTTTCGACGAAGTTCGCTTGATGAAACGATGTGGTTTCGGCGCCGAACCCAAGTCCCGCAAGGTGTTGGTGGTCTCGGAAAAGCGACAGAGGCCTCGCGATTTTTGACATGAAACGCGAAGAGCACCCCGCCGACCTGAGCCGGCGGGGTCTTCCGTAGTCTTTAGTTGAACACTTCGAACAGACCAGCCGCGCCCATGCCGCCGCCAATGCACATGGTGACCACGGCGTGCTTGGCCTTGCGGCGCTGGCCTTCCATCAGCACGTGGCCGACGCAGCGGGCGCCGGTCATGCCGAAGGGGTGGCCGATGGCGATCGAGCCGCCGTTGACGTTGTACTTTTCCGGATCGATGCCCAGCTTGTCGCGGCTGTAGAGGCACTGCGACGCGAAGGCTTCGTTCAGTTCCCACAGGTCGATGTCGTCGACCTTCAGGCCGTGACGCTCGAGCAGACGCGGCACGGCGAAGACCGGGCCGATGCCCATTTCGTCCGGCTCGCAGCCGGCGACGGCGAAGCCCTTGAAACGGCCGAGGGGTTTCAGGCCACGGCGCTCGGCTTCCCTGGCTTCCATCAGCACCACGGCGGCGGCGCCGTCCGACAGCTGGCTGGCGTTGCCGGCGGTGACGAAGTTGCCTTCGCCCATGACCGGCTGCAGCGACTGCAGGCCTTCCAACGTGGTTTCGGGACGATTGCACTCGTCACGATCGACCATGTAGTCGACGAAGCTCTCTGCCTTGGTTTCCTTGTTGACCACCTTCATCTTGGTGGCCATCGGGACGATCTCGTCCTTGAACAAGCCGGCGGCCTGGGCGGCGGCGATGCGCTGCTGGCTGCGCAGGGCGTATTCGTCCTGGTAGTCACGGGCGACATTGTAGCGCTTGGCGACGATGTCGGCGGTGTTGATCATCGCCATCCACAGGGCCGGCTTGATCTCCATCAGCTTTTCTTCGGTGATGTGGAAGCGGTTCATGTGACCGCCGGCGTTGACCAGCGAGATCGATTCCACGCCGCCGCCGACGGCGACATCGGCGCCTTCGTTCTTGATGTAGTGGGCGGCCGAGGCGATGGCCTGCAGGCCCGAGGAGCAGAAGCGGTTGATGGTCGTGCCGCTGGTGGTCACCGGCAGGCCGGCCCAGATGGCGGCGTTGCGGGCGACGTTCATGCCGGTGGCGCCTTCAGGGCCGCCGCAGCCCAGGATCACGTCCTCGACCTCGGCCCCTTCGAGGCCGGCGCGGGACACCGCGTGCTGGATGGCATGTCCGGCCATGGCCGCGCCGTGGGTGTTGTTGAAGCCGCCGCGGACGGACTTTGCCAGTCCGGTGCGGGCGTAGGAGACGATGACGGCGTCGCGCATGGGGTTCTCTTCGCTGGGATTCAAACGGTGGTTTGAATGGATCGGCGGCGACCTTAGGGAAAGCTTCGCAGGTGCGAAAGATCACGCGCACGTCAACCTGAGCCAGGCCGATTGACGGCGGCGGCCCGGCTCGCGCACCTTCGCCGCATGAAACGCCTGTTCCTCGCCGCCGCCCTGATGCTGACCCCTGTCCCCGTCCTGGCTCTGGAGGCCCCCGAAGGCGGGGCCTGGACAGACTGCATGGTCAGCGAAATCGCGGCCTTTCGCGACCGCATCGAGATCGTCTGCGCGGCGCCCGCCAAGGGCATGGCCGGCGAGAAGTCGGCGCCGCGTCGCTTCGCCATCGAGAACCGCGATCCGCTGACCGAAGGCCTGCTGCCCCTCGCCATCGAGGCCAAGGGCAAGGGCCGCCCGCTCGGAATCCTTTATGTCGTCTCGGCGGAGGCCAATCCCACCGACTGCGCCAAGGAAACCTGCCGGCGGATGGCCGGAGTGGTGCTCAAGTAGCCGCGATCAGCGCGAGGCTTTCTCAGCGATGCCGGACGTCCCTTCACGGGCCTTCAGCACCGCCGCCACCTCGTCGGGGGTGACGCCGCTCGCCGCCAGCGCGACCAGCAGGTGGTAGAGGACATCGGCGGCTTCGGCGGTCAGGTTCGCCTTGTCGCCAAGCGCGCAGGCCAGCGCCGCCTCCAGCCCTTCCTCGCCGAGCTTCTTGGCTGCGAGTTTGGGGTCCGCCAGCAGTTTCGCCGTCCAGCTCGCGGACGGATCGCCGCCCCTGCGGCTTTCAATGGTCGCCCAGAGGCGGTCGAGGGTGTCACCGAGATCGCTCATGCGGCCTCCAGTCGGACAGGAAGGCCGGCGGCGGCCATGGCCTGTTTGGCTTCGCGGATGCTGACCTCCCCGAAGTGGAAGATCGAGGCGGCCAACACGGCGTCGGCATGGCCGTCGCGGACCGCTTCGGCCAGGTCGGCGGCGTTGCCCGCTCCGCCACTGGCGATAACCGGCACCGAGGCGGCGGAGGTTACGGCGCGCAGCAGGGGAATGTCGTAGCCGGTCTTGGCGCCGTCTCGGTCCATCGAGGTGAGCAGGATTTCGCCGGCGCCCTTCGCAACCGCCAGGGCGGCGAACTCCACCGCGTCCTTGCCGGTGTCGGTGCGGCCGCCGTGGGTGAAGATGTTCCAGCCGCCATCGGGACGCGCCTTCGCATCGACGGCGCAGACCACGGCCTGGCTGCCGAAAGCGTCGGCCAGGCGGGACAGCAGGTCCGGATCATTCACGGCGGCGGTGTTGACGCTGACCTTGTCGGCCCCGGCGCGGAGCAGACGACGAGCGTCCTCGACGGTGCGCACGCCGCCGCCGACCGAGACCGGCATGAAGCAGACATCGGCGGTGCGGGCGATGACGTC
>JBILYE010000301.1:0-3634 GCA_044377925.1 Caulobacter sp. | reverse complement strand
GGCGCCGCAGCCGATTCCGGTCCGCGCGGCCGCCCCGCCGCTGCGCCTGACCCCGGCCCGACCGCCCGCCGGGAGCCCGATGCTGCGGCTGAAGCCGACCCCGCCCGGGGCTGGCGGCCCGCGACTGCGGGCCGAGCCGGCGGCGCGCGCCGCGGCCATTCCGCTGTTTCCCAACGGGGCCCCGCCGCTGTTCAGCCGCGCCCCCGCCGCCCCTGTCCCTTATGCCGCCAACGGCGGGGTGCGCTTCTTCTGTCCGCCTGAAAGGCTGTCGGCCTCGGACGGCGTCAGAGAGGCCGTGGCGCTCGGCCATGACCCCAGGCTGTTCAAGCCCGGAGCCCTGGCGCCGCGCGAACCCTGGCGGCCGCTGAGCGAGACCGAACTGGCCGGGCTGGCGGCCAGAACCGGCCGAGGGGCGGCCAATTTCGTCGCCCTGGTGAAGCTACCGCGACAGGTCGCCGCCCTCGGCAGCCAGCTCGGCCGGCTGTCAGCGCTGTCAAAACTGGATCGCGGCAAGCCGACTGACGACCTGGCGGCGATGCAGGCCAGCCTGGCCGAAGGGGTGCTCGCCCACTTTGCGGCGGGTGACAATCCCCGCACCCTGGGCATCGTGGTCTGCGATAGCGGACTGCCGACCCTGACCACCGACCTGGACGACCACCTGCTGTGGGGGCTGCATGTCGACAGCTGGTTTGGTGGGCCGACGAACGGCCGCTGCATTTCCCCCAACCGGATGGGGATCAACATCGGAACCCAGCCGCGGCGGATGCAGATCATCGATCTGGGGCTTGACGAGATCGCCGCCCTGTTGCCCGATCCGCCCGGCGCGCCGTCTGCCTCGCCTTACGATCTGGGTCTGAGGTTCATGCGGGCCTACCCGGACTATCCGGTAACCGCCCTGACCATCCATCCGGGCGAGGCCTATATCGCGGCGACCGAAAACCTGATCCACGACGGTAGCTCCATGGGCCTGACCGACCCGGACGTGCTGTTCACCATCCTCGGCGAGTTCACGCCGCCGTCGACCTGAGGCCCAATTGGGACTGGATCCCTTCCGGGCTGGATGAACTCTACCAGCCCGGCAAAATGGGCTCCCGATCATATGGTCGGGGCCCACCGGGCAGGCTGCTCTGCTCACCCTCAATCCTGGCGCGGTCTAGCCGTACTGCTGGCGGATGAAGGCGGTGTGGTCCGGCAGATCGGCCAGGGCGCGCGCCCGGGCCTGGGTCAGCATCGGCCGAAGATCGCTGCGGCCGTGCTCTGTCAGTCCGGCCCAGCGGACAGCGTCCGGCGGCGTCCAGCCCATGCCGAACAGCACATAGAAATAAGAATCCAGAGCAAAAAGCCCCGCGCCGCCCAGTTCCTGCATGCCCGGGACACGGCGGCTCCAGGCGTCGAGCCTGGCCTTCAGGGAGTCCGGAATCCGCTCCGGCTTGACCACCTCCCGCCAGAAGGCGCTGTCGGTGCGGCGGCTGACGCAATAGTGGGCGACCACGAAGTCGCGGATCTCCTCATAAAGCGTCTTGAAATGGACGTTGTAGGCGGCGATGTCGGCCGCGTTCAGGCCGCCCACCGGGAAGTAGCGGATCAGACAGTCCACCGCCTCCTCGATCAGGAAGATGCCGGTCGACTCCAGCGGCTCGATAAAGCCGGACGACAGGCCGATACCGATGCAGTTGCCTTTCCAGGACACCTCGGAGCGGCCTACCCGCATCTTCAGCTGCCGGGCCTCGATCCCCTCGGCCTCCGGGACGGTGGCGCGCAGCTCGCGTTCGGCCGCCTCGGCGTCGGTGAACTGGCTGGACCAGACATAGCCGTGGCCCTCGCGGTTCTGCAGGCCGATGCCCCAGCTCCACCCCGCAGACAGCGCCCGTGACCGGGTATAGGGCCGCAACACGGCGGCCGGGCCATTGGGGGTGCGGAAGGCCGTGGCCCGGTCGCAGAGCAGATACTGGCCATAGCTTTCAAACGGCACCTCCAGCCGCCCCATCAGCAGCGAGGCGAAGCCGCTGCAGTCGATGAACAGATCGCCTTCCAGCCGGTTCCCGCTTCGCGTGGTGACCGCCTCGATCAGGCCTTCCGGGCTGACCTCGATGTTTTCGACGTGATCGACGACCCGTTTGACCCCGGCGGCGCAGGCCAGTTCGCAGAGGAAGTCCCCGAGCAGGTCGGCGTCCAGGTGGTAGGCGTAGTTCATCGGCCCTTGATAGCCCCGGTCCTGGGCCCGGCGGGGCGACCGGTTGCCGTCGCAGAGAGCGGCCTGGATACCGGCGGCGCTGGCAAAGTCATCGCTGTCCTGGCCTCGCCGGGACAGCCAGTTCACGGCCCCGCTGGACGTGTTGCTCTCCCGGAAGGCCTCGAAGGGATGGTAGTAGTGGCTGCCCAGTTCGGCCCAGTCTTCGAAGCGGATGGCCTGTTTGAAGGTGGCCGAGGACCGCCGGACGAACTCCGCCTCATCAACCCCCAGCAACTGCATTGTGCGCCGCAGGGTCGGCACGGTCGCCTCCCCCACCCCGATCCTCAGGGTCGTCGCCGACTCCACCAGAGTGATGTCGAGGACCTGGCCCTTTTCGTTGAACGTCTTGTTGAGGCGGGCGGCGGTCAGCCAGCCGGCCGTTCCACCCCCGACGATAACGACGCGGCGGGTCTGGTTGGTGGTGGACGGCATACGGCTGAGGCTCCCCCTTCGACAATCGAGACGATGGCGCGACTTCGCTGTCAGCCCAGCGCCATCTCGTCCCCCGCCATGATCCTGACGGGGTGGACCGGCGCGCACAACACCCCATTTTGTGTACGAAAAAGTCTGCGCTAACGGCGATGGGAGACGGCTCCGAAACGGCGCATTAAGGCAGATGCCTCAGAACGGACGCCTACAGGAGGCAGTTTTCCCTTGGCGACCTCATCCCTAACCCTGCTCGGCTTCGCCTTCGCGGCCGGTGATCTGCTCCTGGAACTGGACGGATCCGGCACGGTGCTGGAAGCCTTCGGCGCCGCCCAGTCGATGCTCGGCGAGACCGAGGCGTCTTTGGTCGGCCGGCCGCTGACCGCCATTTTCGACGAGAGCGATGTCCAGCTCCTGGGCGCCATTCTGGACGGCCTTGAGGAAGGCCAACGCCGCGGGCCTGCCACCCTGCGCCTGGCGCGCGCCGGGGCGCACGGCGCCGCCGTCACCCTGCGCAAGCTGCCCGAGAATAGCGGCCGTATCTCCTGCGCCCTGATCTCCGCGCCGCTGCCCAACGCCCGGGGCGGCGAGGACGGCATGCATGACCGCGCCGGCTTCGAGGCTGTGGTCCGCGGCCTGACCGAGGCGGCCCATCTGGCCGGCCGCGAGCTGGAACTGGCCATGATCGACCTGGGCGGCCTTGACGATGCCCGCCGCGCCCTTCCCGCCGCCGCGGCGAAGACCCTCGACGCTCGCGTCGCCGGCGCCCTGCGCGCCGAGGCCGGTCAGCATGGCGCCGCCGCCCGGCTGGAAGGCGAACGCTTCGCCCTGCTGCGCGAGGCCGGCGAGACCCCCGACCTGGTAGCGCGCCGCCTCAGCCGGGCCATCGCCACCGCCTGCGGCGCCGTCCCGATCAGCGGCAAGGTGCAGTCGGTGCCTCTGGAGATCGCCTCTCCTGGCCGGCTGGCCCGCGCC
>JBILYE010000300.1:0-3641 GCA_044377925.1 Caulobacter sp. | reverse complement strand
ACTGGCTGGCCAGCATGGGCGATCCGAAGAAGGACGCCGCCCTGCTGAAGGCCCATTCGCCGCGCCAGCGCGTGAACGAGATTGTCGTGCCGGTGATGATGGTCGCCGGGACCGAGGACACTGTCGTCTCGCCGCAGCAGTCACGCGACATGGCCCGGGCCCTGAAGGCGGCCGGCAAGACCTATGAGCATTTCGAACTGACCGGCGAGGGGCATACCGGCTGGTCTGTCGACAACGAGAAGAAGGTGCTGACCGAGGCCATACGCTTTATCGGCAAGGCCTTCGGGTGACTTGAGTTTTCTGGGGGACGGGCGGCGTCGCCGGCGTTCTGGTTTTGGGGGTTTGAAAGTGTTGTCTTTATCGCGTCGCCGCCTGATGGCGGCTGGTCTGCTTGCGGCCCCGGCCGCCGTATCGGCGAAAGCCGCCCTGGCTTAGACGGCGCCGGCCGCCCGGCCGCCAGGACTGGACGAGCTGCTGCAGCCGTTGGTCACCATCGACGCCTCGATGTCTCCCGACGGCACGCGCCTGGCCGTACTTCGCGCCCGCTATGTGGGGGGAAAACGCTCCGCCCTGATCCACATCCTGTCGGCGGACAATCCCAAGGCGCCGCCATACGAGATCATCATCGGCGACAACGACGTCATCGGCATCGACTGGGCCAACGAAGGCCGGCTGATGGTCACCCTGCAGTTCGACAAGACGCCGGACGGCAAGCCGACCGGGGTCATGCGCTACAACAAGATCTTCCCGGTGCCGGTGACCCGGTTGATGTTCATCGGCGCAGACGGCTCCAAGCCGACGCTTGCCTTCATCGCGGACACGGCCGCCACTGACCGGGTCTTCCACCTGGCCTCGGTGGTCGACAAGCTGGAGCGCGACCCGGACGCTATCCTCATGCAGCGCTGGGACACGGTGCAGAACCGGCTTGGGCTGTTCAGGGTCAACGTCAACACCGGTCTTTCGACGCCGGTCGAGTTCGGGGAGCGGGCGACCGATTCCTGGGTCTCGCAGGATGGCATCGCGGTGCTCCGCCTGGACAGCAACCAGCGGCAGACGGTGTTCACCCTCTATGCCCGTGCGCCGGGCGAGGACAAATGGAAGCTGCTGCGCCGGATGCGGCGCGATGAACGGCGCAAGCTGGACTACATCGTGGGCGTCACCCAGCGCTCCGGGGTGGTGCTGGTCGCCGACCGGGCCCAGGGCGAGCAGCATGTCGTGGTGCGAGAGCTGGATCTTGCCACCCTCAAGACCGGGGCCGTGGCGGCCAGCATCGAAGGGCGCGATGTTGAATACCTGTTCCGAGATGCGACCAACCGTATCGTCGCCACCGGCTTTACCGACGACCGCGTCGGCTACAGTTTCCAGGTTCCTGGCCTGGCGCCGCACTACAAGGGTCTGAACAGCTATTTCGGGAACGACTGCAATCTGGTGCTGCTCGGCGCCGACCGGACGCTGAACCGGTTCCTGATCCATGTCTCCGGCCCGCGTCATGCCGGAGGGTTCGTCTTCTACGACATCAAGGCCAAGCACCTTGAAGAACTGGCTGACTGCCGACCGGCTGGCGCCGATGGAGACCCTGAAGATCAAGACCCGGGATGGGGCGGAGATCGGCGCCTATCTGACCCGGCCTCTCGGAGAGGTGAAGACCCGGCCGATGGTCGTCATGCCGCACGGTGGGCCAGAGGCGCGCGACAGCCGTGCCTACAGCCAGGAAGTCCAGGCGCTGGCCGCGCGCGGCTGGCTGGTGCTGCAGCCCAACTTCCGGGGTTCCGGCGGTCTCGGCCGGGCCTTCGCCGATGCCGGTCGCAAGCGCTGGGGAGACCGGATGCAGGAGGACGTCGAGGACGCCGTGGCCCATGTCGTGGCGGCCGGCTGGGCCGATCCGAAGAAGATCGCCATCTTCGGCTTTTCCTACGGCGGCTATGCGGCCCTGATGGGAGCCTTGCGCAAGCCCCAGCTCTATCGCTGCGCCGTCGCCGGAGCCGCGCCGGCCGATCTGATGAAGCTGATGGAGTTCGAGGCCAAGGAAGGCAAAGACTCGCCGGACTACCTCTACTGGGCCACGACCATCGGCGACCCGGCCACCGACTCGGCGATGCTGCGGGCCGCCTCGCCCGCCCTGCAGGTCGACGCCATCGATATCCCTGTCCTGATCATCCAGGGCGACGAGGACTACATCGTGCCGGTCGAGCAGGGGCGGCTGATGGCCAGGGCCATGGCCAAGGCGGGCAGGCCGCACGAGTACTGGGAAATCGAGGGGGAGGGCCATGGCGGCTTCGAGCCGGACCTCGAGCGCAAGTACCTGACCCGCGTCATCGACTTCATTGGAAAGCATCTGGGATGATCGACCGTCGCGCCCTGCTCGCCGCAGGATTGGCGGCGCCTTTCCTGCCCGGACGGTCGCAGGCAGCCTCCGGGACGTGGAGGACATGGGCCACCGGGGCTGGACCCCGCAGCAGTCGATGACGGTGCTGAGCAAGGCGATCGGGTTTCTTGAGGGGGTGTTGAAGTGAAGATGATTGCGGGCCTTCTGGCCTTTGGTATCGCCGCTCTGGCCACGCCGTTGGCCGCCCAGGCGCCCGCCGCGCCCGCGACTGGCCCGTTGGCGGCCGAGGAGCTGTTCGCGCCTCGCCGGTTGTCGGCCGAGATTTCGCCGTCCGGCCGCTATCTGGCGCTGGTCCAGCGGGTCGGTGACAAGGACCGGTTGGTGGTCATCGACCTGGAAGCGCGGGCCCGCACCGAGGTTCACAACCCGGCCAACCTCGACTTCACGACCATCCACGACCTTTACTGGAAGGGCGACGACCGCCTGATCATCCGGCAATCAGGATTTCAGCTGAAGCGCGACAGCGCAGGCAAGCCGCTGATCGGCCAGAAGGATGGCAAGCGCACCGGGGACGTCGCCTTCTACCAAAACAACTTCACTCTTGTCATCGACCGCGCCGGCGGGACGCCCAGACGTATACCGTTGAAGTCGCCGATCCGTCCGCTGGAGGGCTATGGCGTTTCCACCGCCGGATTCGGCACCCACCAGATGTTTGATCCGCCCATCGACGATGCGGACCATGTGCTGATGGTCGAGGGCCGCGCGATGGGTGGCGGGACCTACAGCCCCTTTCCGAGACCCCTGCACCTGCAGAAGGTCAATATCATCACCGGCGAGGCGACGATCGTCGAAACCGGCGACGATCGCACCCGCGGCTGGGTCGTCGATCGCAAGGGCAGAGCCATCCTGCGTTACGACATCTACGGCCGTCGTGGCGGCCTGCGCGTGATGGGGCGGACCGAGGGCGAGACCGCCTGGCGCGAGCTGTTTTCGATCCGCGAGCGCGACCTGCCGATCGTTCAGGAGCTGGAAATCCTCGGGGCCACCGACAAGCCGGGCACCCTGTTCGTTTCGGCCCCGGCCAAGGACCGCAGTCAGGGCGACACGCGCGAGCTGCGGCTCTATGACTTCGTCACCAAGACCATGGGCGAGCGATTGTTCGCCCATCCCAAGTACGACGTCGACAACATCATCCAGTACGAGGATGGCGGGCTGGCGGCGGTCTGCTACTGGGCCGAGACCTATCGCTGCGAATACCTCGACAAGGCCCGCAAGGCCGAGGCCGAGGCGGTCGACAGGTTCTTCGACAGTGAGC
>JBILYE010000083.1:0-14069 GCA_044377925.1 Caulobacter sp. | reverse complement strand
GGCGACGCCAAGTTGTTCGCGGCCGCCGCGCTTTGGCTGGGCTGGCCTGCCTCGCTCACCTTCATTCTGGTCACCGGCCTGGCCGGCGGGGCGCTGGCCCTGTCGCTGCTGGGTCTTCGGTCGGTTTGGCTGCGGCCCCTGGCGGTGCGCGGTCCTGACTGGGTCGGCCGCCTGGCCAAGCCCGGGGGCGATGCGCCCTACGGCGTGGCCATTGCTATCGGCGCCCTGGCGGCGTTTCCGGAAAGCCCCCTGGCCATCGCGTTCGCAGCCCTTTCCTGAAAAGGGATTAGGTCCGCGTTAACCATGGCCGGTCGATGGTGCAACCGCCGCCAGAAGGGCGCGACGCGAATCGCCCGTGCGCCGGGCCCCAAGGCCCGACGCGCACAGAAGTTTTCCCCGGTCTCTTTTTCACCGGGACAGCAGTTCGAGCCGCATGAGCCCCGTCCGCCTGTTCATTCTCGTGATCGCCGCCCTGGCCGCCATCGTGCTGGCCTTTGTGGTGCGTGGGGCCTTCGCGCCCAAGAAGCCGGCCGCGCCTGTTCCGGTCGCCTCCACCGCGCCTGAGGCCAAGCCGACCGTCCAGGTGCTGGTCGCCAAGCGCGATCTGCCGATCGGCACGCGGGTGGTCGCGGGCGACCTCGGTTGGCAGCCCTGGCCGGCCGAGGGCATGAACCCCAGCTTCATCACCGACGGCTCGGGTGCGAAGGTCGAGAAGACCGGCGCCGTCGGGGCCGCCGAAGGCGCGGCCCGCACGGCCGGCAACCTGTTCAACAACGGCGACATGGGCGGCATGGTCGGAACGATCGTGAAAGAGCCCTTCGTCGTCGGCGAACCCATCGTCGCCCGCAAGGTGGTGCGCGGCGGCGAGGGCAGCTTCCTGTCCGTCGTGCTGACCCCCGGCATGCGGGCCATCGCCGCCCCGGTGACCGTCGACAGCGCCGCCGGCGGCTTCATCCTGCCGGGCGACCGGGTCGACGTCATCTACAGCCGCGACGCCCAGAGCGAAGACGTGAAGGGCTATGTCACCCGCACGGTGATGCGCAACGTCCGGGTCCTGGCCATCGACCAGAAGCCCCAGCCCGAGAAGGACGCCCAGACCATGGTCGGGGCCGTCGCCACGCTCGAAGTGCCCGCCAATGACGCCGAGGCCATGGCCAGTGCTGTGGCCCAGGCCAAGCAGAGCGGCGTCCTCATCCTGACCCTGCGCGGGGTCACCGACACCGCCGGCGGACCCAGCCGCGGCGGCGGCGCCAGCGGCGCAGGGCAAACCCACACCGTGCGTGTCCATCGCGGCGGCGTGGTTACAGAAGTGAAGGTGTCCCCATGAGCCGGCTGAGGTTCATTCCCGCCCTTATCGCCGCCTGCTGCCTGCAGCTGGGCGGCCCGATGGCTTCGGCTCAGAGCCTGGCCGGCGGGCCGATGGCCGCGCCCGCCTATGACGCGCCCGGATCCCTGCGGGTCGATCTGGCGGCCGGCGGGGCTCAGACGCTGAGCCTGCCGCGTGGCAAGTCGGCCATCGTCGAACTGCCGGTCGACGCCCGCGACGTCCTGGTCACCAACCCGGCCGTGGCCGACGCCATGCTGCGCACGCCGCGCCGCATCTACATTCTGGGTGTTGCCTCGGGTCAGACCGACGCCATCTTCTTCGACGCATCGGGCCGCCGCATCCTGTCGCTCAACGTCCGGGTCGACCAGGACATCAGCGTGCTGGCCGACACCATCAACCGCGTGCTGCCCGGCAGCAAGGTCAGCATCGAGCCGATTGGCGATTCCATCATCCTCTCCGGCCTGGTGCTGACCCCCTCGGACGCCAACAAGGCCGGCGAAATCGCCAAGCGGTTCGTGGCCAAACCCGAGCAGGTGATGAACATGATCCAGGTCGCCGGCAGCGACCAGGTGATGCTCAAGGTCCGCGTCGTCGAGGTGAACCGCAACGTCGTCAAGCAGCTTGGCTTCGACCTCAACGCCGTGCTCGGCCAGGTCGGTCTCGACCAGCTGACCTGGGCCACCGCCGCGACGTTCGGCATCAACGGCTCACTGCTCGGCGGCCTGTCGGGCGGCTACAGCCTAGATACCACCAAGGCTCCGGTCATGCAGGGGCCCTGTGTCGGGGCCGGCTGGACCGCAGGTTCGTTGTGCGACTACGTCGTTCGAGGCCCCGCCGACGCGGCCAACTACGATACCGCCACGCCGCAAAACGTCATCGGCTCGGATGGGGTCAACAAGGCCAACGCCACCATCAAGGCCTTCGAACGGGTGGGCCTCGTGCGCACCCTCGCCGAGCCCTACCTGTCGAGCGTCAACGGCGAGCCGGCCAACTTCCTGGCCGGTGGCGAGTTCCCGGTCCCGGTCGGTCAGGACAACACCGGCAAGGTGACCATCGAGTTCAAGAAGTACGGCGTCGGCCTCGGCTTCACCCCTGTGGTGATGAGCGGCGGCCGGATCAACATCAAGCTGTCGGTCGAGGTCTCGGAACTCAGCAGCGCCGGCGCCTTCACGGTCGGCACAGGTTCCACCGCGCTCACCGTTCCCGGCCTGTCGGTTCGCCGCGCCGAAAACGTCGTAGAGCTGCCGTCCGGCGGCACGATGATGATCGCCGGCCTGCTGCAGGAACGCTCGGCCCAGAGCCTCGACAGCCTGCCCGGGCTGATGAACGCCCCGGTGCTCGGAACCCTGTTCCGCAGCCGTGACTTCACTTCGGGCCAGACCGAACTGGTCATCATCGTCACGCCCTACATCGTCGATGCCCGCAACCCCAAGGCTTTCCAGACGCCGGCCGATGGCCTGCAGCTCGCCTCGGATCCGGAAACGATCCTGCTCGGCAAGCTGAACAAGGTGGTCAAGGCGCCGCCCAACGCCAACGCCGACCGCCGCTATCAGGGCCCCATCGGATACGTGATCGAGTAACGCCTCATGACCTCGCTGACCCCGCGCATCCTTCTCCTCTCCGCCCTTTCCGCAGCCGCGCTTCTTGCCGGCTGCGCCACCGCGTCCGGTCCGCAGGCCGACCCGACCACGCCCACGGCGCTCGACGCCTGGTCGCGCGAGGTCAAGGTCGTGGCAGAACCGCAGGACATCCGCCTGGCCCCGCATGAGACGGGCCTATCGGTCACCCAGGCTGACGCCCTGGAGGGTTTCGTGACCCGCTGGATGAAGGCCGAGGCCCGGGGCGTCACCGTTCGCGCCAGTGACACCGGTCCGTCGGCCCGCGGCTCCAATCGGGTCGCCTGGGACGCCCGCGACCGCCTGGTCAGCCTGGGCGTGCCGGCTGCAAGCATCAAGATGACCGCCTATGACGGGGCTGACGATCCCAAGGCGCCGGTAATCATCAGCTTCACCCAGTTTGTCGCCGAGGTCCCGCAGTGTGGCGGTTGGCGCAACCTCAGCCACAGCAACGATAACCGGCCCTACGACAACTTCGGCTGCGCCGTGACTGCCAACCTCGCGGCCCAGGTTGCCAACCCCGAAGACCTTGTCAGCCCGCGTGACCAGCAGCCCGTCGAGGCCTCCAGTCGCGAGACCATGTATGACAAGAATCGCAAGGGTGAGGCCACCGGCTCAAAGCGGGACGACAAGGCCAGCGGCGCGGTCTCCCAGGTGGTGAACTGACCCATGAACGCGCGTCCCGCTGACGATCCTTTCGACCTGGGCTTTGACGCGGACGACGAGTTCGCCACGCCGTCCATTGCGCCGACCGTCGACCCCTGGGCCGATCTTGGCTCTCCGGTCGGATCGATCGCGCCCCAGGCGGCCGACCCGTTCGCCGCTGATCCCTTCGCCGCTGACCCGTTCGCGGCCGATCCCTTCGCACCCGCCGCAGCGTCGCGCGGAGCCGAGCGAGATCCCTTTGCCGATTTCCCACCCGCCCGTCCGAACGACGAGCCCGAGTATCCAAGAATGGCCTCCGCGTCCGCACCCCCCTCTTCCGCTACCTATGGGCAGAACCCCGTCCATGACATGATCGTCGGCGCCGAGGCCTCGCTCGGCGAGGCGCCGGTGCCGCGCATCACGATCAACGTCTTCTGCGCCCGCACCGACACGGCCGAGCTGGTCGAGCGGGCCAGCGCCGACCGCCGGCTGTCGCGGGCCTCGACGGTCGTGCGGGCCGGGGGCCTCGCGGCGGCCGTCGAGCATTTCCAGAACCAGCCGACGCCCAGCCTGGTCATCGTCGAAAGCCTCGATCCGGCCCCGCAGATGATCGCCCTGCTGGACCGCCTGGCCGAGGTCTGCGACCCAGGCACCAAGGTGATGGTCATCGGCAGCGCCAACGATATCGCCCTGTACCGGGAGCTGATGCGCCGGGGCGTGAGCGAGTACCTGGTGCCGCCGCTGCAGCCCCTGCAGATCATCAGCGCCATCGGCGGTCTCTACGCCGACCCCTCGCAGCCTTTCCTCGGTCGCCAGATCGCCTTTGTCGGCGCGCGCGGCGGCTCCGGCGCCTCGACCCTGGCCCACAACATCGCCTGGACCATCTCCGAGCGCATGCAGGCCGGCACCGTCCTGGTCGACTACGATCTGGCCTTCGGCACCGCCGGTCTCAACTTCAATCACGATCCGCTGCAGGGTGTGATGGACGCCCTCGGCCAGCCCGACCGTCTGGATCCCGTCCTGATGGACCGGATGATGGCCCGTTGCACCGACCGGCTCAGTCTGTTCGCGGCGCCCGCCACCCTCGACAGCGACTACGACATCTCCAGCGAGGCCTATGAGGAGGTGACGCAGAAGATCCGCGCCGCCGCCCCGTTCGTGGTGCTCGACCTGCCGCATGGCTGGAACGCCTGGACGCGCAAGATGCTGATTGCGTCGGATGATCTGGTCATCGTCGCCACGCCGGACCTCGCCTCCCTGCGCAACGCCAAGAACATGGTCGACCTGGTCCGCCAGGCCCGCCCGAACGACAATCCGCCCCGGCTGGTGCTCAACCAGGTTGGTCTGCCGGGCCGTCCTGAAATCCCGGCCAAGGATTTCGGCGACGCCCTGGGCATCGCGCCGTCGATGATTGTCGGGTTCGACGCCAAGGTCTTCGGCCAGGCCGCCAACAACGGCCAGATGATCATCGAAAGCGCGCCGAAGTCCAAGGCCGCGGCCGATATCGAGGCCCTGGCCCAGCTGATCAGCCGGCGCGAGCCGCCGGCCCCGAAGAAGACCTCGTCTTTGTCCGGCCTGTTCAGGAAGAAATAGGTGTTCGGCAAGCGTGCATCCGACGGCGCCCCGCCGCCTGCCAGACCGGCTCCGCCACCGGCGCCCACCGGCGCGCCTGCCGCCACCCGGCCGCAGGGCGCGGCGCACGCCCCGACCACCCGACCGGGCGGCCCGCCGCTCAATCCGCCCGCGCCCGCCGGCAAGCCGCAGTCCGCTGCGGCCCTCCGCAGCAACGACGTGATGAACAAGTTGAAGGAGGCGCAGGCTCCGGCGACCGAGATCGTCCGTGAGCAGAGCGACTACTATCACGCCACCAAGACGACGATCTTCAACGCGCTGCTGAACACCATCGATCTGAGCCAGCTGGCCCAGCTCGACACCAAGGCGGCCGCCGCCGAGATCAAGGACATCGTCGCCGAGCTGGTGGCGATCAAGAACGTCTCGATGTCGATCGCCGAGACCGAGATGCTGGTCCAGGACATCATCAACGATGTCCTCGGTTACGGCCCGCTCGAGCCCCTGCTGGCCCGAGACGACATCGCCGACATCATGGTCAATGGCGCCGGCCGGGTGTTCATCGAAGTCAGCGGCAAGGTCCAGCTGACCAACGTCCGCTTCCGTGACAACGCCCAGCTGATGAACATCTGCCAGCGGATCGTCAGCCAGGTCGGCCGCCGGGTCGATGAGAGCTCGCCCATCTGTGACGCCCGCCTGCCCGACGGCTCCCGCGTCAACGTCATCGCCCCGCCTCTGGCGCTGGACGGCCCGACGCTGACCATCCGGAAGTTCAAGAAGGACAAGCTGACCATGAAGGACCTGGTGGACTGGAAGTCCGTCAGTCCTGAAGGGGCCCGCGTGCTCGGCGTCATCGGCGCCTGCCGCTGTAACGTGCTGATCTCCGGCGGTACGGGTTCGGGCAAGACCACCCTGCTCAACACCATGACCGCCTTCATCGACCCGACCGAGCGGGTCATCACCTGTGAAGACGCCGCTGAACTGCAGTTGCAGCAGCCGCACGTGGTGCGCCTGGAGACGCGGCCGCCGAACCTCGAGGGCAGCGGCCAGATCACCATGCGGGATCTGGTCAAGAACTGCCTGCGGATGCGTCCCGAGCGGATCATCGTCGGCGAAGTCCGTGGCCCGGAAGCGTTCGACCTGCTGCAGGCGATGAACACCGGCCACGACGGATCGATGGGCACCCTGCACAGCAACAGCCCGCGGGAAGCCATCAGCCGTCTGGAGTCGATGATCACCATGGGCGGCTATGGCCTGCCCTCCAGGACCATCCGCGAGATGATCGTCGGTTCGGTCGACGTCATCATCCAGGCCGCTCGCCTGCGGGATGGTTCGCGCCGCATCACCCACGTCACCGAGGTCGTCGGCCTGGAAGGCGACGTCATCGTCACCCAGGATCTGCTGATCTACGAGATGAGCGGCGAGGACGCCGACGGCAAGATCATCGGCAAGCACCGCTCGACCGGCATCGCCCGGCCGCGTTTCTGGGATCGCGCCCGCTACTACGGCCTGGAGCGTGAACTGGCCGAGGCCCTGGACGCGTCGGAGTAGCGGCGATGCTGATCACCATTCTCATCGCCTTCCTGGCCTTTGTGACCATCGCCGGCCTGGGCTTCGCCTTCGCCGGCTCCGGGGGCGGCAACAAGGCGACCAAGCGCGCCCAGGCCATCGTCTCGGGCGGCCCGCGCACCACCGCCGACCGCAAGGCCACCGCCCGCGCGGCGGCCAACACGCCCGAAGCCCGACGGAAGCAGATACTCAAGACCCTGAAGGATCAGGAACGGCAGCAGAAGAAGGCCACCTTCAACCTGCAGGCCAAGATGCTGCAGGCGGGCCTCAAGGGGAACATCAAGGCCTTCTGGATTGTCAGCGGCGTTGTCGGTGTCCTCGTTTTCGTCGCCGTCCTGCTGTTCCAGCGCAACCCGCTGATCGCGCTCGGCGCGGGCTTCGCGGCCGGCTTCGGCCTGCCCCGTTGGGTCATCGGCTTCCTGTCCAAGCGCCGCATCAAGAAGTTCACCGAGCACTTCAGCGACGCCATCGACATCATCGTCCGCGGCATCAAGTCCGGCCTGCCGGTCCATGACTGCCTGAAGATCATCGGGCGCGAGAGCCCCGAGCCGCTGGGCAGCGAGTTCCGCACCCTGGTCGACAACGTCGGTGTCGGCATCGCCATCAGCGACGCCCTCGAGAAAATGTTCCAGCGCATGCCGACAAGCGAACTGCGCTTTTTCGCCATCGTGCTGGCCATCCAGCAGAAGACCGGCGGCAACCTGGCCGAGGCGCTGAACAACCTCTCCCAGGTGCTCCGGGCCCGGAAACTGATGCGGGAGAAGATCAAGGCGCTGTCGTCGGAAGCCATCGCGTCGAGCTTCATCATCGGCGCCCTTCCGCCGGGCGTGGTCGTCCTGATCACCGTGACGACCCCGGCCTACATGGCGCCGATGTTCTCCGACCCGCGCGGCCACGTTATGCTGATGGGCGCGGCCTTCTGGATGAGCTGCGGCATCTTCGTGATGCGCAAGATGATCAACTTCAAGTTCTGACGGGGAGCACGCCATGAGCCTCGTCAACATCCTGACCGACCCGGACAACATCCTCACCGCCTTTGTGGCGGCGATCACCTTCGCCACCATCGTCACCCTGGTCTCCCCGATGCTGAAGGGTGACAAGCTGGAGGGGCGACTGAAGAGCGTCGCCAACCGGCGCGAGGAGTTGCGAAAGCGCAACCGCGCGGCCCTGGCCAACAAGGGCGCGCAAACCACCTCCACCCTGCGTCACACCGACGAGGGCCTCTACAAGAACGTCGTCGAGCGGCTGCAATTGAGCCGCCTGCTGGAAGATCCCAAGGTTGTCGAAAAGCTGGCCCAGGCCGGCTTCCGGGGTCCTCGCCCCATCTCGACCTTCTACTTCTTCCGCTTCGTGATGCCGTTCGTCTTCGCCATCCTAGTGGCCTTCTACCTGTTCGTGGTGAATGACTTCGGCCTGCAGACGATGCAGAAGGTGGCCGGCTGCGTCGCGGCCCTGCTGATCGGCTACTACGCGCCCAACATCTACATCTCGAACATTGCTTCCAAGCGCCGCGAGAGCATCGTCGCCGCCTTCCCGGACAGCCTCGATCTGCTGCTGATCTGCGTCGAGAGCGGCATGTCGATCGAGGCGGCGATCATGAAGGTCAGCCAGGAGGTCGGCTCGACCTCCATCGAACTGGCCGAAGAACTCAGCCTGCTGACCGCCGAACTCAGCTACCTGCCCGAGCGCCGCCAGGCCTACGAGGGCATGGCCAAGCGGACCAACCATCCGGGCGTCAAGTCGGTGGTCACCGCGATGATCCAGGCCGAGCGCTATGGCACGCCGCTCGGCGCCGCCCTGCGCGTCATGGCCAAGGAGAACCGCGAACTGCGCCTCTCCGCCGCCGAGAAAAAGGCCGCCGCCCTGCCGGCCAAGCTGACGGTGCCGATGATCCTGTTCTTCCTGCCCGTGTTGTTCGTGGTCATCCTCGGACCCGCGATCATCAAGGTGCAGGACATCATGGCAAAGCAGTAGGCGGACGGCCGCCGCCCGCTGATCGGCGGCGCCGGGACAGGATAGGCTGTTTGCCGGAGGCCGGGCCATGAGCAACTTCGTCCAGATCACCCCCTTCATCCACGTGCCGGATATCGAGGCCGCCATCATGTTCTTCGGCGACGTCCTCGGCTTCGAACTGCAGTTCCGGATGGGCGAATACGCCTACATGCACCGCGAGACGGTCGGTGTTCGGCTGTTGCAGGAGCAGGCGCCCGCCTGTGCGGCGCCGGGCGACCGCCGTTTCGCCTACTACATCGATGTGCGGGACGTGGACGCCCTTTACGCCGAGCTGAAGCCGAAGCTCGACCGACTTCCGCAAGGCGATGTGTTCGGGCCAGTGAACCAGGCCTACGGTCAGCGTGAACTTCTGGTGCTGGCCCCCGACGGCGCTCTCATCGCTTTCGGCCAGGCCATCGCAGCGACGCCTTCTCAGGCCGAGCCGGCGAAATAGCGCCCTGGTGTCTGGCCGAAGGCCGCATGGAAGGCGGCCACAAAGGCCGAGCGGTAGCCGGCCGCCAAGGCGACCCGCTTGACCGGTTCTCCCGCCGCCAGGGCGCGGATCGGGAAGTAGGGCGAATCGGCCGCCGTGTGCCGGGTCTGCGACATCAGTTGCCGATCTAGCGGGACTGCGACAGGCACTGATGGCGCCGCATTTTAGCGCCATGACGAGCTACCTCCGCTCCTTCGCCCTGCACGTCGACGACGTCGACCGCCGCCGCCGCTTCTACGAGGCGGTGTTCGGCTGGACCTTCGAGCCCTGGGGCCCGCTCGGCTTCTATCTGATCGACACCGGCGACGACACCGAGGGCAACAACATCGGGGCCATGGCCTACGAGCGGCGGCCGGTCAGGGGTTAGCGTCCGCCGCCGCCGGTCACCGACTGATAGCTGCGTCCCGCCGCCGGGGTCGAGCCCGGTTTGGCCAGCGCCGCCTTCAGCCAGGCCAGGTTGCTGGCCACCATTTCCGGCGGCAGGTCCTGGCGGGCCAGGGCCTCGGCTTCCGGCAACCGTCCTTGCAGCCCGACTACCAGCGCCAGGTTCTGGCGAACCCTGGCGTTGGCGCGCGGGCTGGCGGTCGCGCGGCGCAGCACAGTCTCGGCGCCAGGCAGGTCGCCACGGGCGGCCAGGAACATGCCGTAGTTGCTGAGCGCGCCGGGTTCGTCCGGCGCGAGGGCCACGGCCTGGCGATGGGCGGCGAGGGCCTCGTCGTCACGCTGGGCCTGCTCATAGGCAACGGCCAGCAGGCCGACAGGTCGCCAGTCGCGGGGCGCTAGGCTGGCGGCCTTGCGGGCCGGCTCGATGGCGTAGAATCCCTGGTTCATGCCGATCCAGGCGCGGGAGATTTCCAGCAGGGCGTTGAGGTTGTTCGGATCGACGATCAGGGCCGCCTGAATGGTCTCGGCGGCGTCCCTGTGGCGGCCGAGAGACCGGAGCGACTGCGACAGGGCGACGCTGGCCTCGACGTCACGCGGATCGAGGTCGACCTCGCGGCCCCAGAAGGCGGCGGCGGCCAGCGGCTCATAGCGGCGGGCCTCGGCGCGTTGGGCGGCGGTGGCCTTGACCTGCACGGGCGCGGTCTGCGGCGCGGCTGCTGGCGCCGGAGCGGGGGTGGCCGGTGCGGCGGCGGCCGGAGCCGGGGCGTCCTTCTTGCCGCCGAACGGCCAGGCGGCGGCCGGGCCGGCCATCACCAGCACGGCGGGGATCAGAACGGTTGCGGCGAGGACGCGCTTGGGACACATGGGAAGCAGACCCTTGGCCAGAGTTTCGGACCCTCAGTCTCGCCGCCCCGGCTCAAGGAATCGTTAAGCATGTTCCTTAAGGTCTCCGTCCCATGACCGACCCCGTGATCGCCGCCTCCGACGGCTGCGCCATTCCCGTTCTTGCCGTCACCGCCGAGGCTTGGCCGGCTGTGCTCGGCAGCCGTCCGGCCGCCCTGGCCCGGCTGGCCGAGATCGGCGGCTTCAAGGCCAAGGCCGGCCAGCTGCTGCTGGTCCACGACGCCGAGGGCGAGATCGGCGAAGTCCTGTTCGGGCTCGGCGCCGGCGGCGACGCCACGGTCTTCCGGGGCCTGTCGGCCCGCCTGCCGGCCGGCGACTACCGGCTGGAGCCCGCGCCCGAGGGCCTGGACGCCACGGATGTCGCGCTGGCGTTCGCGATGGGCGGCTACCGCTTCGACCGCTACCGCGCCGCCCGCGAGCCCGGACCACGCCTTATGGCGCCCGGCGCTGATCTGGCGGCGGTGAAATCCATCGCCCACGCCTGCGCCCTGACCCGCGACATGGTCAACACCCCGGCCGGCGACATGGGGCCGCTGCAGATCGAGACCATCGCCCGCGAGATCGCCGAACAGCATGGCGCCGCCATCACCGTCTCGACCGGCGATGAACTGCTGACCGACGGCTATCCCTCCGTCCACGCCGTCGGCCGCGCCGCCGGCCCCGGCCGCGATCCTCGCATCATCGAGATTTCCTGGAACGCCGCCGGCCCTGACGCCCCGCTGGTCGCCATCGTCGGCAAGGGGGTGACCTTCGACACCGGCGGCCTCGACATCAAGCCCAGCGCCGGCATGCGCAACATGAAGAAGGACATGGGCGGCGCCGCCCACGCCCTGGCGCTTGGCCGCATGGTCATGGACGCAAAGCTGCCGATCCGGCTGGCCATCATCGTCCCGACCGTCGAGAACGCCATCAGCGGCGACGCCATGCGGCCGGGCGATGTGCTGCACACCCGTAAGGGCCTGACGGTCGAGGTCGGTAACACCGACGCCGAGGGGCGACTGATCCTGTCGGACGCCCTGACCCGCGCCCAGGAGCTCTCGCCCGTCCTGACCATCGACCTCGCCACCCTGACCGGCGCCGCCCGCATCGCGCTTGGTCCGCAGGTCATCCCCTTCTACACGGACGACGACACCCTGGCCGCGGACCTCGCCGCCGCCGCCCTGGCGGTTCGCGACCCCTTATGGCGCATGCCGCTGTGGGCCGGCTACGAGGAGGCCCTCGACGGGGACGTCGCCGATCTCAAGAACGATCCCGATGCCTGGGCCCAGGCCGGTTCGGTGACCGCCGCCCTCTTCCTCAAGCGCTTCGCGCCCACCACCGGCAGCTGGGTGCATTTCGACATCTTCGCCTGGAACTCGAAGAGCCGTCCGGGCTGGCCGGCCGGCGCAGAGGCGCAGGCCATTCGGGCCCTCTTCAAGGTGCTGCGGGATCGCTTCGGATGAGCTTCGACCGCCGCCTGACCCTGATCCATGAGGGCGTCGCCGCCCGCGTCCTCGAAGGCGTGGTCCCCGCGCGGTCCTACGTGGATCCGACCGCCATGCAGGTCAGCGCCCCTGCCGCCCCGCTGCGCCGCCATCCGAAGGATGACGCCGAGCAGGAGAGCCGCCTGTTGTTCGGCGAGCGGTTCGACGTGTTGCTGGAACAGGATGGCTACAGCTTCGGCCAGGCCGCCCGTGACGGCTACGTCGGCTGGGTTCCGTCGGAGGCGCTCAGCGGCCCGCCCCTGCTACCCACGCACCGGGTCAAGGCGCTGCGCACCTTTGCCTTCGGTCAGGCGAACATCAAGACCACCCCCGTCGGCCTCTATTCCCTGAACGCTCTGGTCACCATCGAGGAAACCGACGGCCGCTTCGCCCGCGCCGCCCGGTCCGGCTGGTTCATGGTCGATCATCTCGCCCCCGTCGGATCGGACTTCGAGACCGACCCGGCCGAAGTGGCGCTACACTTCGTCGGCGCGCCCTACCTGTGGGGCGGGCGTGAGAGTCTCGGTCTCGACTGCTCGGCCCTGGTCCAGCAGGCCCTGAATGCCTGCGGCGTCGCCTGCCCCCGCGACACCGACATGCAGGCGCGGATCGGTCGGGCCGTCGAGCCGGCCGACCTGGCGCGCGGCGACCTGGTGTTCTGGAAAGGTCATGTGGCGATGATGCTCGACGCCGAAAACATGGTGCACGCCAACGGCCATCACATGGCCACGGTCGTGGAGCCGCTCAGTGACGCGATCACGCGCATCGAGGCGGCCGGAAATGGCCCGCCGACCGCCTACCGCCGGGTCTGACCGCCGAGTTTGCGGCGCAGTTCATCGACCGCTTCATTGGATTTTTCCAGCTGCTCTCCGTCCAGCTTGACCTGGCCTATTCGACCCAGGTCGAACAGCGTCTTCATCACCGCCAGGGCGATGATGGCCCAGAGCGGATTGCCGATCAGCATCACGGGGATGGCGGCGACGAACAGGGTGAAGTGCATGACGATGATCCGGCCGTAGGGCTCGAACATCTGGGCTATGGGGTTGGTGTCGCGATATCGGCCCTTGGCCAGCCAGTCGGTGACAAAGCTGAAAAACTGCCAGCCGACGATGGCCATCAGGCTCCAGAAGAAGCCGGGCTCCGTCCGGGCCAGACCCTCGACGAAGCGATAGAGGCCAAGCGGGGAGGGGTCGAAGGCGGCCAGCCTGTTCACCCCGCCGCCGATGCTGGTCATGACCAGGACAAAGATGCCGTGGACGAAACAGAACAGGCCGTAGTGGACCGTGAAGAAGGGGATCAGGAAGCCGCTCAAGAATAGGCCGACGCGCCCGAGCGGCATGCTGCTGCCGGCGATCTTGAGGATGGTGACCGCCCCGATGGCGACGTTCTCGCACCAGTAGAGGATGAGCAGCACCGCGGCAGGCCAGCCGAACAGCAGGATGCAGACGATCGGCACGGCATTGGCCGCGATGATGCCCAGCGATGACCAGCGCTTCGCCGCGGCCATGAAGGTCCGGATCCGTTCGGCGCCGCTCATGGGACGGGCAGGGCCAGGACCGCCAGAGCGGCGGCGAGCGGAAACAGGCGCATGCAAACTCCCCCGAAGGCGGAGAGACTAGCCCGGCTTGGGCGCAAAGAAAAACGGGCCCCGCGACGCGGAGCCCGTTGATCTGTTCGCTGACGCTTCAGGCCTATTTGGCCGGCGGCGGTACGGCCGGCTTGGCCGGCTCGGCGGTGGCCGGCGGCTGGGTCGCGCCGCCCGGGGCGGTCTTGGGGTCGGGGGTCGTGCCGGTGGCGGTCGGCGCGCCTTCGGCGGCCGGAGCCTCGGCGGGGGCGGCGGCCGGCTTCGGCGCCGGGATCGGCAGAGTCGAGCCCAGGGTGTGCAGGTAGGCCAGGATGGCGATGCGGTCTTCCTGCTTCTTCAGGCCGACGAAGCTCATCTTGGTGCCGGCCACGTGCTTCTGCGGCGCCTTCAGGAACTGGTCCATCTCGTCCCAGCCCCAGATCTTGCCGGTCCCGAAGGTCTTCATGGCGTCGGAGTAGGCGAAGCCGGCGTGGACGCCAGGCTGCTTGCCCATGGTGCCGTAGAGGTTGGGGCCCGTACCGTT
>JBILYE010000297.1:0-3696 GCA_044377925.1 Caulobacter sp. | reverse complement strand
CGCGACGACGCGCTGGCCGGTCCGTTGGCCGAGGGGCTGGACCGTCTTGGCTGGCGCACGATCACGGCGCGTGGGCCCTACGCCGCCCTCGCCGCCCTGGGTGACCTTCAGATCGAGGCGGCCATCGTCGACACCGCCGGCGGCGGCGCCGACGCCCTGACCCTGGCCAGGCGCCTGAAGGCGGCCTGCGCTCCACGCCGTCTGCCGGTCATCGCCATCGGGGATCCGGACCCGCAGCTGGACAGCTTCGCCTTTGACCTGACCCTGGCCCCTCCCCTGCACCCGGCCCAGGCCGTGCTGCGGCTGGAGAGTCTTGTCCGGATGGCCATCGCTGAAGAGGAATTCGAGCTGCGGCTCGAGACCTTCGCTGACAAGGGCCGCCGCCTGGAACTGCCCGAGCAGTCGCCGGGCCCCTATCGCGTGCTGGCGGTCGGTGAACCGGCCCCTCAGTTCCTGGCGCTGAGCAACGCGCTGTCTCGCGGCGGGGCCGATGTGGTCGGGGCCTTCACGGCCTTCACCGCCTTCGACTACCTGCATGAGCGGGCTTTTGATTCGGTCGTGCTTTGGGCGGGCGACAACCAGTCCGAGGCGCTGTCGATCGCCGCCGGCATGCGCCGCAACACCCGGCTTTATCACATCCCGGCCCTGCTCTATCTGGCGGCTGATTCGTACGTCACGACCTCGGAGGCCTTCCATCGCGGGGTTTCCGACGTCGCCTCGCCGGAGACGCCGGAGACGGAGACCGCCAAACGGGTCATCGAGCTGGCCCGCAGCTACCGCCGCCAGACCGCCATTCGCCGGGCGCTGGAGAAGGCGCGCTCGTCCGGCCTGATGGACGCCGCCACGGGCCTGTTCACCCGCGACCTGTTCGCCTCCCACCTGGTGCGGCTGACCCAGGCCGCCCGGACCCGCAACCGGCCGATGAGCGTCTGCGTCCTGCGGCTCAGCGAGCGGGCGGAGGTCAGCAGCGCTCGCGCCGGCGGCTGGCTGGACCGCGCGATCCCGCAGATCGGCTCGATGATCGGCCGACTGGTCCGCGCCGAGGACACCGCCGCCCGCCTGGGCCCGGAAGTGTTCGCTCTGGCCCTCCCCGGCACGCCGCAGGCCGCCGGCCGCGCCGCCGCCGAACGCATCGCCGCCGTCATCGCCTGCACCGCCTTCGAGGCTGGCGAGGGCAAGACGCCGTTCACTGTCGATTTCGACATCGGGGTGGCTCAGTTGGAGCGGGGCGACAGCGCCGCCGCCGCTCTTGAGCGGGCCGCCGCCCGCGCCTTGCAGAGAGAAGCCGGATGACAGACGCCGCCCAGACCGAGCCCTTGAAGATCGACTTCATCGCCGATGTGGTCTGTCCCTGGTGCTACATCGGCTGGGAGCGCCTCAAGACGGCGCTGGCGATGCGGCCGGGTGTGCCGGTCGAGGTTCTCTGGCGACCTTTCCAGCTTGATCCCGCCATTCCCGAGGAAGGCGTTGATCGCGCCAACTACATGGCCGCGAAGTTTCCCAACGCCGAACGCCGCGCCGCGGCGCTCGAGACCCTCGACAAGGAAGCCGCCAGCGTCGGCCTCACCCTGAAGCTGGCCGAAATCCCGATTTCGCCCAACACCAACGCCGCGCATCGTCTGATCCGCTGGGCGCAGACGGTCGGCCTGCAACAGGCGGCGCTCGAGGCCATCATGAAGGCCTATTTCATCGAGCTGCGCGATATCGGTGACCCGCTGGTGCTTGCCGAGATTGCCGAGGCCATCGGGATGGAAAAGCAGGTGGTGCTCAAGGCCCTGGCCGAGGGAACCGACAAGGACACCGTCACCCGCGAACACATCCAGGCCCATCAGGCCGGCGTCAGCGGCGTGCCCTTCACCATTTTCGGGGGGAAGGTCGCTATCTCCGGCGCCGATCTGCCTGAACGGCTTTGCAAGGCGATAGACCGGGCATTGGAGGCGGCTTAGGCCCTTTCAGGTTTTGATGTACGCCTCAAAACCTGATCAAAAGGGTATAGAATCAAACATTTAGAGCACGTCCGGGCGGCGGAACCGCCTACACTTCCGCCTGACGGGCTCTAGGCGGCCGTCACGATCCCCAGGAAGTCCGCGGCCTTCAGCGAGGCGCCGCCGACCAGGGCGCCGCCGACTTCCTTCGCCTTGAGGATCTCCACCGCGTTGGACGGCTTCACGGATCCGCCGTAGAGGATCGGCGGGATCTTGCCGGCCTCGCCGAACACTTCGACCAGGGTGGCGCGGATGGCGACATGCACCTCCTCGATCTGCTCGAGGGTCGGCGTCAGTCCGGTGCCGATGGCCCAGACCGGCTCGTAAGCCACCGCGAACGCCTTGCCCGCGAGGCTGGACGGCAGGCTGCCGCGCACCTGGCTGGTGACGAAATCCAGAGTCTCGCCCGCCTCGCGCTGCTGCAAGGTCTCGCCGACACAGATAATAGGCTCCAGTCCGGCTCTCAGGGCGGCTTCGGCCTTGGCGGACACTAGCGCATCGCTTTCGCCGTAGCCGGCCCGGCGCTCGGAGTGGCCGAGAATGACCAGGGCGGCGCCGGCGTCGACCAGCATCTCGGCGGAGACATCGCCGGTGAAGGCGCCCGTCTCTTCGGCCCGGCAATCCTGCCCGCCGACCTCGACGCCCGTGCCATTGAGCAGGTCGGCCATGCGCCCCACCAGGGTCGCCGGCGGGCAGAGCGCCACGCGACAGCCCGGCGGATAGGCCTCGACGGCGGCTGAAACGGCCCGCGCTTCGTCGAGCGAAAGGCCAAGGCCGTTCATCTTCCAGTTTCCGGCGACCAGCGGGCGGGCGGCTGTCATTGGCGGGCGATCTCCCTTAGATTTCGTTGGCCGCAACTAGCCGCCTCGCGCCCCGATGTCACGCCAACATTCCGCCGCGCTTGCCTGCTCTGGGACGGGCCGACTATACCCGCCGTTCACGGCCTCGTGCGCCGCCCGTCCAAAAGGTTCGAAGACCCGATGCTCGCCACCATCAAGAAGCTCATGAAGTCCTGGATCGCGGCCGGGATCCTGGGCTTGCTCGTCATCTGCATGGCCTTCCTTGGCCTGGGCACGGACCCCTTTGGCGCGCTGAGCGGCAATGTCGGGACCTGGGTCGTCAAGGCCGGCTCCCACACCGTCGACGCCAAGGAGTATGCGGCGATCTTCGACCAGATGCGAAAGATGGCCGAGCAGCGCAACCAGCGGCAGATTTCGGTCGATGAAGCCGTCAAGGGCGGCCTGGAAAAGGCGGCGCTTGAAGAGCTGATGAACGCGGAATCAGTCAACGCCATGCTGGCCAAGCTGGACCTGCGGGCTCCGGACTCCCTCGTCGACGAGGCGATGAAGCAGCACCTGTCGCAGTACCCGGGGATGTTCGACGACATCACCGGCGACCTGCGGATGGACCAGCTGAATGAGCTCCTGACGCAGAACAACCTCGACTACCCGCGCTACCGCAAGGCGCTGCACGACTCGATCATCGAGGCGCAGTTCTTCGGCAGCATGGGCAACGGCTTCAAGGCCCCGCGCATCTACTCGGCTCTGCAGGGCGCGTTCGCGACCGAACAGCGCGACTTCGACTACTTCCTGGTCACGCCGGCCAGCGTCGGCGCCATTCCGCCCCCCACCGATGCCGAGATGGAAGCCTTCCTGAAGCAAAACGCCGCCCGGCTGATGCGCCCCGAAGGACGGGTCATCAAGCTGGTCCG
>JBILYE010000298.1:0-3696 GCA_044377925.1 Caulobacter sp. | reverse complement strand
CCTCCCCCATGGGATAATACTCCACCCGCTTCGATAAGCGGCTCACCCGGAGCCCCCCATGCCCACACCCTCCCCCACGACCTCCCCGGCCGCCGCCGACAAACCCCTCACCGCCCGCCAGCAGCGTTTCGTCGACCTCATGCTGCTGGAGGACAACGCCGCCGAGGCCGCCCGCCGGGCCGGCTATCGGCCCCTCGCCGCCAAGCACACCGCCCGCAAGCTGCTCTCCCGTCCCAACGTCCAGGCCGCCCTGGCGGCCGGGCGGGAGGCGCGGACGGCGCCGCTCAGCCGGGATGCGGTGCTGGAGGAGCTGCGGGCCATCGCCTTCAGCAACCTGCTGGACTATGTGGCCGGCGGCAGCAGCGGCGGGCGGATCGAGCTGGACCTGTCCAAGCTGACCCGGGCCCAGGCGGCGGGGTTTCGTGAGCTGAGCGTCGACGAGACCTGGGACCGCAAGACCGGCCGGCACCGCCGCCAGATCCGCGTGCGCATGGGCTCCAAGGTCTTCGCCCTCAGCCGGCTGCTGGGCGCGCTGGAGCGGCTGGAGGGCGGGGCCCGCGAGGCCGGGGCGCAAGTCACACCCACGGGCCACCGGCGGGCGGCCAAAGACTCCCCCAAAGACCACCCGGGGGCCACCCAATGTCCACCGCCAGGCCACCGCCGTTCCGGAGCAAGCCGTTGAAACCGTTCAGGAAGCCGCCCTACCGGGCGGCTTCCGCGCGTTCGGGTGACAAAAAAGCCCTCTCCCAAAGGGAGAGGGAGAGGCCCGCCCTGCGTAGCTTCAGCGAAGCAGGGTGGGAGGGTGAGGGGTTACGCTGCTTGAAGGCTTTCACAGCCAACCTTGATCCGTCCCTAACCCCTCATCCCCCCACCGCTGCGCGGCGGGTCCCCCCTTCTCCCTCCGGGAGAAGGCAAAGAAGGGCCGCCGCACCCAATAGGCGACAGCCCCCCCATCGAGGGGGAGGGCTTTCAGCTGTCACCCCGCAACCGCCGGGCCGGGACCGGGCCGGAATTCCCGGACCCAACTCAACCGTCCCTTAAGAGCTTATCTTTACACAGTTTCTCATGGGGGCAGTCTCGACCATGACCACTGACCGCGCGGCGACCGCCGCCGACTTCCGCACCATGGCCCAGATCCGGGGCAAGGACATAGGTGCGCGCCTAGGGTTCGCCGTCTTCATCGGCGTCATCGGCTGGGTCCTGGCCCCGGGGCCGGTTCCGCTGATCTGGTTCGCCGTCGTTGTCGCCGGCCAGTTCATCGACCATGCGATCAGCGCCCCCCTGCGCCGGTCCGACGCCCCCATCCTGAGCCCGCACTATTGGGCGATGTCGGCCAGCATGACGCTGAACGCCGCCGTCTACTCCGCCCTGGCGGTCCACCTGTGGCTGGAGGGCACGGCGGTGGGCATGGCCTTCGCCCTGCTGGCGCTGTGCGGCTCGCTGATCAACAACGCCCTGCAGATGGCCCAGACGCCGCGCGGCCTGCCCTTCGTCATCGGTCCGCCCGGCCTCTACATCGTCGGTCTGCCGCTGATCACCGGCCTGATGAGCCCGGCCCGGGACGTCATCCAGATGAGCCTGATCGCCACCGGCGGCGCGGTCTACATCCTGCACACCCTGATGGCCGTCAAACGCATCTGGACGACCGACCAGCAGACCAAGGCGGCCATCGAGGCCGCCCAGAGGGCGAACACCGCCAAGAGCGACTTCCTGGCCACCATCAGCCACGAGATCCGCACGCCGATGAACGCCGTGGTCGCCGCCGGCGAGCTCCTGCGCCGCACCCGGCTGACCGGGGAGCAGGCCGAACACGTCGACATGCTGGGCAACGCCTCCGAGGTGCTGCTCGGCCTGCTCAACGACGTCCTCGACCTGTCGCGCATCGAGAGCGGCAAGCTGGAGGTCGAGCTGGCGCCCTTCGACCTGACCGACAAGCTGGCCGCCGCCGCCACCCTCTGGCGCGCCAAGGCCGCAGACGGCGTCACCCTGACCTTCCAGCCGACCGGCGTGCCCGCCCGCATCATGACCGACCCGCTGCGCTTTCAGCAGATCGTCTCCAACCTGCTGTCCAACGCCACCAAGTTCACGGCGTCCGGCCAGATCACCATCCGCGCCGGCCAGCTGGTCGGCGTGGACGATCCCATCCTCTGGATCGAGGTCGAGGACAGCGGCGTCGGCATGGACGCCGAGACGTGCCAGCGCATCTTCTCCAGTTTCGAACAGGGCAGCACCGGCGTCACCCGCATCCACGGCGGCAGCGGCCTTGGCCTGGCCATCAGCCGCCGCCTGGCCCAGCTTCTGGGCGGCTCGCTGACCGTGCGCAGCGACCTGGGCCGGGGCTCGGTCTTCCGCTTCGAGATCCCCCTGGTGCTGGCCGAGGCCGCCCCCGTCCAGGCGCCGGACACCGAGCACGACTGGAGCGGCGGTGTCTCCGTCCTGCTGGCCGAGGACCATGTCATCAACCAGCGCATCGTCCGCATGATGCTGGAGCCCTTCGGAGCCACTGTGACGGTCGCCGCCAACGGCGCCGAGGCCGTGGAGCTGGCGTCCGGCCAGGTCTTCGACGTCATCCTGATGGACATGCAGATGCCGGTCATGGGCGGCGTCGAGGCCGCCGCCATCATCCGCGACGCCGGCCCCAACGCCGCCACCCCCATCCTCGCCCTGACCGCCAACGCGCTGGCCGAGCACCGCGCCGAATGGGCCGCCGTCGGGGTCGATGTCTTCATCACCAAGCCGGTCGAGATGCAGGTGCTGCTGGATCATGTGGCGGCGGCGGTGACGATTGGGCAAGCCGCCCGGTCGCGGGCGGCCTAGAAGGTCCATGTCTGCTCACGGCCAGGAACAGGTCCGGGCCGCCGGGATCGTCTTCCGAAAGAAGGCGTTGGGGGTCGAATGATTGCCTTGGAGTCGCCACCGGGCGGGTGCATAGCAACGGGCGCTCAGCATTTCGCCCGGGCGCCCCGAAAGGAGCCCGGCCATGGCCAAGGGCCAGAAGAAATCCAACAAGGAAACCCGCAAACCCAAGCAGCCCAAGGCTGCCCCGGCCGCCGGTCCCTCGCCTTTCCTGACGCCGCCCGGCAAGAAATAGGTGGCCACGGAGACGGTTCACCTGGTCCAGGCCTATGTCGCCGGCAAGGGCCGCGCGAAGTTCCGGGCCGAACAGGCGATCGGCTGCAAGACCGCCGAGGAAGCCCGCCGCAAGGCCGAGCGGCTCGGCCCCTTGCGGCTGGGCGTCGTCGCCTACAGCATCTCGGCCGACACCGAGATGGGCGACTACGACGAGAACCCCATCCTGCTGTTCAAATCCGGCGAACTGCCGCCCCCCTTCGACGAGCTCTGATGTCAGGCTCGTCCTTTCAAAGGCGAGCCTGAATGACCCAATCCCCCGACTACCTCGGCGCCACCGGCATCGGCGTCGCTGACCTCGAAGCCTCCGCGACCTTCTACAAGGCCGCCCTGGGGATGACCGAGCTGCAGCGCGTCAGCCTCGCCCACATGGACGAGATCGTCCTTGGCCATGAGGGCCGCGTCGCCCTGGTGCTGATGCACTGGACCGACGGGTCCGCCCGAAGTTACCGCAACCTGCCGATCAAGCTGGTCTTCTACGTCACCGACCCGGTGGCCGTGGCCGGCCGGGTGGCCGAGGCCGGCGGCCGGATCATCTTCTCCCCTGCCCCGGTCGAGGCCTTCGGC
>JBILYE010000082.1:0-14149 GCA_044377925.1 Caulobacter sp. | reverse complement strand
CCTCCATCAGGTCGGCGAAATAGTGGACGTTGACCACGGCCGTCTCGACCCCGACCGCCGCCAGCCGGTCCAGCATGTGATCCATCAACGCCTTGCCGCCGACCTCGACCAGGGCCTTGGGCCGGTCGTTGGTCAGGGGACGCATACGGGTGCCCAGACCCGCCGCCAGCACCATCGCTGTCTTTGGAGCCTTGCTCATCGCCGCGCCTCCGCCGGCACGTAGTCGTCGAACCAGGCCTTCAGATCGCCGAGCGCCGGATCGGCCAGGCAGAGATCGAGATAGCCCCAGAGCCTGGGCAGGAATCCCTCATACCTTGGCTTGCCGTCGCGCACGACCAGCCGGGCGAAGATGCCGATGATCCGCGCCACGTTCAGCGCCCCGAGGGCGTGATAATCGGCCAGGAATTTTACCCGGTCCAGATTCGGATGGGCCGTCAGATAGCGCTCCAGCGCCGCTTCTTCCCGCTCCGGCGTCACCTGCCGCCGGGCGTCATGCAGCAGCATGGAGAGGTCCCAGACCCGGTGCGCCTTCACCGCGTCCTGGAAGTCGATCAGCCCGACCCGCGCCGGCCCCTGGCGGTCAGGCAGCCAGATGAGGTTCTCGGCGTGATAGTCGCGGTGGCAGAACACCTCGGCCTCCGCCTCGGCCGCGGCGCGGATCGGCGTCCACACCGCCTCCCAGGCGTCCAGCGCCGCGGCATCGGGCGCGAAGTCCGGTCGCAGCCTTGGCAGCCATTCGACGAACAGATCGCTGGCCATGGTCAGGGCCAGCTCGTCATAGGTCAGCAGCGGCCAGGCGAGATCGTCGTCCAGGGTCGAGGGCGGTGGCGACACCGAATGCAGCACCACAAGGGCGTCGATGGCGGCGTCGTACAGCGGCGCCTCGTCATGACCGGCGGCGATCTCGCCGGCGAACAGGCCGTCGCCCAGATCCTCCAGCACGGCCAGCCCGGCGGCGGCGTCGAACGCCACGATCTCCGGCGCCGACAGCCCCTGCGTCTTCAGATAGCGGGCGCAGGCCACGAAGGCGTCGACCCGGCCGGCCGCCAGCCGATAGGCGGCGTTGAAGCCCAGCGCCCGGCGCTCGTCCGGCGTGGCGTCCGGCGGGCAGGGGGCGGTCTCCGCCTTGGGCGGCTGGTCCATGAAGATCAGGCTCGGGCCGACCGCCGGATGCAGACGCTCATAGGCCCGAGTCGAGGCATCCCCGGTCAGCGGCTGGCGCCGCGCCTGGCCCAGGCCCGCCTCGATCAGGAACTGCGCCTTCAAGGCTTCACGATCAGAACTCAAGCGGTCGATCCTTCCAGGCGCCATGGGGCGTCAGCCGCGCCGCGCGGCCGCCACCCACGATCTCGATCTCTATATCCAGTCTGTCGGCCGGAAGGCGACCCTCCAGTCGCTGCGGCCATTCGATCAGCGCCGCCCCGCCGTCCAGCGCCTCGTCCAGCCCGATCTCGTAGGCCTCGTCCGGATCGCTCAATCGGTAGAGATCGAAGTGGGCGACCGGGAAGTCACGCCCGTCATAGAACTGCACCAGGGTGAAGGTCGGGCTCGGCACCTCCTCGTCGGGCGTCGTCAGGGCCCGCACCAGGGCCCGCGCCAGGGTCGACTTCCCGGCCCCCAGCGGTCCCGACAGGCAGATGGCCTCGCCAGGCCGCAGGGCGTCGGCCAGAGCGCGGCCCAGCGCCTGCGTCGCCGCCTCATCGGCCAGGTTCAAAACACCGCCTCCGGATCCTGCGCCAGCACCCGCTCGACGAAGTGCTTCAGCGCGTCGCTGACCTCGCCGGAATCCCCCGCCAGCCGCTCCGGCGGGATCGGCCGTCCGAAGGTCAGCTCGAACTTCCGGCCCTTCTTGTTGAGCAGTTCGTGGAAGAGGGTGATGTCCCGCAGCTCCTGCGAAAAGCCGTTGAAGAAGTGGAACAGCGTCGACCACGGCCCCGCCACATGCACCGGCACGACCGGCGTTTCATACTTCTGGGCCACCGAGATCGCGGTCGGCATCCAGGGTTTGTCGGTCAGCACCCCCTGCGCATCGCGCCGCGACAGCACCCCGGCCGGGAAGATGGCCAGGCAGCGCTCCGCCTCCATGGCTTCTCGCGTCATCTGCAAGGTCAGACGGGTACGCTCCCGCGTCCGCTTGGTCTTGACCCATTCGACCGGGATCAGCGCCTCGTCGAAGCGGGGGCAGACGCGGTGGGCGTCGGAATTGGCGTAGAAGATCACGTCCGGTCGCGGCCCCTTGAGGGCGTCGTACAGGGCGATGCCGTCGGCGATCCCGGTCGGATGGTTGGCCACCACGATCAGCCGATCGGAGCGCGGCACATGCTCCAGCCCCCGCACCGAGGTTTCCAGCGCCAGCAGGTCGGAGATGTGCTCCAGCGCATCGGCTCCGCCCATGACCGAAATGGCGTCGGCCATCGCCACGGCCTGCGGATAGTGCAGGGTCCGGTACAGCGGGCGCCGGACCACGGGCCAGACCGGCGATCCCGCCAGTTTCGGCGCCCGCTCCTCGATCAGCACATCGACGATGTGTTTGGTGCTCATGGTTCGGTTGTAGGCAATGTCGCGACGGCCCGCAAAGTAACGATCCTTCTCCCGACGAGCGGGAGAAGGGCGCTTCGCTCACTTCACCAGGGCGTCGAACTCGTCGACCAGCCGCTCCAGCTGGCTGACCCCCGCCGCCCAGAAGCTCTTCTGGCGGGGATCCAGCCCGAACGGCTCCAGCGCCTCGACATAGGTCGCCGTGCCACCCGCCGCGAGCAGCTTCTCATAGACCGGCGCGAACCCGGCCGGATCCTCGCGCCGCTTCTCCATCAGGGCCCGCACCAGCAGATCGCCGAAGGCGTAGGCGTAGACATAGAAGGGGGCGTGCACGAAGTGACTGACGTAGGACCAATAGTGCTCATACCCGGGATTCAAACGCACCGCCGGGCCCAGACTCGCCCCCATGACCTCCAGCCAAAGGCCGCCGATCTCCACAGGGCTCAGTTCGCCGAACTTGCGGGCCTCGTGGAAGCGGGTCTCGAACTGGTGGAAGGCGATCTGGCGCACAACGGTGTTGAGGCCATCCTCGATCCGCCCGGCCAGCAGGCCCAGCTTCTCTTCGGGCCTGGCCTCGGCCAGCAGCCTTTCGAAAACCAGCCCCTCGCCGAAGATCGAGGCCGTCTCGGCCAGGGTCAGCGGGGTGTCGGCCAGCAGGGTGCCCAGCGGCGCGGCAAGCGTCTGGTGCACCGCATGGCCCAGCTCATGGGCCAGGGTCAGTACGTCGCGCCGCTCGCCCATGAAGTTCATGAACACATAGGGATGCTTGGTCGAGCTGACCGGGTGGCTGTAGGCCCCTGACTGCTTGCCCGGCCGGGGCTTCGCGTCGATCCACGGCCGGTCGAAGAAGACCCGCGCCCCGTCGGCGAACTTCGGAGCCAGGGCGCCGAAGCTGTCCAGAACCATCGCTTTCGCCTCGCCCCATTCATAGAGCCTGGGCTGGGCGGTGGTCAGCGGCGCGTTGCGGTCCCAGTGGTCGAGGGTCTTCTTCCCCATCACCCGGGCCTTCAGGGCATAGTAGCGGTGCGACGTCGCCGCATAGCCGTCGGTGACGGCCTCGACCATCGCCTCGACGCTGAGGCCATGCACCTCGTTGGCCAGGTGGCGGCCCTGGGCCGGATAGTCGTACTTGCGCCAGCGGTCCTCGACCTGCTTCTCGAAGGCGAGGGTGTTGAGACAGAGGCTGATGGTCGAGGCGTTGGCCTCGAGCGCCGTGGCCAGCCCGTTCGCCGCCGCCTTGCGCTTCTTGACGTCCGGATCACTCAGCCGGTTCAGGGTTTCGGGCAGGGTCAGGCTTTCGCGCCCGACCCTGGCCCGCAGCGAGGCCAGGGTGTCGTCATAGAGCCTGGACCAGTTGGCCACCGCCGGCGAGCGATCAAGCAACAGCGTCTCCAGCTCCTGGCTGAGCTCATGCGGCCGCGACAGCCGCACCCGGCGGAGCCATGGCGCCCAGCGCCTCGCGCCCGGGTGAGCCTCCAGGGCCGCTGCGATCTCGGCGTCTTCCAGCTGATTGAGCTCGAGGGTGAAAAACAGCGACTTCGAAGCGATCTCGGCGCTCTTCATGCGGAAGTCGGCCTCGAACTGGGCCCAGCGCGGATCGTCCCGCGCCGTCGAGGCCGACAGGGAGGCAAAGGCGCTGACGGCATAGAGCCCGTCCGCCGCCTGCTCATAGAGACCGATGCCCTTGTCGATCAGGGCCCCCAGTGCCGCCGGCTGGGCGCGACTGGCGATGAACTGACCCTCGAGGTCGGCCAGGGCCTCGTTGGCGGCCCGGGCCGCATCAACGTCTGCGGCGATGCGCGGGTCGGCGCGGTCGGCGTAGAGGTCGGCGAGATTCCATTCGGGGGCGGCGGCGGTGATCTTGGCAATCTGGGACATGCCGAGGATTTAGGACGCCATCGCCGCAAAGCCTAGAGCACGTCAGGCGGAAGTGTACGCGGTTCCGCCGCCTGGACGTGCTCTAAAGGTTTGATTCTAGACCCTTTTGATCAGGTTTTGATGCGTACATCAAAACCTGAAAGGGTCTAGGCCCGGCATGCGGAGGCGACGGACTTGCGAAGCGTAATCTCGCCGCCCGGCCCCTCTTCTTCAGATGAAGGCCCGCCGCTTCCACCAGGCCAGGACCAGATCCTGGCCAGGCCTCGACCGGCTTGCCCTTCGCAAAGCGCAGTCCGAACCCGTGGCCGCCTTCGCCGAAGACATGCAGCTCGGTGGCGACCCCCTTCGATCTCAGCGCCGCCTCCAGCGCCAGGCTGTTCTCGACCGGCACGGACGCGTCGTCCGCCGCATGCAGCAGGAAGGTCGCCGGCGCGTCCTCCCGGGCCCGCGCCTCCAGCGACCAGCGCGCTTCCAGCGCCTGTGTCGGGTTGGGGCCCAGCAGCCGTTGGCGAGAGCCCACATGGGCCAGCGGCGGCCTCATCGTCGCCACCGGATAGACCAGCACGCTGATGTCCGGCCGCGACGACAGCTGGTCGGCGGAATCCACCGGCTTGTAGACCGCCTCGTCGAACATCAGGCTCAGGCATCCGGCCACATGGCCGCCGGCGGAAAACCCCATCACACCGACCCGGGCCGGATCCAGCCCCGAGCCCCGTCGTCCGGCCTCTCGCCGCACCAGCCGCAGGGCCCGCTGGGCGTCCTGCAGCGGCGTCTCCGGCCCCGCCGCCCAGCCATCGCCCGGCAGCCGGTAGCTCATCACATAGACCGTCAGGCCCGCGTCAGCGAAGCGTTGCGCGCACTCATAGCCCTCCTTGTCGCGCACCACCCATCTGTAGCCGCCGCCGGGCGCGATCAGCAGCGACGCGCCGTTCGGCGTTTTCGGCCGGAACACCTTGAGATCCGGATCCCGCACCCCCCTGATGATGCGGTCGCGCAGCGGCGCCGGCGTCGGCGAGCGATCGGTCTCCTCCTCGACCACCGTGACCCCGGCAGCACCGGGCGCCCCCTGAGGCCACAGGCGGATGGACGCCGCCATGCCCTCGCCGGCCTCCTGACCCGCCAGCGCCGGCGCCGCTCCGGCCAGTCCCGCCGCCAGGGCGCCCTGGACCAGGGTCCTTCGGCCGATGATCATCTCGCCAACACCCCCACTTTGAGTTCAGTTCGACGAACATAGTTAGGTCGCCTTAACCCTCTTGCCGATAAACTTCCGCGATTGGGTCGGGTTTTGGGCAACTGGCAGGATCATGGACAACGGGGCTCTCCCCGCGCCGTCGGGCGCGCCAGACGACAATGACGGCGTCCTGCCGATCGTCAATCTGCCGTCCCTGCTGCTGGCCGGGCTGATTGTCCCTCTGCCGATGCTCTATGCGATGACGCTGCCGTTCGGCGTCGCCCTGGCCCTGATCGGCCACCCCTGGCTCGGCCTCCTCTCCTGCATCGGCAACATGGCCGCCGACAGCGTCATCCAGCCGCTCTACCGGCGCTGGCAGGAGACGGCGGACGCCTTCGAGCCGGCCGCCATGGAGACCCGGATCGGCTGGTGCGCCGGCATGCGGGCCTGCATCGCCATCATCTGGCCGGTCGCCGCCGTCCTGGCCCGCGGCGATCTGGCCGACCTGATGTTCCTCGGCCTCACGGCCTGCCTGCTGATAAGCGCCGCCGTCATCCAGAGCTCGTTGTCGACGCGCCTCTATCTGATGTCCTCCGGGCCGGTTCTGATCGGTCTGTGCGTCGCCATGTTCGGCCGCTTCCCGCTGGTCCCGGCTCTCGGGCTGGCGCTGACCCTGACCATGCTGGCCGTCATGCTGGGCTTCATGAGCGGCGGCATCTCGCGCCTGCTCAGGCAATGGTCGGAGATGGTGGACGGCAACACCCGGCTGATCGAACGGTTGAAGGCCGAACGCGCCGCCGCCGAGGTCGCCCGCGAGGAGGCCAGGCGAGCCGGCGCCTCCAAGGCCCGCTTCCTGGCCACCATGAGCCACGAGATTCGCACGCCGATGAACGGTGTGCTGGGCATGGCCCAGCTGCTCAAGGCTTCGGCCCAGGGCCAGCAAAGGGACCAGGTCGACGCCCTGATACAGAGCGGCGAGTTCCTGATGTCTATCCTCAACGACATCCTCGACCTCTCGCGCATCGACGCCGACCGCCTGACCATCGTCACCGCCCCGCAGGACCTGGGCGAACTGGCCCGCGAGCTGAACGGCTTCTGGGGCGCCGCCGCCGCGCAGAAGGGTCTGGAGCTGACCCTCGACGTCGATCCGGCCCTGCCCGCCGTTCTGGTCATGGACGGCCGCCGCATACGCCAGGTGCTGTTCAACCTGGTCGGCAACGCCCTGAAGTTCACGCCGGAAGGCCGCGTCGGCATCGAACTGACCGGCGAGCCGGACAGCGACGGGACGGCCCGCCTGAGGATCAGCGTCTGCGACAGCGGTATCGGCATCGATCCGGCCACCCGGCCCCACCTCTTCGACGCCTTCACCCAGGCCGACGATTCCAGCCGCCGCGACTTCGGCGGCACGGGCCTGGGCCTGGCCATCTGCCGCCAGCTGACCGAGCTGATGGGCGGCCGGCTGTGGGCCGAGAGCAAGCCCGGCCTCGGCTCCACCTTCCATGTCGAGCTGGTTCTGCCGATCGGCGAGACGGCCCTGGCCGCCAGCGAGGACCCGGCCGCCGCCCCGTCCCCGGGACTGCCGCTGAGCATTCTGGCGGTGGACGACAACGCCGTGAACCTGATGGTGCTGGACCAGATCCTCTCCACCTTCGGCCACCAGGTCAGCAAGGCGGCCAGCGGCCACGAGGCTCTCGACCGCCTGTCGGTTGCCGCCTTCGACCTGGTGCTGATGGACATCCAGATGCCCGGCATGACCGGCATCGAGGCCCTGACCGCCCTGCGCGGCGCCCCCGGACCCAATCAGGACACGCCGGTCATCGCCGTCACCGCCGATGTCCTGACCCGCGACCGCAAGGCCTATGTCGATCTCGGCTTCGACGGCCAGGTCAGCAAACCGGTGCAGATCCCGGCCCTGATGGCCGAACTGGCCGGCCTGTCGGACGAGCGGACCGTGCTGGTTCGGACGACGGCCTGAGCCTCGGAAATTAACCCCCGACTCAGGTCTCCTACACCCCGCCTTTACCCACCTCTGTTTCAATACGGATCAACGAGCGACGGCCCACGCGGCCGCATCGCCGGTACTTGGTGGGATGCTTCAACATGACCAAAACGGTCCTGGTCGTCGATGACGACCCGACTCAGCGAAGGCTGATCCAGGCGGTTCTGGAGCGCGACGGATTCGTCGTCGCCCAGGCCGAGAACGGCGACGCCGCCATGAGCCACCTGCAGGCTGGCAGGAGCGCCGACGTGGTGCTGCTCGACCTGCAGATGCCCGGCCTGTCGGGTCACGACGCCCTCAAGGAAATGCGCGCCCGCGGCCTCAACCAGCCGGTCATCGTGCTGACCGCGTCCGGCGGCGTCGATACCGTAGTCAAGGCCATGCAGGCCGGGGCCTGCGACTTCTTCGTCAAGCCGGCCTCCCCTGAACGCATCATCGCCTCGGTCCGCAACGCCCTGTCGCTCGGCGAACTGAAGGGCGAGGTCGACCGCCTGAAGAAGCACTCTAATGGAAGGACTAGTTTCGCCGACCTGATCGGCGAGAGCCCCCACATGCGCATCGTCAAGCGCATGGGCGAGCGCGCCGCGAAGTCCGGGATCCCGGTGCTGATCACCGGCGAAAGCGGCGTCGGCAAGGAAGTCATCGCCCGCGCCGTCCACGGCTCCAGCGACCGGTCCGGCAAGCCCTTCGTCGCCGTCAACTGCGGCGCCATCCCCGAGAACCTGGTCGAAAGCATCCTGTTCGGCCACGAGAAGGGCAGCTTCACCGGAGCCTCGGATAAACACCTGGGTAAATTCCAGGAGGCCAACGGCGGCACCCTGTTCCTCGACGAGGTCGGCGAACTGCCCCTCGACGTCCAGGTCAAGCTGCTGCGCGCCCTGCAGGAAAGCGAGATCGACCCCATCGGCGCCAAGCGCTCGGTCAAGGTCGACGTCCGCATCGTCTCGGCCACCAACCGCGACCTGTCGGACGCCATCAAGGAAGGCCGCTTCCGCGAAGACCTCTACTACCGCCTGAATGTCTTCCCCATCGAGGCCCCGTCCCTGCGCGAACGGCGCGAGGACATCCCGGCCCTGGTCGAGGCCTTCATCAAGCGGTTCAATGTCGAGGAGGGCAAGCGCGTCGTCGGCGCCGCCCCCGAGACGCTGGCCTTCCTCACCGCCTTCGACTGGCCGGGCAACGTCCGCCAGCTGGAGAACGCCGTCTATCGCGCCATCGTCCTGGCCGACGCCCCCTATCTGCAGCCGTTCGATTTCCCGGCCATCAGCGGCGTGAAGGCGCCGCCGATCGACGACCTGGTCCAGCCGGTCGCCGGCCAGGTCCCGCGCGCCATCCCGACCGCCCAGCAGCTGCTGGCCGAGATGCCCGCCGACGCGCCGGTCCGCATCCTCGACGGCCACGGCCACCTGCGCACCCTGGAAGAGATCGAAAAGGACCTCATCCAGCACGCCATCGATGTCTATGCCGGCCATATGTCGGAGGTCGCCCGCCGCCTCGGCATCGGCCGCTCGACCCTCTACCGAAAGGTTCGGGAGCAGGGGATCGACGTGGAGATCAGGGACGTCGGTTAGCGTCGGGTCCCATTTCAGGTCTTAGCGGGTCTCCGGCCAAAGCCCTTGCGCGACGTCGCCGGGGGCGTCTCCTCTCCCGAGGCCGCCGCCCGGCTGGCCCTCGCCGCCTGGGCCTCGCGCTTGACCACCCATGGGGGCTTGTCCTCGCCCTTTGCTTTCGCGGCAATTTCCTTGAGCTTGCGGTTCTGCATGGCCGACAGCGCCTGCCCGGGCGCGCCCAGCTCCGGGTCGCCGAAGGCCCGGCCGTAGGTCTTTACCCGCTCGGCGACCGAACCCAGGAACTCGCCTTCCCAGTCGCTGAGCTTGACGCCGGCCTTGTCGGCTGCGCGCTGGGTCTTGCGCACGGCGTTGAGGGCCGAACGCTGCGCGGCCTTGCGGGCCAGCACCTTGAAGTCGGGAGGATCCTTCCGCTTCAATGCGCCCCCCCTCCTGGAAAAGAAAAGCCTACAGCCCGCCGATCGCCGACAGGTAGAGGTCGATCAGCGCCTCTTCTTCCGACAGCTTGGCCTTGTCCTGTTTGCGCATGCGCACGACCTTGCGGAGGATCTTGGTGTCGAAACCGTTGCCCTTGGCCTCGGCATAGACCTCTTTCAGGTCGGCCATGACGCCCGCCTTGTCCTCTTCCAGCCGCTCGATGCGCTCGATGATGGTGCGCAGCTGGGTCTGGGCGGTGCCGTTCAGGACATCGACGGTGGGCTGGTCATCGGCCATGGGGGAAGGCTCTCACGGGAAGCGGAATTGGGGAAGGCGCGGTGTAGAGGAAAGGGGCGCGCGGCTCAATGCGCCCGTGCGTCCTTCGACACGCCGCTTCGCGGCTACTCAGGATGACGAGCGTCCGTGCAGCTCACCCCAGGTCGTCATCCTGAGTAGCGGCCACCGGCCGCGTGTCGAAGGACGCAAAGACGTTCAGAGCAGACCGTGCGTCTTCAGTCCCGGTTCCAGAAGGCTGGGATCGGTAAAGTGCAGAACATGGAAGCCCAGCTCGGCCGCCGCTTGGATGTTCACCGCGCTGTCGTCGACGAACAATAGCTGGTCCGGCCGCAGGCCCGACCGCTCGCAGGCCAGGTGATAGATCGCCGGCTCCGGCTTGATCATCCCCTCGTCGCCGGAGACCACCACGGCTTTCAGATGTCGCACCGCCGGCGCCATCGGCTCGATGGTCGGCCAGACCGGCCCGGCCATGTTGGTCAGCCCGAACTGCGGCACGCCCGCCGCCGCCAGGGCCTCCATGGCCTGTTCGGTCTCTTCGATTACCCCGCCGAACATCTCGTCCCAGCGGTCCCACCAGGCGCGGATCTCGGCTTCATGCTCGGGATGGCGCGAGATCAGCTCAGCGGTGTTCTCTTCGGCCGGCACGCCGCGATCGGTCAGCCCGTGCCAGGCCATGGTGCAGACATGCGAAAGGAACCGGTCGCAAGCGGCCGGTTCCTCGAAAATCTTCGCATACAGGGTCCGGGGATCCCAGCGAACGATCACATTGCCGACGTCCCAGAGGACGCCAACAGGCGCGGTCATTAGCCCTGCTTCGCCTTGAAGCGCGGGTCGGTCTTGTTGATCACGTACAGGACGCCCTTGCGGCGAACCAGCTTGCAGTCGCGGTGGCGCGACTTCAGCGACTTGAGCGAGCTACGAACCTTCATTGGTCTTTACCATGCGGCTGCGGGGAACCCGCGCACGCGGAGGCCCTCATCTGAATTGAGCGGGCGGCTATAGGGGGAGAGAGGGGCGGAGTCAACGTCCGAAGGCCCGCAGCGCCCTTCGTCATGGCCGGGGCCGGGCTTCGCCGCTGGCGCGTTTGTGATGGCCCTGTTCATCTTGATCCCGTTAGCTTGCCGCCATGGATAGACGCGCCTTCCTCCTCCTGACCCTCGCCGGCTGCGCCGACCCGCAGCTGGAACCGACCCTGACGCAGGTGGCGGGGACCACGCCGCCGCCCGGCCCCGCGCCGGCCGGGCCTGCCCCGGTTCCGGTGGTGTCCGGCGATCCGAACTTCGACGCCTGGCTGGCCCAGTTCAAACCCAAGGCCGTCCTGGCGGGCGTGCCGCAGGCCGTGGTGGACCGCGAGACCGCCGGCCTGACGCCGGACACCGGCGTCGTCGCCTCCGACGGGCGCCAGCCGGAGTTTTCCAAGCCGGTCGGGGATTATGTGAAAGGCACGGTCAGCGACGTCCGCATCAGCCAGGGCCGCCAGTTCGCCACCCAGCTGCCCTATCTCTCCGCCATGGAGCAGGCCTTCCGGGTGCCGCGCGAGATCGTGCTGGCCATCTGGGCGATGGAGTCGGCGTTCGGCAAGATCCAGGGCGACAAGGATATCGTCCGCTGCCTGGCGACGCTGGCCGCCGACGGCCGCCGACGCGCCTGGGCCGAAAGCGAGCTCATCTCGGCCCTGAAGATCATCGCCACCGGTGAACAGACCCGCGCCCGTCTCAAGGGCAGCTGGGCCGGGGCCATGGGCCAGACCCAGTTCCTGCCTGGCGTCTATCTCTCCACCGCCATCGACGGCGACGGCGACGGCCACCGCGACATCTGGGGCAGCACCCATGACGCCCTGGCCTCGACCGCCAACTACATGGCCAAGGCCGGCTGGAAGCCCGGTGAAAGCTGGTCGCGCGAGGTCCTGTTGCCGGCCGGCTTCGACTATGCCCTGACCGAGGGAACCCGCGAGCCGCTGGCGAACTGGACGGCCCGGAACGTTCGCCGCGCCGACGGCCTGCCCTGGTCCACCGCCGACCAGGCCTCCAGCGCCAGCCTGATCCTGCCCTCGGGCTATCAGGGCCCGGCCTTCCTGATCTTCCCGAACCACGCGGCGATCATGAAGTACAACAACTCCACGGCCTATGCGCTGGGTGTCGGCCTGCTGGCGCTGCGCTTCGGCGGGGAAGGCCCTCTGGTCACCCCCTGGCCGGTCGAGACGCCGCTCTCCAGGGCCGACCGCATCCTGGCCCAGGAAAGCCTCGTCAAGCTCGGCTACGACACCGGCGGCGTCGACGGCGCCATCGGTCCAAAGACCCGCGTCGCCATCCGCGCCTGGCAACAGGCCAACAGGATTCCGGCCGATGGCTATCTGACGCCGCCGATGATCCAGTCGATTGCCATGCAGGCGGCGGGGATGGCCTCGCGGCCCTGACCCCCGGTTCTAACCTTCGTCCGCCCGCTCGAGGACGGCCATCGCCGTCTCCTCGTCATCGGGCACGGTCTCGCCGGCGTCCCGCAGAATGGCGTTGCGGAAGGCGTAGACCAGCAGGGCGGACAGGATCAGCGCGTTCAGCGCGAACGGCGCCTCGTGGAAAACGCCGTAGAGCATGACGAACACCGGCGCGAGAATGACGTTCAGGCCGTTGACCGCCGCGATGGCGCCGGCCGCCCGCGCCTGCTCGTCCATCCGCACCGTCAGCGAGGCGCCCGCCGTGAACCCCGGCCGGGCGAAGCCATAGCCCAGCGACGAGATCGCGTAGCCGGCCACCACCGTCCAGTAGTCCGGCGAGAACACCGTGATCAGGTTGCCCAGCGCCGCCAGGCCGACGCCCCAGCGCAGCAGCTGCTTGGGGCCCATCGAAAACATCCGGATCAGGCCCCACTGCGCCAGCAGCCCGGCCAGGGCCCCCGCCCCCATGGCCACCGCCGTGAAGCCCAGCGCCTCCATCGGTTTGACGCCCAGCTTGTCGATGATCATGAAGCCGAGCGTGTAGCCCTGCGCCGTCTGGCAGCAGGCGACCGCGAAGCCGTAGATCAGGAAGGGCAGCACCCGGGGATCGCGCCACAGGCCCTTGTCCTGCCCCGCCCCGGCGAAGCGGCGGTTCTCCTTGCGCTGGCTTTCCTCCTCCGGAAGCCCGCGCCAGACCACCACCAGCATCAGCCCGGCGAAGATGGCGAAGGCGAACATCGGCCCGGCCAGGGTCACCCCCGGCAGGATGAACAGCGGCGCCAGGAAGGGCCCGACAACCGTGCCCAGACCAAAGGCGCCGGCCAGGGCGGCCATCTGCTGGGTGCGGTCGGCTCGCGTCGTCCGCTCGGCCAGATAGGCCTGGGTCGCCGGGTTGGAGGCCGACCCGATCAACCCGAACAGCGCCCGGCACAGCAGGAAGAGGATGAAGACCACCAGCGACGGCAACAGGTGATGCAGGCCGATGCTGACCACGCAGGCGCACAGGGTCATCGAAACGAAGAACCCGGCCAGCCCCAGCATGATCAGGGGCTTGCGCCCGCGCTTGTCGGATTCCCGGGCCCAGATCGGGCTCATCACCGCCCACAGCAGGGCCGACAGCCCGAACACCGCCGAAATCATCCAGTCGGCGATCTTGATCTCGCGGGCGATGGCCGGCAGCACCGCCATCAGGCCCGTGTTGCCGATCGCCACCACGATCGACACCGCAAACAGGATGGCAAAGGAGCGCGGCTCCAGCTTCAGACCGGCGGTCTTGGGGCTCTCGGGCATATCTGAACGCTGTTAAGCCGGGTCGCAGGACGGTGCAACAAGGCGCCGTCCCTTACCCGCCATTAAGCATTAAACGCCATGGTCACCGCCGACCCTATCCTCCGACGGCGACCTCCTCATGTTCCAGATCATCGGCCTCGTCCTGCTCTTCGGCCTGGTGTTCGGCAGCTACATCATGTCCGGCGGCAACATGGGCGTCATCATGCATGCCTTGCCGCATGAAATGATGGCCATCGGCGGGGCGGGCGTCGCGGCCTACCTGATCTCCAACTCGATGACGACGATCAAGGCCAGCGGCGGCGGCCTGGCCAAGGCCTTCGCCGGTCCCAAATGGAAGGCCGGCGACTACAAGGATCTGCTCAGCCTGCTGTTTCTGCTGACCAAGACCATGAAGTCCAAGGGCGTCATCGCCCTCGAAAGCCACATCGAAAAGCCCGGTGAGAGCTCGATCTTCGGCCGCTTCCCGAAGATCACCAAGGACCACTTCGCCGTCGACTTCATCTGCGACACCCTGCGGATGATGACCATGAACCTCGAGGACCCGCACCAGGTCGAGG
>JBILYE010000296.1:0-3713 GCA_044377925.1 Caulobacter sp. | reverse complement strand
ACCGTCTGCCCCGGGGCGGCGGCGAAGCTGACCTCCTCAAGACCCTGACTGCGGGCGCCGTGCCTGAAGCTGACGCCGGTGAAGACCACGGCGCCGCCACGGCCATCGGCGGGGGGCGGATCGACGGCGCCGGGGGCTTCGGCGACGTCGGGGGTCTGGCGGCGCAGGTCGCTCATGGCTTCCAGGTCGATGAAGCTCTGGCGGATTTCGCGGTAGGCGAAGCCGAGGATGTTGAGCGGGCCGTAGAGGTTGATCAGGATCAGGATGGCGGCGGTGACGTCGCCGACACCCAGCCGCCCGGCCTGGGCCTCTGCCCCGGCCAGCATGGCCATGATGGCGAGGCCGATGGCCATGATCGCCGCCTGGGCGATGTTGAGCAGGCTGAGCGAGGTGGTGGCCAGGACCTGGGCGCTGGCGTAGGCGCTGAGGGCCTGTTCGTAGGTGGCGGCGGCGCGGGTCTCGGCTCCGAAGGCCTTGACGGTCTCGTAGTTGATCAGGGCGTCGACGGCGCGGCCGGCGGCCTCACTGTCGGCGTCGTTGAGGGCGCGGCGGTGGGCGATGCGCCAGTCGCTGATGGCGAAGGTCAGGACGCCGTAGACGACGACCGTGCCGACGGCGGCGAGGGCGAAGCGCCAGTCGTAGGCCTTGGCGAGCACCACGGCGGCGATGATCAGCTCGATGAAGGTCGGGCCGAGGTTGAAGACCAGGGCGCGAAGCAGGAAGTCCATCGAGCGGGCGCCGCGATCGATGATGCGGCTGAGCGAGCCGGTGCGCTTGGTCTGATGGAACTCGATCGACAGGCTGAGCGCATGGCCGAAGGCGTCGGCGGCGGCGCGGCGCTGGGCGGCCTGGGCGACCGGGGTGAAGACGACGTCGCGCAGTTGCGGCGCGGCGGCGGCCAGGAAGCGGATCAGGGTCCAGCCGAGGATGAGGCCGGCAAAGGCGGTCCCGACCTGCACGGCGGGCGACTGTCCGGCGGCCAGGCGATTGACGGCGGCGCCGAGCAGCAGCGGGGCGAGGACGCCCAGCACCTTGCCGCCAAGGGTGAAGACGAGGGCGGCGGTCAGGCGCCAGGTCAGGCCGGGGGCCTTGCTGGACATGACCAGGCGGAAGAGATCGGCCAGGGCGGCCCAGGCGGAGACCTTGACGGGCGGCGCTGAGTCGGCGGGCGGCTTCTTGCTCTGGCGGTCCGGGACAGGTCTCAAGAGACCGGGTCCAGGATCAGGCTGGTCTGCACGCCGCCGCCGGGGGTCATCCAGTCGATGCGCCAGGCCGCGCCGCTTCGAACCGAGCGGAAGGGGACGGTGAGGTCGGGGGCGGCGGTGACGGGCACGGTGACGGCCTGCTCACCGCTGTCGCCGGCGATCTCGAAGGCCAGGGCGCCGGCGTTCAGCGGCCGTTCGACCGCCAGGTGGAATCGGCCCTGGCTGTCGGTCTTGCCGACACCCCGGGCGCTGCGGTCTATGCGCAGGGACAGGCCGCTGCCGGCCCGGGCCGTGCCGGAGACGGAGGCCGCCCCATCGCGGTCGAAGTCGACGGTGAGCAGACGGGGCATCTCGCTGCCCGGGCCGTAGACCAGGGCGCTGGCCCCCGAGCGGAGCTGGGCGGCGCGACCGTCGGGCAGGACGGCCAGGTAGCCCTGGGACTGGACCTGGCGCCTGGTCTTCGACATCGAGAGGCCATAGAGCCGCACTTCGGCGGACGGCTCGAGCTTGACTGACCAGGCTCCTTTTGCGTCGGCGTTGGTTCCGAACGCCTCTCCTGTCGGCGAGCCCAGCCGGACCAGAGCGCCCGGTTCGGCCTCGCCCGTCAGCAGGATGGCGCCATCGGGGCCCCGCCGGCTGACGGTCAGGGTCGGGGGTTTCAGGTAGCCTGCGTCGGCGGTCGGATCGGCCGGACTCTTGGGGGCATCGCCCCGCCAGGCGGCGTCACGCTCGCTTGGACCGCAGGCGACAATCAGCAGCGGCAGCAGGAGGGGAAGGAAGACCCCCAAGGATGTTGGCGTTCGCGACACGATGCTTGAAACCCCTGGCGGATAGGCCGAACATGTCATTTCGTGATTTTCCGGCGCGCCCGCAAGCGCGCCTTTTCTTTGTGGGGACGGCATGTCCAAAACTACAGGCCTCGCGGGGCCCTCGATCGACAGTGTCTGTGTCTATTGCGGTTCGTCCAACGACGCCGATCCGGCCTTCCTGAAATCCGCCGAGGACTTCGGCGTGCTGCTGGCCAGGGAGAACCTGAAGCTGGTCTATGGCGGCGGCGGCGTTGGCCTGATGGGCGCCTGCGCGCGCGGGGCGCATGACGCCGGCGGCCGGGTTCTGGGCATCATCCCGACCTTCCTGATGGACCGCGAGCAGCCCTTCGACGACGTCGAGACGGTGGTCGTGCAGAACATGCACGAGCGCAAGATGATGATGTTCGAGCGGTCCGACGCCTTCGTGGTGCTGCCCGGCGGCATCGGCACCCTGGAAGAGGTGGTCGAACTGCTCAGCTGGCAGCGGCTGGACCTGCACCGCAAGCCGCTGGTCTTCTACAATCCGCGCGATTTCTGGAAGCCTCTGTTCGAGCTGCTCTACCATACCATTACCGAACGGCTTAGCCCGCCGGAGTTCGCCCACGCCTGGCGGGCCACGGATGATATCGGCGAGATCACCCGACTGATCGGCGAGATGGCAGAGGGCCTTGCTCCCGCAGCCGACGCCGACATCGAGGACAAGGTCTAGGCCCTGCCCGCCGACCAGCAGTGCAAAACGCTGCAGGGCGAAGTGACCGGCTTCGGCTGCCGCTGCGCCAGGTTCAGCACCGAGGAACTGGCGGCCTGTAACGCTCAAGCGAAGCGCCCTTCTCCCGCTTGCCGGGAGAAGGGGTTATGGCCTCAAGGCGCCTTCAGCCCGTAGGTCCCGAACTCTTCGTCGATCCCCGCGTCCAGCTTGCGGGCCTCGGCGAGATCGGCCGCGGCACCCGCCTTGTCGCCGGCGCCGGCCTTGGCCAGGGCGCGGCCGAACAGGGACTCGGCGCTGTCGGGGCGGATGTCGGCCGCCTTGTTGTAGTCGGCGATGGAGTCCGACCAGCGGCCAAGACGCATCAGCACGAAACCCCGGGAGTCGACGATCGCGGCGTTGCGCGGCTCGATCTGCAGGGCCTTGTCGCAGTCGCGCAAGGCGGCCTCCAGGGCGACGCCGTTGGTTGCCTGTTCCCAGCACAGGGCGTTGAGGTCGCCGGCGTCCGCGCCGGCATGCTTTCGGGCGCTGGCGAAGTCGCTCATCGCCGCCTCCTTGCGGCCCAGGCGCAACAGGGCGCCGGCCCGCATGGTGTAGAGCAGGGCGTTGTCGTCATCGAAGCCGATGGCGGTGTTGTAGTCGGCCTCGGCCCTGGCGTAGTCCTTGTTCTCGCGGTGCAGCCAGGCACGGTTCTGCAGGGCCGGGACCGACTTGGGGTTCTCCTTGAGGACCTTGTCCATGTCGGCGATGCGGCTGGCCCGGTCGGAGTTCGACCAGCGGTAGCCGGGCGGCGCCACGAGGTAGACCTCGATCTCGCCCATATCGGCCAGGGCCTTCTGGTTGGCCTCGGACTCAGACGCGGCGATCTCGGTCTGCAGGCTGCGGGTGCGGGTCTCCAGGGTGAAGACACCGTCCTTGATCCCCGCCTTCCGCCAGAAGCTGTAGCCGGCGGTGACCTGGTCGATGTCCTTGCCCTCGCTGACATAGCCCTTG
>JBILYE010000294.1:0-3716 GCA_044377925.1 Caulobacter sp. | reverse complement strand
AGCATGTCGGCCGCAAACGCCACCGGCTCGGCATGGAAGTTCCCGCCGCTGATCGCCTCGCCGGTCTCGGTGAAGATCAGCGGATTGTCGGTCACCCCGCCGGCCTCGATGCCCAGCGTCGTCGCCGCCTGCCGCCCCAGATCAAGGATCGCCCCCATCACCTGCGGCTGGCAGCGCAGGCAGTAGGGATCCTGCACCTTCTCGCAATGGGCATGGCTGACCTGGATGGCGCTGCCCTCCAGCATGGCCTTGAACCAGGCCGCCACCTCTGCCTGCCCCCGATGCCCCCGCAGCGCATGGATGCGCGGATCGAACGGCGCCACCGACCCCTTGGCCGCCTCGACCGACAGGGCGCCGGCCACCATCGCCGCCTGGAACACCCGCTCGATCCGGAACAGACCGGCCAGCGCGCAGGCCGTCGAAAACTGCGTGCCGTTGAGCAGCGCCAGCCCTTCCTTGGGCCCCAGCACCAGCGGCGCCAGCCCCACCTTCGCCAGCGCCTCGGCCGCCGGCATCCGGACCCCGGCCACGAACGCCTCGCCCACGCCGATCATCGTCGCCGCCATATGCGACAGCGGCGCCAGATCCCCCGACGCCCCCACGCTCCCCTGCCTGGGGATCAGCGGCAGGCAGTCCCGCGCCAGCAGCGCCAGGATCATCTCCACCGTCGCCGGCGCCACCCCCGACGCCCCGCGCCCGAGACTCGCCGCCTTCAGCGCCAGCATCAGCCGCACGACATCGGCCTCCAGCGGCTCACCAACCCCCGCCGCATGGCTGAGCACGATGTTCTGCTGCAACCGCGCCAGGTCGCCGGTCTCGATCCGGATATTGGCCAGCTTCCCGAAGCCGGTGTTGACGCCATAGACCGCGTCACCCTTGCCGACGATCCGCGCCACCACCTCGGCGCTGGCCGCGATGGCCGGCCAGGCGCTGTCGGCCAGGGTGGGAACCTCGCCCTCGAACAGCCTGCGCCAGTCGCCCAGACTGGCCTCGCCGGGGGTCAACACCAGGCTCACGACACAACTCCCTGAAACACCCGGGACCGCAACGGATTGCGCCCCAGCCAATAGGCTAGCTCGACCGGCCGGGTCGCATCCCAGATCGCCAGGTTGCAGGCCTTGCCCACCTCCAGCGATCCCATCTCGTCCCACCGCCCGATCGCCCGCGCCGCCTCGCGCGTCACGCCCGCCAGCGCCTCGTCAACCGTCAGCCCGAACAGGATCACCGCCATGTTCACCGCCGTCAGCAGCGAGGTCAGCGGCGAACTGCCTGGATTGCAGTCGGTCGCTACCGCCATCTTCACGCCCGCCTCGCGAAACAACGCCACCGGCGGCTTCGCCTCATCCCGCAGCGCATAGAAGGCCCCCGGCAACAACACCGCCACCGTTCCCGCCGCCGCCAGAGCCCGCGCCCCCTCGGCGTCCGTCCGCTCCAGATGATCTGCGCTCAGCGCCCCATACTCCGCCGCCAGCTGCGCCCCGCCCCCGGCCGTCCGCTGATCGGCATGCAGCCGCACCGGCAGCCCGTGCGCTCTGGCCGCATCAAACACCCGCCGCACCTCGTCCGGCGTAAAGGCATTGCTCTCACAGAAGGCGTCGACCGCATCGGCCAGACCGACGCTGGCCGGAATGATCTCGTCCACCACCCTGGCGACATAGACCTGGCGGCTGTCCCGATGCTCCGGCGGCAGGGTGTGCGCCGCCAGCAGGCTGGTCGCCACGCTCACCGCCCGCGCCCCCTCCAGCGCCCGCGCCGCCCGCAGCATCTTCAGCTCGCTCTCCAGATCGAGCCCATAGCCCGACTTCACCTCGACCGCCGTCACCCCCTCGGCCAACAGCCGGTCGAGCCGCTCCAGTGCGCTCGCCACCAGCTCGCTTTGCGTCGCCGCCCGCGTCTTCGCCACCGTCGAGACGATCCCGCCCCCGGCCGCCGCGATGGTCTCGTAGGTCTCGCCCCGCAGCCGCATCTCGAACTCGTCCGCCCGGTCGCCGGCGAACACCAGATGGGTGTGACAGTCGATCAGTCCAGGGGTCACCAGCCGACCGTCCAGGTCGATCACCTCATCGGCCGTCCAGCCGTCCGGCAGACCGGCGCCGACAAAGGCGATCCGCCCGTCGACGCACCCCACCGACCCGTCCTCGACGAGGCCGAGTCCGGCGCCCGACTCGTCGAGAGTCGCCAGCCGCCCGCCGCGCCAGAGCCGGTCGAAATGCATGAGTCCTCCGCTGAGGTCCGCACAATATGTCTAGACATATTCATCTTGCAACCCGATCCTCAGGGCCATGCAGACGACCCTCTTCCTCGACCGCGCCCTGCTGCCCGACGGCTGGGCCAGCAATGTGCGCATGACCTGCGAGGATGGGCTGATCACGGCGCTGCAAAGTGGCGCATCGCCCATTTCGGGCGAATCGCGCGAGGCGCTCGGCGTCCCCGGCCTGCCCAACCTCCACAGCCACGCCTTCCAGCGCGCCATGGCCGGCCTGGCCGAGCGCCGAGGCCCCGCCGCCGACAGCTTCTGGACCTGGCGCGAGGTTATGTACCGCTTCCTGGCCCGCCTTGGTCCCGACGACGTCGAGGCCATCGCCGCCTACGCCTTCGCCGACATGCTGGAGGCCGGCTTCACCGCCGTCGCCGAGTTCCACTACCTGCACCACAGCCCCGACGGCAGCCCCTACGCCGACGTCGCCGAGCTTGCCCGCCGCCATCTGAAGGCCGCCGACGACACCGGCATCGGCATCACCATGCTGCCGGTCTTCTACGCCCACGCCACCTTCGGCGGGCAGCCGCCGACCCCGGGCCAGCGCCGATTCATCAATGATCCCAGTCGCTTCGCCCGCATCGTCGAAGCCCTCCAGAGCGATGGCGCAACCGTCGGCGTCGCCCCCCACAGCCTCCGCGCCGCCACCCCGGACGAGCTGAAAGCCATCCTCCCCCTGACCATCGGCCCGGTCCACATCCACGCCGCCGAACAGGTCAAGGAGGTCGAGGACTGCCTCGCCTGGTCCGGCCAGCGCCCCGTCGAATGGCTCCTCGACCACGCCGGCGTCGACCCACGCTGGTGCCTGATCCACGCCACCCATCTGACCCCGCAAGAGACTGAAAACCTTGCCAGATCCGGCGCTGTGGCCGGCCTCTGCCCGATCACCGAAGCCAACCTCGGCGACGGCATCTTCCCCTCTGCGGACTACCTCTCTGCCGGCGGCCGCTTCGGCGTTGGCACCGACAGCAACATCGCCATCGACGCCGCCGGCGAGCTGCGCCAGCTGGAATACGCCCAGCGCCTCAGCCTCCGCGGCCGCAACCTCCTCTCCCGGACAGAGGGCGAAAGCACCGGCCGCGCCCTCCTCACCGGCGCTCTGAAGGGCGGCGCCCAGGCCCTCGGCCAGCCGCTCGGCGCCCTCGCCATCGGCCACCGCGCCGACGTCGTCTGCCTCGCCATGGACCACCCCGACATGGCCGGCCGCTCTGACGATCTGGCCCTCGACACCTGGGTTTTCAGCCAGGGCCGCAGCGCTATCTCCTCAGTCTATACCGGCGGCCGCCGCGTGGTCGAGAACGGCCGCCACATCCACCGATCCGCCCTCAACGCACGCTACAGCGCCGTTCTCAAAGGCCTCACCGCATGACCCAGCCCCTCCACGAAGCCATCCGCGCCCGCCTCGAAGCCGACATCCTGGCCGGCATCTACAAGCCCGGCGAGAAGCTCCCCAACGAGA
>JBILYE010000293.1:0-3727 GCA_044377925.1 Caulobacter sp. | reverse complement strand
CAGACGCCCTGGGCGCGTCGCCTGGCGCCCTGGTTCAACCTGGCCCTGGGCCTGATCTTCCTGTTCGGGGCGGGCCTGGCCTTCTATCACGCCGGCGTCGAGTGGAAGTGGTGGCCGGGCCCGACCACCTGCTCGGGCGGTGGCGGCGGCGGCGGACCGTCGGCTGCCGGCGTGGCCGACCTGCTGGCCGGCGGAGCAGCCAAGTCCCCGCAGTGCGACAAGATCGTCTGGTCCTTCCTCGGCCTGTCGATGGCCGGCTGGAACATCGTCGCCTCGCTGAAACTGGCCGTGTGGAGCTTCATCGCCGCCGCCAAAGCGCCGACGACGGGCGCCCTGAAATGAGCGGCAAGCCCATCCCCGCCCGCCCCGGCATGGGGGCCCAGACCGGGCGCCTTGCCGAGATCCTGCGTGTCGACCAGGCGGGCGAGCTGGCCGCCGTCCACATCTATCGCGGTCAGCGGGCGGTCATGGACCGCGCGCCCGGCAAGGGCCGCGCCGCCGCCCAGCTGGCCGAGATGGAGGGCCATGAACAGGTCCACCTGTCCCGCTTCGACGAGCTCCTGACCGAGCGCGGCGTTCGCCCGACGGTCATGTCGCCGGTCTGGCGAATGGCCGGGTTCGCCCTCGGCGCCGGCACCGCCCTGCTCGGTGAAAAGGCCGCCCACGCCTGCACCGAGGCGGTCGAGACGGTGATCGAGCAGCATTACGCCGGCCAGATCGCCGAGCTGGAGAGCCGCGAACCGGCCCTGGCGGCGGAGCTCAGCAAGTTCCGCGACGACGAGCTGCACCACAAGGATATCGCGGTCGGCGAAGGCGCCCGCGAGGCGCCGGGCTATCCCCTGCTGTCGGCCGTCATCCGCGCCGGCTGCCGGGCGGCCATCAAGATCAGCGAAAAGATTTAGCGGAACCCGGACGGTTCGCGGCTGGTTGCATCTGTAACCAGAGGTGCTCCCATGTCCGATCCCGGCCCCGACTTCGAACCGACCCCCGGCCCCGCCCCGGCCACCGATCCTGTGCCGCCGGCCGTCGATCCGGACCTGCCGACCGAACCCGGTCCGGCTCCCGCCACCGACCCCGGCCTGCCTCAGACAGTGGCCTAAACTTCGTCATCCCGCGGCGCCGTCCCGGCCATGTGCTTCCACACATGGCGCAGCGCCTTGAGCTGTCGCGCGGTGGTGTCTCGCAGGTCATGCCGCTCAAGCAGCGCAAGGCCGACCTTCGTTCCCCGCCGCCAGATGACCTTTGCGTCCCAGGCCACACCCTCGCGGACCTGCAACAGATGCAGTTCGTTGGGGATGAGGTGCGGCGAGGTCGTTTCCACCAAAGCGCCGTCCGAGCTCAGATTCCGGATCACACAGTCGATGGTGAGGCTGGCCCCGTCCGTGGCCAGCTTGCCCGTCAACAGCGCGCGCTGACGCTGGCTGCGCCGCCGCTCGACGGGCGGCGAGTATGGTCGGGGAGACAGGGGGCTGGCCATGCCGCGATCCTAGGCTGAGCCGCCTTGCCAACACGTTGATATCCGCCCCCCTTTTGTGGGCTGAACTATACATATTATGGGCCTATTCCAGACGGGCTATGGGGGCGCCGTGCTGCTGTTCAAACCAAAGAGAAAACGCGACGATTTCGAGCGAGAGGTCCTGCTCGAGATGGCGTACGTGCGCGATCTGCACGGTGAGAACGCCCTCCAGGCCGCCAAGGACAGGGCCGAACGTCCCCGTCTGGGCGGGTCGCGCCGGCGCGTGATTGAGGAAGCCGCCCGCCGTATGGCGTCAGAAGTTATCGATCAAACGGCGGCGTCCAGGCGCTGAAATCCCTCAACGAACGTTGATATTGTTTAACATTTCCAGCTTGTAACACGCAATTACCCGAAAAGGGTGTACTGCGGCGGGATGCCGCATGCTGGATTTGACTCGGGCGGGACACGCGTCCTTCAGGGGCTTGGCCCCCAGCTCACCGCCACGCCCGATATCCTGCTCCATTCCCTCGATCCGGTTCATGAGGCGGCCTACCTCGTCCGCCTGACGAGGCGCCACTACCTCGACGCCAGCTTCCTCGACGAGCGGGTGCTCGGCGATGACACCCCCGGGCTCTGGGCGCGCCTTGACGAGATCGCCGAGCATGCGGCTCCCCTGCCCGAGCGCTGCGACTTCATCTTCCATGTCGGCCATGTCGGCTCGACCCTGCTCTCGCGCCTGCTGGGCGCCGCGCCCGGGATCCATTCCCTGCGGGAGCCGACCGCCCTGCCCTTGCTGGCCCAGATCCACGCCCAGCTTACGCATCCCGAAAGCCTGTGGTCGCCGCAGCGGTTCGAGGAGGTGCTGAGCCTCTGCCTGAAGCTGTTGTCGCGGACCTACGGCCCCGGCCAGGTCCCGCTGGTCAAGGCGACGAGCTGGGCCAGCGAACTGGCGCCCACCCTGCTGGCCCGGCCCAGCAGGCCGCGCGCCCTGATGATGACCGCCGCGCCGGAAAGCTGGCTGGCCGGCGTCCTGGCCAGCCAGCACGGTCTTGGGGACGTGCGCACCTCCGTCGCCATCGCCATGGCCCGCCTGCACCGCCGTCTCGGCGCAGAGCCCTGGCGCCTGCACAGCATGTCGCTCGGCGAGCGCGCCGCCCTGGTCTGGACCGCCGAGATGCTGGCCATGGACACCGCCGCCCGGGCCAACCCGGCCCAGGTGCTGGGCGTCGACTTCGACATCTTCCTGGCCGATCCGATCAAGGGCCTGACCGACTGCCTGCGGCACCTGGGCCAGCCTGCCGACCCCCAGGTCGTCCAGGCCATCGTCTCCAGCCCGATGATGAGCCGCTACGCCAAGAACCCGACGCAGACCTTCACCCAGGCCACCCGCCGCCATCTGCAGGCGACGTCACGCGCCAACAACGCCGAAGAGATCGCCAGGGGCGTGGCCTGGATCGACGCCGCCGCCAGCCGCTTTCCGGCCATCGCCCACGTCCTGGAGCCCTGCTACAAGGGCGGGGTGCTGACGCACTAGGGCTTAGAGCGTCGCCTGGAAGAACCGCACGACCTCGCGGTTGAACGCGACGTGGAAGGCGGCTCGGTCAAATCCAGGCTGCGACCGGCAGAGGTCAGGCAGCGCGGTGGCCAGCTCGGGCGGACAGGGCGGCAGGAAGTCGAAATGCCCAGCACCAGGGACGCTGTAAAACTCCGGCTTCCGGCCCAGGCGGTCCCGCACCGACTCGGCGTGGAAGCGGGCCGGCAGCACAACGTCAGCCTCCCCTGACCAGAGCTGGATGGGCAGCTTCACCTCCGCCAGGCTCTGGTCTGTGAACGAAAAGCCATAGCCCGGCGCGGCGATGACGGCGGCCTTGATGCGGGGATCACGGCTGGCAGGCTTCCAGCCTTTGGCGTCAATGGGGCTCTGGGCCAGCAGGCGGCAGACGAAAACCTGCGGCTGGTCCAGGCAATGCTGCGCGATCCGCCCGGGATCGCTGACACCGCCGACCAGTGTGGTCACCGTGAAGCCACCCGCAGAGAAGCCGAAGGCGCCGATCCGGGAGGCGTCGATCTTCGCCGGCCCGGACCAGTCGCGGATCATGTAGTCGATCAGCAGGCTGATGTGGCGCGGCCGGTCGGCCAGCTGGGTCTGGCGGCTCGCGTCGCGCCAGTTGTCACCGGGATGGGTCAGGGCGGCGACGACGAAGCCCGCATTGGCCAGGGCCTCGGCGGTGTCGTGGTGGCCACTGAATACGCCGCCGTTGCCATGCGAAA
>JBILYE010000081.1:0-14249 GCA_044377925.1 Caulobacter sp. | reverse complement strand
TATTGGGGGATCGAAATGGCCCAGAACCACATGTCCACAGCTTGCCGAATGGCCATCGCGGCCTTTGTCGTATTGGCCTGTGGGGCTTGGACAAAGCTCGATAGCAAACCCATCGACGCCTCTGTCGACGCGCCGACGAAGGTCTGCATCGAAGAGAATCCGGAGGTCAAACTCCCGGACCTTCTGCCCCTGATTGAAGAAGGCTTTCATCGGCATGGCATCGCCACCGAGATCTACGACAAGACCCCGGAGGCCTGCGAGTTTTACGTCAAATACACGGCGACGCGACGCTGGGACTTCGTAGCCTTCCTGAGTGATGCACGAATAGCAGTCTACAATCGAGGGAAGCTGGTCGGCTTTGCAGAGCGCTTCGGAACGCGTGGTGTGTTCGGCGGAGGGGGCGCCAGCCCAGACAAGTGGGCATCCACCAAGTCAAAAATTGATCCGCTAATGGATCGTCTGCTGGAAGGGTTTCCCAAGCGGGATGTACCGCAGTAGCGAGCGGCCGATCTCCGTTAGCCGAGTGAATCGGCCAATACGGCCTCCAACGTCGCCTCCGACTTTTCAACGTCCCGCGCCGCGCCCTTCGACACACCCGTAAACAGGATCAGCGCCTTCCACAGCGCCCAGCCCCGTCCGCGCGCCCAAACCTCGCCACCCAGCGCCAACCGCTCTCGAAACGCCTGCCGCGCCTCCCCCTCCAGGAAGCTCCAGGCGATGGCCAGATCACAGGCCGGATCGCCAATGGCCATGCCGCCAAAATCGATGACCGCGCACAGCCGCCCGTTCCGGACCAGCAGGTTGCCCGGCGCGACATCCCCATGCACCCAGACCGCCGGCCCCTCGAACCGCGCCGCCAGAGCCGCCTCCCAGACCGCGGTCACCGCCTCCGCATCGAACCGGCCATCGAGCCGCCCGATCGCCGCCCGGGTTTCGCCGCCATAGGTCGCCAGCTCACCGCCCCGGTGGAAGTTACGCCCGCCCGGGGCCGGCCCATCGGCGGCGCCAAGGCCCTGCAAGGCCGCCAGAAACCGGGCCAGGTCCGTGCCGAAGGCCGCATCGCCTGCGACCCCGGCCGACGTCGCCGTCGCCCCCTCGATCCACCGCGCCACAGTCCACGGCCAGGGATAACCCTCCCCCGCCTCGCCCCGGGCCAGAGGCTGGGGGATCGGCAAGGGCAGCCCCGGCGCCAGGACCGGCAGCCAGCGATTCTCGGCCTCGACCTGCGGCGCGTACCAGGCGGCGCTCGGCAAGCGGACGAGCATCTCCTCGCCCAGCCGGAAGGTCCGGTTGTCCCAGCCGCTTTCGGCCACCGGACGAACGGCCAGGCCGGTCCATTGCGGAAACTGCGCGTCGATCAGACGGCGGACAAGCGCGACATCGATGATCGGGCTGGCGGGGTGACCCATGGCGACGGCCTCATGTGGCGGCGCGGGCGCGGGTGGACGCTCCGATGGTACCACCTCTCGGGCTCGAACCGAGGACCTCTAGATCCACAATCTAGCGCTCTAACCAACTGAGCTAAGGCGGCATCTCATCGAAGAGGCGTCCGTTTAGTCGGTTCGGACCCAACGATCAAGGCACACTTGCGCAAACCCGCGTCCGCCCGCACGCTGACGGCATGACCGCCATCCGCACCCGCCAGATCGAGGCCAACGGCCTGACCTTCACCATCGACGAGTGTGGCGAGGGTGACAACATCGCCCTCTGCCTGCACGGCTTCCCGGAAAGCCGCTTCTCCTGGCGCTTTCAGCTTCCCCTGCTGGCGAAGCTGGGCTGGCGCGTCGTGGCCCCCGATCTGCGCGGCTATGGCGACTCGAGCCGGCCGAAGGGCAAGGCTGCCTATCGCCTGCCGCATCTGCTGGACGACGTCTCGGCGATCTACGACGCCCTGGGCGCCAAAAAGCGCCTGCTCGTCGCCCATGACTGGGGCGCCCTGATCGCCTGGGCCTTCGCCATCGAGCAGCGCCGGGCGCTGGACGGGCTGGTGATCATGAACGTGCCGCATCCCGTGGTCTTCCAGGAGGTCTACAAGACCAGCCCCGCCCAGCGGAAGAGGTCCTGGTACGCCGTCTTCTTCCAGCTGCCCTGGCTGCCCGAATGGGCCCTGACCCGCAACGGCGCCAAGGCGACCGGCGAGGCCTTCGCCGGCATGGCCGTCGACAAGAGCCGATTCCCCGAAGAGGTGCTGGAGCACTACCGGAGCAACGCTCTGAAGCCCGGCGCGATGACGGCGATGATCAACTACTATCGGGCCAACACCGGCGAGCTGAATCGCTGGAGCCGCGCCAGCTGCCCGGTCATCGACACCCCGACGCTGATGGTCTGGGGCGAGGAGGACGCGGCGCTGGGCCTGGAACTGACCGAAGGCTACGAAGGCCTGGTCACCGACCTCACCCTCAACCGTCTGCCGGGCGTCTCCCACTGGGTGCAGCAGGAAGCCCCGGAGGCCGTCAACGAGCGGCTTGAGGCCTGGTTGAAAAGCAGGGCCCTCGTTGCCTGATAACCTTATGAATATGTCTAGACATATCCATTTCGCCCTGTATCTGGGCGCTGTGAGATGCCGCACGCCCGTAGGTCGGACCGACCTCATTGCGGGCTACATCGACTGACAATCGACCTACGCCCGACCTACGCCGCAACCTACGCCCGGCGACACTCGAACTACGCAAAGACCCACGCCCGCGGCGCTTCCCGGCCTCACGGCCCGGCGGACTTGAATAATTGTAGGTCTGCGCCCCGGTTATAATGGTCCTGCCGCTTCGATAGCCAACCCGCCGGCTCGATCACCAGGCCACGCCCCCGGCCTCTCCCCACACCCGCTCATCCCGGCGAACGCCGGGATCCAGATCGTAGAGCGAAATGGTCTGGACTCCTGCCTGCAGTCGCGGCGGCCTCTGGTTCGAAGTGAACACATCCGGGCTCAAGCCCATGCGCTCACCACATCCAACCTCGAGCCCGGGGTTTGCGCGCTGACAGATCGCTCTGTGCCTGGGACCGCCAAAGGGAGGGAAAGCTCAAAGGCCGAAAGACCCCATTGATCCCCAAGCCCCAATAGCAAAAGGCCCCGGAGTTTCCTCCAGGGCCCTCGCTTCTTCGCCGGTGCGGCCCGAGGTTACTCGGGAGCCGCGAACGACAGCGGGATACGCACGTTGGCGCCGCCAACAGGCTGTCCGTCCGCGGTTTGAGGCCGCATCTTGAACTGCTTGCTGAGACGGATCGCGGCGTCCCCGAAGCCGTAGTCGGCCGGGTTTTCCGAGACCACCGAGCAACCGCTGACCGTACCGTCGGCATTGACGGTGCAGGACAGGGTGACACGGCCGCTGATGTTCTGCCGCAGCGCCCGGTCCGGGTAGGCCCGGTTGACGGCGTCGCCGCTGGGCTTGCGAACCCAGTCCGGCTTGGTGATCACCGGGTTTCTCGGCGGCGCCGGCGGGGCCGGCGGCGAGATCTGCGGCGGAGCCGGCGGTTGCACTTCGCGCTTTTCCACAGGCGGAGCCTGGAGGATCGGCGGCGGAGGCATATCAGGCGGCAGCGCGACCGGCGGACGCGGCTGCAGCTTGGCCGGCGGCGGAGGCTTGTCCGTCGGAGGCGGGGGCGGCGGCGGCGGCGGCGGAGGCGGCGGCGGCTTGATCAGCTGGGTATCCAGCTTCTCGTCCTCGAAGATCCGCTCCTTGATGGTGAAGCGCATCGTGTAGAGGTAGTAGCCGATGATCGCGTGGACCAGGAGCACGAAACCGAGCGACACGATCCAGGCCACGGGACTCGTCTTCTGCTTGGGAGCGTCGAACGGGTTGTGGGCCAGGTGAGTGATATCCGGGGTCTGATCTGTCATGGCGCTACTGACCCTCGGCCCGGCTGTCGTCCTGACCGATCAACGCGACGCTGTAGAAATAATTGTCCTGCAGCGCGTTCAAAACGGTCATGAAGGTTCCGTACCGGACCTCTTTGTCAGCTCGGATGAAGATCCGCTCTTTCGAGGGGTCCCGCGTACCGATCTGCTTCTTGAGGTCGTCGCCAATGGAGGCCAGGTCGGTGGGGAAGTCCCCGATGTACAGGGACCCACCTTTCTGGATCGAGATATAGACCGGCTTAGGCGGGTTCGGCCTGGGCTTCGCCACCGCTTTGGGCAGCTTCAGCTCGACCGACACGCTGGCGAGAGGCGCAGCCACCATGAAGATGATCAGAAGGACCAGCATGACGTCCACGAAGGGCGTAACGTTGATCTCGCTGTTCTGTTCGACCTGGTACCTGCCGCCGCCGCCGGAGCCTGCGAGTTTGGCGGCCATCTGCGTTAGGCCCCCTTGTCGAGCTGCCGCGAAATGGCGTTCATCAGTTCAGCGGTGAAACCATCGGTGCGGACCCCAAACCCGGAGATCTGGGTCTGGAAGTAGTTGTAGAAGATAACCGCGGGGATGGCGGCGAACAGACCGATGCCGGTGGCGAGCAGCGCTTCGGCGATACCGGGAGCGACGACGGCCAGGTTGGTCGTGTTGGTGTTCGCGATGCCGATGAACGAGTTCATGATCCCGTACACGGTGCCGAACAGACCGATGAACGGACCCGACGAACCGACCGAGGCCAGGAAGGTCATGCCGCCCGAAAGGCGCTTGGACAGGGTGGACTGAACAGCGCCAACGGCCGTTTGGGCGCGGGCGATGGTCGAGTCGCGGTGATCGCCGCTCACTTGCAGGCCCGCCTGGCGGGACAACTCGACTTCGGAGGCGGCCGCGGCGGCCATGTCGGCCAGCGGGTTGCCTTCGAACTCTTCGGAGATGGCGATACGGCCCATGTCGTTGATCGACTTGGCGCCGCGGAAAGCTTCGACGAAGCGATCCGACTTGCGGTTCAGCGAGCCGAACTCGATGAGCTTGGTGATCAGCAGAACCCAGCTGAAGATCGAGGCCAGGATCAGACCGATCATGACGACCTTAACGATCAGCTCGGCGTCCATGAACATGGTCACCGGGGTCAGTTTACCGCCATGGCTGTCGATGACAGGCGGGGCCTTTCCTTCTTCGGCCGGCGCGGGAGCTTCCGCGGCGGGGGTGGCAGCCGGAGCAGCAGCGGCCGGAGCGGCGGCGGCGTCGGCAGTGGGAGCCGCGGCTTCCTGAGCGAAAGCGGGGGCGCTCGCCATCAGCGCCACGGCGCCGATCATAGCGATGAGGGGGGTCTTTCGTTTGTTGTCGAGCATCTTTCGCCAGTTCCTGCTTGGTCTAGCACTTATTGGACCGAAGGGTCGTCGCGCGGGAGCGTCTCTACCCTAGACTAATTGTTGCCCGCGCGCGATCCGGAATGGACCACGAACGAGACGCTTTCGCTGCGCCCGACCCGCCACACCTGCCGCTGTTTGTGCAAACCAGCGAAGGCATAATGAAGGCGCACAGAGAGCGAGAGGCCATAGACCCCACACCTTCTCCACCAAGTTAGACTTGGCGCAGTGGCCCTTTGGCAACCCCTTTCTGTATCGTCAAGGGGCCAGTGCAACATGAATGTTCTGCGACACCCACGGTTCGATAGGCTTATGTTGCGCTGCAGCACTCGGAATGCCTGACCGTTCGAAGAAATTTCCCTTTCCGGGGGAAAGCGCATGCTGCAGTGCAATAAATCGACGGAACGACGTTTGTCGATTGAATGGATTTTTGGACGGTTCGCGCGCAGGGCGAACTATATCGTTCGCTACAGAAGTCGCCGACTTTGGGGAGTGGTGCCTGAGGGCGGATTCGAACCACCGACACGCGGATTTTCAATCCGCTGCTCTACCAACTGAGCTACTCAGGCCTATGCCCTTGGGGCCCCCGCCTCGCGGGAGACGGGTCTATAAAAGACGGACTCGCGCAAGTCCAGACGGGTTTTGAGAGATTATTCGTCGCCGTCCGCGTCTTCGGCGGCCGGCTCGTCCTCCAGGCCGGGGATGACATAGCTCCCGGACAGCCAGCGGTGCAGGTCGACATCGGCGCAGCGCTTGGAGCAGAAGGGACGAAAGTCGGTGGACGCCGGCTTGGCGCAGATCGGGCAGGCATTGCTCATGATCCGCTCACTTCCAATCGATCGCTGGCCCAGCCGGCCTGGGGCTCGAGGGTGAATCGCCCCCCCAGACGGTCTGTCATGGCGGCCTGCAGGCTCTTGAACGACTCAGCCACGGCGGGCGCGCATCGCGCCGTCAGCCGCCCCCCGGGGCTCGCCCTGCCCTCCCGCTCCAGCAGCCGCCCCAGTCGCAGGGCGCCACTGAGTGGGGTCAGGGCGCCCCGCTCGTCCAGCAGGCGCTCCAGCACGGGCTGGCGGCGGCGGGGAATCGTCAGTTCCAGCGTGCCGAAGCGGCTGACCGGCCCGATCGCCACCCCGGGATTATCGGCGGAGAAGGCGGCCCGCATGGCGGCGAGAATCGCTGTGCCGTCATGGCCCCGGCCCGCCAGGTCGATGACCACCAGCCCGCCCAGTCCCTTCAGTCGCAGCAGCCGGGCGGCCGTGGTGATGGCCGCCAGGTTGGCGGCCCGGGACACCCGCTTGGAATCACCGCCGGTCCGCTCGCCGGTGTCGACATCGATGGCGGTCAGCGCCCGGGTCGGCTCGATGGCCAGGCTGCCGCCGCCCGGTAGAGCGTGGACGATCGCCAGGGCCTCGGCCTCGGCCTCGTCGGCGGTCTCGCGGGCCTCAAGGCCCATGGTCACCATCTCGACCCTGGCCAGCTGGCGAAGCTCTTCCTCGACGGTCGGCGCCGCCGCCAACAGGCGCGGATCCCCCTGCCCGTCTCCCAGCAACCAGGCATTGGCCAGCTTGCCACGCCGCGCCTCGCCGCGAATCTCGACCTCTACGGAGGCTCCGCGCACCGGCCGCTCGGCATCGGTCCGCAAAGGCGCGATGGCCTCTGCCCCGTCCGGTATCTCCAGGAACACTGAATTGAACGCCGCCTCGACGCTGCGCACCCGCGCCACGCTGCGGGCTCCGACCATAAGCGCCGGCGGATCGCCGTCGCGCTGGATCAGCAGGCGCTCCGGCCGCCCGTCCAGCAGCACCACGCCGCGCGTTTCGCCGACGCCGCGATCAAGGAAGGCTTCGCGCCGGCTCACGGCTGCTTCCAGCCAAGGCCGGTCAACAGCGCCAGCGTCTCATAGAGGGGCAGGCCGACCACGCCGGTAAAGCTGCCCTGCAGGTTGGTGACAAAGGCCCCGGCCCGCTGGTGGATCTTGTAACCGCCGGCCGCGTCGTCCCAGTCGCGGGAGGTGATGAAGGCGTCGGTCTCGTCCTGGGTCAGCCGCTTGAAGGTGATACGGCTCTCGACGATTCGGCTGGCCGTCTTGCCGCCGGGCGCGATCACGGCGACGCCGGTCAGCACCTTGTGGTTCCGCCCGGACAGCAGCTTCAGCATCCGCCGCGCATCCGTCTCGTCCACCGGCTTGCCGAGCACCCGCGTCCCGACGGCCACGATGGTGTCGGCGCCCAGCACGAAGGCGTCCGGATGCCGCGCCGCCACGGCGGACGCCTTGCCGACGGCCAGTCGCTTGACCAGCATCCGGGGCGTCTCGTCCTTGAGGACGGTCTCGTCGATGTCGGCGGGGTCGACCAGGTCCGGCGTCACGCCGACCTGAGCCAGAAGCTGCAGGCGGCGGGGGCTGGCGCTGCCCAGCACCAGGCGGCTGGTCATCGGCTTACTTGAAGCGGTAGGTGATGCGGCCCTTGGTCAGGTCGTAGGGCGTCATTTCGACCAGGACCTTGTCGCCGGCCAGCACGCGGATGCGGTTCTTGCGCATCTTGCCCGCCGTGTGGGCGATGATCTCGTGGTTGTTCTCGAGCGTCACGCGGAACGTCGCGTTGGGCAGCAATTCGCTGACGGTGCCCGGAAACTCGAGCAGTTCTTCCTTAGCCATTCGGCCTCTCAGTTAGGTCATTCCGCAAAGCAACACGGCTCGCGCACCCGATTCGGGACGCGAGCCGTCGCTCGGTGGCGGGCCTTATAACGCATGACGGGGGCAAAGGTCGATGGGCTACCCACCCGCCGTCACAACCCGCCCGAACCGCCGCCGGATTCGACCGTACAGTTCGTCACGCACCTGACGGTAGGCGTCCAGCACCTGCTCGCGCGAGCCGGTGGCCAGGGTGGGGTCGTAGGTCGGCCAGTATTCGATATCGACCGCCCTGCCCCGCGACAGCTCGACCGCCCGGTGCTGCGCCTCGGCGGTCAGGGAGATGACGACGTCGAAGCTGTCATCCTCCAGCATGTCGAAGGTCTTGGGCCTGTGACTGGCGGGATCGATGCCCAGCTCTTCGAGGACCACGGCCGCGAACGGGTCCATGCCGATCTCGCCGGGATCGGCCTTTAGCCCGCAGCTGTCGACGAAGATCGCGGTGCCATAGGCCAGCTTCATCAGCGCCTCGGCCATAGGCGAGCGCACCCGGTTGAAGTTGCAGGTGAACAGCACCGCCCCGGGGGTGGCGTCGAAGGGGCTCATCCCCGCCAATGCAGGGCGCAGATGAGGGTGAACAGGCGCCGGGCGGTGTCGAGGTCGGTCTTCACCTTGCCCTCGAGCCGGGCCTGCAGCAGCGCGCTGCCCTCGTTGTGCAGGCCGCGCCGGCCCATGTCGATGGCCTCGATCTGCGCCGGCGTCGAGTTGCGGATGGCGGCGTAGTAGCTCTCGCAGATCATGAAGTAGTCCTTGATCACCGTCCGGAAGGGCGACAGCGACAGGACATGGGTCTGGGTATAGCCCGGCCCGGCGATGGCCATGACCAGCCGGTTCTCGACCAGGGCGATCTTCACGTCATAGGGCCCGGCCTCTGCGCCCGCAGGTTCGAAGTAGTTGTCTTCCAGCAGATCGAAGATGGCGACCTGCCGCTCCTGCTCCTGGTCGCGGGAGGCCGCAGACAGCGATTCCTCGTCGAGCTCGATGCTCTGCAGGCGGTGGGCGGCTTTGTCGGTCATGAGGCTGGGCGCAGGATACCCGGCTTCAGCGCTGCGGCAACCGCAAGGCCGCCGAAAGGGCGTGGGCCGGCAAGCCCTCGGCTTCCGCGAGGGCCACGGTGTGGGGCCCAAGGATGGCGAAGCCCGCCTTGCCGACATTGATTACCGAGGTGCGCTTGAGGAAGTCGAACAGCGACAGGCCCGACTGGAACCGCGCCGCGCGGCTGGTCGGCAGCACGTGGTTGGAGCCGGCCACATAGTCACCCAGCGCTTCCGGCGTGTACTTGCCCAGGAAGATGGCCCCGGCGTGCCGTACCTGGTCAGCCAGCGAATCGGGATCGTGGGTGCAGAATTCAACGTGCTCGGGGGCGATGGCGTCGACCAGTCCGGGGCTATAGGCCAGCGGAGCGATAATCACCGCGCCATGGTCGCGCCAGCTGGCGGCGGCGTCCTCGCCGGTGGCCAGGGTTCGCAGCAGCCGCTCGACGGCCGCTTCCACGGCGGCGGCCAGACCTTCGTCGTCGGTGATCAGGATCGCCTGGGCGGCCGGGTCATGCTCCGCCTGGGACAACAGGTCGCCAGCGATCCATTCGGGATCGTTGTCGGCGTCGGCGACCACCACGATCTCCGACGGCCCGGCCAGGGCGTCGAGGCCGACCACCCCGTACAGACGCCGTTTGGCGGCGGTGACAAAGGCGTTGCCCGGCCCGACGATCTTGTCGACCGGAGCGATCGGCCCGGCGCCGTAGGCTAGGGCCGCCACGGCCTGGGCCCCGCCAATTCGCCAGATCTCGCTGACCCCGGCCTCATGGGCGGCGGCCAGAACCGCCGGCTGCAGCTTGCCGGGCGGGGTGACCATAGCGATACGGTCGACGCCGGCCGCCTGGGCCGGGATACAGTTCATCAACACGGTCGAGGGATAGGCGGCCCGGCCGCCGGGCACATAGACGCCCACCGACTCCAGCGGGCCCCAGCGCCAGCCCAGCTCGACCCCGGCCTCATCGGTCCAGCGCTGGTCGGCCGGCCGTTGACGCTCGTGATAGGCGCGGATCCGGCCGGCTGCGAAGGCGATGGCCTCGCGCACCGCCGGATCACAGGCCGCAACCCCGGCGGCGATCTCGTCTGGCGTCACGCGGATCGTCTGCTCGGTCAGCGCGACGTGATCGAACCGGCGAGTGTAGTCGAGCACCGCCTCCAGGCCCCTGGCCTTGACCGCCGCCAGCACCTCGGCGGCGGCGGCGTCGACATCGGCGGGCTGGCCGCGTCGCTCATCCAGAAAGGCGGCGAAGGCGGCATGAAAATCGGTGTCGGTGTAACGAAAACGGCGCATGTCCGCCATATAGGGCGCCAAAGGGTCGAGGCGAAGACGCTGTTGTGGTCAGTCTTCCGGACAGCCGGCCCAGCCGTCCTCTTCCTTGCCCCGATCGATCAACGCCAGGACGACCGGCTGGTCATCATAGCGGGCCCGCAGCGCCGCCTCGTCGGCCTCGAGATCGTCGCACCGCAAATCGGCCAGGGCGGTCTCGATCTCCTTGGCGCGCTCGTCGTCGTAGCCGTCCTCGCCGGACCAGTGCTTACATCCGGCGAAGCGCTGCATGAATTCGAGGGCGTCTGGCGGCGACTCCCGCTCCAGCAGGCAGGTGTCCGGCGCGTCCGACGTCCGCGCCATCGCCGGGCCCGACAGAGCTGCAACCAGAACCAGAAGGACAGTCCGGAAGCGCATCGGTCAATCCTCGTGTTTGGGCCGCCTTGGGGTCGGCCAGGGCGCCGAGACGTCGGCCATCGCTGCGTCGATACATTCGACCTCGGCCCGAAGTTCGCCGCCGCCGGCGAAGGTCATGACGATGACGCCGCCTGGCGCCTCAACAGGTTCGAAAGCCAGGCCCATCAAGGACACCACGGCGTCCCTGGCTTCGCGGCGCAGCTTGAGGCTCCGCACCGCCAGCACTCCGGTCAGCTGCAGTCCGCTGCGAACCCGCTCGCCGGCCTGGCCCTTCGCCTCCCAGCGGAAGCGGTTGAAGCCGACCGTCAGGCGGCGGGCCGAGGGCTCGAAGGCGATGTCGCCAATCCTGGCCACGGCGTCCTGCAAGGCGGCCGAGATCACCGCCAGGTCGTCGGCGTCCTCGGCCAGCAGCCGAAGGCCTGATGTCTCCGGCGTCCGGCTCATTCGTCGAGGCTTCCATCGCCCTTGATACGACGGACATTGGCGCCGCAGGCGTTGAGCTTGTCTTCCAGCCGCTCGAAGCCGCGATCCAGATGATAGACCCGGCTTACGGTGGTGTCGCCCGTGGCCACCAGCCCGGCGATGACCAGGCCGACAGAGGCCCGCAGGTCAGTCGCCATGACCGGCGCGCCTTCCAGATGGTCGACGCCGCGCACCCGCGCCTCGCTGCCGGAGACCGAGATGTCGGCCCCAAGCCGGGCCAGTTCGGCCGCGTGCATGAAACGGTTCTCGAAGATGGTCTCGCGGATGACGCTCTCGCCGTCGGCCAGGGTCATCAGGGTCATGAACTGCGCCTGCAGATCGGTGGCGAAGCCCGGATAGGGCGCGGTGTCGATGTTGACCGCCTTCAGACGCGCGCCGTTGCGCTTGATGATCACCCCGTCGTTCAGCCGGGTGACGCCGACGCCGGCCTCCTCCAGCTTGACCAGCAGGGCCTCCATCAGATCGGCCCGGGTGTTGGTCAGCCGAACCTCGCCGCCGGCCATGGCCGCGGCGACGGCATAGGTGCCGGCCTCGATACGGTCCGTGATCACCGCATGGCTGGCGCCGTGCAGCTTCTTCACCCCGGTGATGGTGATGACCGGGGTCCCCGCCCCTTCCACATGAGCGCCCATGGCGTTCAGGCAGTCGGCCAGGTCTTCGATCTCGGGCTCGCAGGCGGCGTTGCCCAGGTGGGTGACGCCCTTGGCCAGCACGGCGGCCAGCATGGCGTGCTCCGTGGCCCCGACCGAGACGATCGGAAACTCGATGTCCGCGCCCCTCAGGCCGCGCGGGGCCTGGGCGTAGACGTAGCCCTCGTGCAGATCGATGGTGACACCCAGCGCCTCGATCGCCTTCAGGTGCAGATCGACGGGCCGTCCGCCGATGGCGCAACCGCCCGGCAGGGAGACCTTGGCCTGACCATTGCGGGCCACCAGCGGGCCCAGAACGTTGAAGCTGGCCCGCATCTGGCGGACAAGATCGTAGGTCGCGAAATGGCTGCGGATGGTCCTGGTGTGCAGCACCGATTCCGGACCGTCCGGACCGTCGCTCTCGGTGATGTTGGTGCCCAGGTGCTGCAGAAGCTGGCCGAGGAACCGGGTGTCGCGCAGACGCGGCATGTTGGTCAGCCGCAGGGGCTCTTCGGTCAGCAGGCTGGCGACCATCAGCTTGATGGCGGAATTCTTGGCGCCGCTGATCGGGATTTCCCCGTTCAGCCTGGTGCCGCCGGTGATGGCGATGCTGTCCATCCAGTCCCTCAGATGTCCGCGCCTCAGGCAAAAAGGGCGCAAAGAATGGCCTTTAACGGGCGCGAGCCCCGCGCGCCACTTCCAAGGCTGTCACGACCCTGTCAGGCCTTGTCGGGATCGTCTTGCTTTTCTGGTGCAGACGCCCGCTTGGCCGCCTTGCGGCGACGCAGGTTGGCCCGCAGGGCGGCCGCCAACCGCGCCTCTTTCTCGGCTTTGTCTTCAGTCGATCCGGAGGGCGGTTTGGCCATGGCCTCTCACCTGTCTATGGGGCGGTTTCCCGAAGGAAACCTGGTGCCGCCGGGCAGGATTGAACTGCCGACCTCAGCCTTACCAAGGATGCGCTCTACCACTGAGCTACGGCGGCTAGACAGGTGAGGCGCGCCTAGTAGCGAAAGTCGCCGGGAAGGCAAAGGGAAAAATCGGCTTTCGCCCATTTCGTCTCATCAACCGTTCGCCCGTCGCGGCCAAAGTTCCCCCACCAGCCCGGCGACCGCGGTCAGCAGCACCCCACCCAGCAGCCATACTCCCCCGATGACAAGCGCACTGCGCGAGAGCGGCGGGGGCAGAGACATGACCGCGATCATGATCGGGATCCAGGAGACCCGCATGCCCACTTCTCGCCAGAGCAGCACCTTGCCGTCCAGCAAACGGCCCGGCGCCTTGTGAGCGATGACCAGCAGGCCGACGAGACCGGCCGCCGGGACCCAGAGTCCCGGCAGACGACCGGACAGCAGCAAAAGAGCAGCGACGCCCAGGCTGGCCACGCCGAGCCCGGTCAGCAGGCCGATGCGCCAGCGCCGCGTTACCTGATGTTCCCAGATCTCCTCCAGCGTGCCCGAGGCCATCGAAACCATCGCGACCCCGGCCGCCATCGCCACGCCCAGCTGCCACCAGGCGCCGGCCGGCAGCACATCGGCGAGAATCAGCCAGAAGATCGCCAGGAACAGACCCTGGCTTGCCGCTCGCACGTACCAGGGAAACCGCCGCGCGGGCTGCAGGGTGACCAGGCCGACGACCCAGAATCCCAGAGTGAACAACGACATGTAGCCGGGCATTTCCAGACCCCAGCCCTCGCCAGGACTGCGGTCCGGCTCGCCGGTGACAAGGGCCCAGCCGACCAGGCCGGACCCGATGGCCGCAAAGGCCAGCGCCGGTTGCCAGGTCAGCGGCCACAGGCCGGCGCAGAGGGTGGCGAGGAGTACAAGCACCAGCCCGGCCGGCATCCAGCCGGCAGCCAGCCAGGGCGGCGCGCTCCAGCGATAGCCTGTCCGCCAGGCGTGCTGTGGCCGCTGGACGCCGAAATGCCAGATGGCCAGGACCACGGCGGCCGCCACCAGGCAGGCCAGAAACGTTGCGGGCGTAACCGCGGGATAGCCCGTCGCGGTGCGCGCCGTCGGCTGCTCTACGGCGATGGCCAGGGCATAGGCGATCACCGGCATCGACAACAGCAGGAGCGGGTTGAACCAGGGCTGCTCCAGGGCCCGGGTCCACCAGGCGACCGCCTCCTGGTCCATGTCGCCCCACAGGCTGCGCCGCCGGTAGTTGAGGATTTCGAACATCCCCGAGACCGATTTTCGCAGGCCGGGGTTGAGCCGATACAACAGGGTGCGCAGTCGTGTCGGCTTGCGGGTCAGGGCCTTGTAGGCGTCGTGGTAGCGATGGCCCGGACGGGCGATCTCGCGCAGCCCTGACAGATCGTCGCGCCGCTGCAGGACCCCTGCCCCGGCCTGGCCCTGCCCGCTCAATCGCCCTGACTGCCAGCGAAACCGGGCAACGACAGGATCGATCAGCATGTCCGCCCGCGGCATCGACTGCACGATCAGCTCTTCCAGCCAGCCCTCCAGCCAAAGGATGGTCGGCAGATGCTCCATCATCGGCGAGGCGAAAACGTCCTCCA
>JBILYE010000292.1:0-3740 GCA_044377925.1 Caulobacter sp. | reverse complement strand
AGACGCCGCTGCACCTGGGCCACCTGCGGACCATGACCGCCCTGGCCGAGATGGGCGCGACCATCGCCCCGCCGATGCCGGCCTTCTATGCCAAGCCCCAGTCGATCGAGGAGATGGTCGACCAGTCAGTGGGCCGGGCGCTGGACGGGTTTGGCCTCGACTGGGCGCCGGTCAAGCGCTGGGGCGAGGACCTGAAAGCCATCCGGAGCGAGGGGTGAGCGGCTTCTGGGACTGGGCGCTCGCCGCCTACGACCGGCCCGGCGTCGCCGAGGCCTGCCTCAGCCTGCAGGACGACCACGGCCAGCAGACCGCCTATCTGCTGTGGGCCACCTGGGCCTCGCCGCCCGAAGCCGTCCTGGCCGATGGCGCCGAACTGGCCCGCCACTGGGAGGCGACGATCCTGGGGCCCGTGCGCCAGGCGCGGCGGGCTCTCAAGAACCCGCTCTCGCCCGTCGATGACCACGCCCGGCTGGCTGTCCGCGAGACGGTGAAGGGGGTCGAACTCGATCTCGAAAAGCTGCTGATGACCTCCCTGGCCGCTTTGGCTCCGCAGGGTCAGGGCGAGCCGCTGGCGGCCCTCACACGCGCCGGCCAGGCCTGGGGCGATCCGCCGCCGCCTGAAGCGCTGATGAGGCTCGCAAGAGCGCTGGCCTGAACGGTCCGGTCTGCTAGACTCGCCAAACTGCGATTTGCGTCTGGGGACGGTTGATGGCCGACAACGACGGGGAAATGATCCCCATGCCCAACGTGGAGATCCGCGGCCAACTGCTGGATCTGCGCCAGAAGCACCAGGATCTCGACGCGGCCGTCGAGGCGCTGACCCTGATGCCGACCCCCGACCAGCTTCAGATCGCCCGGCTCAAGAAGCAGAAGCTGATCCTGCGCGACCAGATCGTGAAGCTGGAAAACATGCTGACGCCGGACCTGCTGGCTTAGGCGGTCACCACATATCCACCCAGCGCCGCTCCGGCTTGCGACGCTTCTTCGAACTCTGCAGTCCGGCGATCACCCAACGGCGGGAGTCGGCCGGGTCGATGACCGCGTCGATCTCCAGCGCCGCCGCCATGCTGGTCGCCTTGCCGCGGGCGTACATATTGGCCACCAGCCGATCGAACAGCTCCTTGTTCTTGGCCGGGTCGGTCTCGGCCTCCAGCTCCTTGCGGTAGCCGAGCTTGACCGCCCCCTCGAGGCCCATGCCGCCGAACTCGCCGGTCGGCCAGCTGGCGATGAAGTTGGGGCTATGGAAGCCGCCGCCGGCCATGGCCTGGGCGCCCAGCCCATAGCCCTTGCGCAGCACCAGGGTGAACAGCGGCGGGCCGAACTTGGCCCCGGCCACGAACATCCGCGAGACCCGGCGCACCGCCCCGGCGTCCTCGCTCTCCGGCCCGACCATGAAGCCGGGCGTATCGCAAAGGCTGACCACCGGCAGGTCGAAGGCGTCGCACAGCTGCAGGAAGCGGGCGGCCTTCTCGGCCCCGTCGCAGTCGATGGCCCCGCCCAGATGCTTCGGATCGTTGGCGATCAGCCCCATCGGCCGTCCCTCGATCCGGATGAATCCGGTCACCATCCCGGCCGCGAACCCGCGCCGCAGCTCCAGGAACGACCCGGCGTCGGCGAGACCCTCGATGACGGCGCGGATGTCATAGACCCGCAGGCGGTTCTCCGGGATGGCCCGGCGCAGGTCGCGCTGGTCCGGCGCCGTCCAATCGGCAAGGTCGCCCTGGAACATCGACAGGGCGTGCTTGGCCAGCCGCGTGGCGTGGGCCTCGTCCTCAGCCAGGATGTCGATGACGCCGTTGGCCCATTGGGTGGCGGCGGGGCCGATGTCCTCCGGCTTGAAGACGCCGAGGCCGCCGCCCTCGATCATCGCCGGGCCGCCCATGCCGAGGTTGGAGTCCTTCGTGGCGATCAGCACCTCCGACAGTCCGGCGATGGCGGCGTTGCCGGCAAAGCAGCGGCCGGCGACGATGGCGATTTTGGGCACCTCGCCGGCCAGCTCAGCCATCTTGCCGAAGGTGGTGACATCCAGTCCCGCCACCCCGATGGCGTCGGTATCGCCCGGCCGCCCGCCGCCGCCCTCGGCGTACCAGATGACCGGCAGCTTCTGTTCGTCGGCGATGCCGAGCAGCCGGTCGGTCTTCTTGTGATTGAAGTGACCCTGGGTGCCGGCCAGCACGGTGAAGTCATAGGCCAGCGCCGCCACCCGCGCCTTCTCGGGCGCAAACAGGGCGCCGTTGACCGTGCCGATGCCGGTGATGATGCCGTCGGCCGGGGTGTTGGCGATCAGGTCCTCGACGGTGCGGCGACGGCGCTGGGCGGCGATGGCCAGGGCGCCGTACTCGATGAAGCTGCCCTGATCGACCAGGTCGTCGATGTTCTCGCGGGCCGTGCGATGGCCAGTACGGCGACGCCTGGCGACGGCGTCCGGACGGTTGGCGTCGAGAGTGAAGGCGTGCCGGTCGATGACCTCCTGGAGGTCCGGGCGAATGGCGTCGGGGTCACCGGCCGCTTCCACGACCGCTTCCAGGCCCTCGACATCCTCGGGGGCGATGAACAGCAGCGGCTGGCCCTTGAGCAGGGTCTGTCCCCGTTCCGCCGCCACCCGCTCGACCCGGCCGCCGACCGAAGCGACGACGACATGCTCCATCTTCATGGCTTCGAGGATGGCGACCGTCTGGCCTGGCCGGACAAGGTCGCCCTCCGCCACCTCGATCTGGCCGACCGTGGCCTGCAGCGGCGCGGGCACGGCCTGGGCGCCGGCCATCTCTTCGAAGGCCTCGACCACGGCCTCCTCGGCCATGGCGACCTCGCAGGCGTCTACAGGCGACAGCGCATCAGCCTCGGCCAGCAACCGTTCGAGGTTCTCTTCCAGGTACCGCGTCGTCGCCTGTCCCTGAGCCACCGCCGGCTCGGCCAGCAGGGCGCGCAGCAGGGGGATGTTGCTGTCGACGCCTTCGAGACGGAACTCCTTGAGGGCGCGGGCGGTCTTGGCGGCGGCCCCGGCATGGTCGGAGGCGCGGACGATGACCTTGGCCAGCAGGCTGTCGTACGAAGGGCTGGTGACATAGCCGCCGTAGCCGAAGCCATCGACCCGCACGCCGGGCCCGCTCGGCGGCTCATAGGCGCGGATCAGCCCGCCGGCCGGCAGGGCCGATCCGTCGGCATTGAGCGTCTCGAGATTGACCCGCGCCTGGATGGCGGCGCCCTTGAAGGGCGGGGTCTCGGCGATGCCGAGCTTGGCCAGCGAGGCGCCGGCGGCCAGGTTGATCTGGATCTGCACCAGGTCGAGGCCGGTGACCTCCTCGGTGACCGTGTGCTCGACCTGCAGCCGGGCGTTGGTCTCGATGAAGGCGAAGCGGCCGGAGGCGGCGTCGACCAGGAATTCGACGGTGGCCAGGCCCTTGAGGTGCTTGGCGCTGCACAGTTTCACGGCCGCCTCGTGCAGGGCGGCGCGCAGCCGCTCTCCCAGAGCCGGAGCCGGAGCCATCTCGATAATCTTCTGATGGCGGCGCTGGACCGAGCAGTCGCGCTCGCCGATCGCCACGCAGGTCGCCGCGTCGCCGGCCACCTGCACCTCGATGTGGCGGGCGTTGTCGACCAGCCATTCGGCATAAACCGCGCCATCGCCGAACGCTGCCTGGGCTTCGCGCGAACAGGCCGCGTGAGCGGCCTTCACGTCGTCGCCAGGTCGCACGATGCGCATGCCCCGCCCGCCGCCGCCGGCCACGGCCTTGAGCATC
>JBILYE010000291.1:0-3750 GCA_044377925.1 Caulobacter sp. | reverse complement strand
TCTTCAGAACCCGTTCGACATGGGCGATCGGCGTATCCGGCAGGATGCCGTGGCCGAGATTGAAGATGTAGCGGCCGTCGCCCCATTGTCGAAGAAGTTGATCGACGCGGCGGTCGAGCTCCGGTCCACCGGCCCGCAGCAGCAGGGGATCGAGCGCGCCCTGGATGGCGACGCGCTTCTGCAGGCTTTGCCCAAGCGCGGCCGGTGCGGCGGTATCGAGCGCGACGCACTGGACGTCGACTTCGGTCGCGTAGGTCTCGGCATAGGCCGCCGAGCCGCGCGGGAAGCCGATGACCGGGGCCGTGACGCCCAGTTCCTTCAGCCGCTTCAGGATCATCCGGTGCGGCCGGATGACCAGGCGATGGAACAGGTCCTCCGGCAGGCCTTCCGACCAGCTCTCGAAGATCTTCAGCACCTGGGCGCCGGCCTCTTCCTGCATGGCCAGATAGCGGGCCGTCGACTCGGCCAGGATATCCATCAGCCGGTCCATGGCCTGCGGCTGCTCATAGGCGAAGGTGCGGGCCTTCGAGCGGTCCGAGGAGCCGCCCTCGATCATGTAGCTGCCGACCGTCCAGGGGGCGCCGGCAAAGCCGATGAGCGTCTTGTCGGCGGGCAGCTGGGCCCGGACCAGAGACAGGGTCTGGCCGATGGCCGACAGGCGGCTCGTCGAGGCGTCGATTTCGCCGGCCATGCTGTCCAGTGACGGCAGTTCGCCAAGCCTCGGCCCTTCGCCGGCCTCGAACCAGACCTTCTGGCCGAGCGCGCCGGGGATCAGCAGGATGTCGGCAAAGACGATGGCCGCATCGAAGGGAAACCGGCGCAGGGGCTGGAGCGTAACCTCTGAGGCCTTTTCGGGGTCATGGCAGAAGGCGATGAAGTCGGGCGCTGTCGCCCGCACCGCCCTATATTCAGGAAGGTACCGGCCGGCCTGGCGCATGAACCACACGGGCGGGCGCTCAAGGGTCTCGCCGGCGAGGACACGGAGCAGGGGGGAGAGGGGAGCGGGCGTCATGGCCTGCCTTCTTGCGTCTCAGGCCCCCACACGCAAGGGCCCTCCTTAAAGTCTTAATAGAAGATTAATTTAAGGGGGAAGTTGAAGGTGGGGCAGGGGAGGCCGGGGATAACCATGACGTCCGCATGACGGCGCCAGGACAGTTCGAGGACAATTCAGGCGGATTCCCACAGGGCCTGGCCGGCCTGGGGATCGTGGGGACAACCGGCCAACGCCCTGACTCCGATTGCAAAATCCGCCACCGTAAGACGGCGCCGCGTTGGCCGAACCGGAGTCGTTAGAGTCATCCACAGGGTGACTGTTCGATGAGGCCCGGAGCGGGGCCGGCCTGTGGGTCCAGAAAAGGTAAATGAAAGGTTAATCCACCGGATCCTGGCCGGTCGCTTCGAGGCGGGGGACAGTTGTGGATCGGTTAACGATCTCTTAACGGACCATCCACAGGCTGGTTCCGACCGCGCGCCAGCGTTATGGAACCCGTCAGATGACCGCGCCGGCCCGTATCGCCACCTATTTCCACGTCCATCTCGTGTCGGACTCGACCGGTGAGACGCTCAACGCCATGGCCCGCGCCGTCTGCGCCCGGTTCAGCGACACCCTGCCGATCGAGCATATCTACGCCCTGGTCCGTTCGCCCCGGCAGATGGAGCGGGCGCTGGAGGAAATCGCCGCCGCGCCGGGCATCGTCATGCACACCATCGCCGAACCGGAGCTGCGGGCGGCGCTGGAAGAGGGCTGCCGGGCGCTGGAAATGCCCTGCATCGCCCCGCTCGATCCGGTCATGGCCAGCATGAGCCGCTATCTGGGCATCGCTGTCTCGTCGCGGGTCGGGGCGCAGCATGCCCTGGACAGCGACTATTTCGACCGCATGGAGGCGCTGAACTACGCCATCGGTCATGACGACGGAGCCGGCGGTCCGCAGGATCTCAACCAGGCCGATGTCGTGCTGGTCGGCGTCTCGCGCACCTCCAAGACCCCTACCTGCATCTATCTCGCCCACCGGGGCGTGCGGGCGGCCAACATCCCGCTGGTGCCGCACATGCCGGTTCCCCAGCAGCTCAAGGAGCTGCGCAAGGACATCCTCATCGTCGGCCTGATCGCCAGCCCGGACCGGCTGGCCCAGATTCGCCGCAACCGGCTGCTGTCGCTTAAGGAAGATCGCGGCAGCGACTATGCCGACACCGACGCCATCCGCCAGGAAATCATCCATGCCCGCCGCCTGTTCGAACGCGAGGGCTGGCCGGTGATCGACGTCACCCGCCGCTCCGTCGAGGAGACGGCGGCGGCGATCATCAACCTTCTGCACAGTCCCAGAAGCCAGGGAGAAGTCCTGTCGTGAGCCGTCCGATTGTTCTGGCCTCGACCTCCAGCGCCCGCCGCGCCCTGCTCAGCGCCGCCGGGGTCGAGCATGAGGCGATTTCGCCGGGTGTCGACGAGGACGCAGCCAAGGCGTCCTTGCTGGCCGACAACGCCACCCCGCGCGAGGTGGCCGACGCCCTGGCCGAGCTCAAGGCGGTGCGGGCCAGCGGCAAGCGGCCCGGCGCCCTGGTCATCGGCGCGGACCAGACGCTGGATTTCGAAGGCCGGCTGTTCGACAAGGCTGGCACTTTGGCCGAGGCCCGCGAGCGACTGCAGCTGCTGCGCGGCCGTCGTCACCAGCTGCATTCGGCCGTCGTGGTGGCCCTGGACGGCCAGCCGATCTGGCGTGAAGTTCCGTCGGCCAGCCTGACGATGCGGCCCTTTTCGGACGACTATCTGGACGGCTGGCTGGGCCGTCAGGGAGAGGGGATCCTGGGGTCGGTGGGTTGCTACCGGCTTGAGGACGAGGGGGTTCAACTGTTCTCGAAGATCGAAGGCGACTACTTCACCATCCTGGGGCTGCCGATGCTCGGCCTGCTGGACCTGCTGCGCCGGCATGGAGCGCTCGGCCTATGAGCCTCAGCGGCGCGACCATGGTGGCCGGCGTCGCCGGCTGTCCCGTCACCCATTCCCTCAGCCCGGTGATCCAGAACGCCTGGATCGCGGCTGCCGGCCTGGACGCGGTCTATGTCCCGTTCAATGTGCCGGAGGACGGGTTCGCCGCCTTCGCAACCTCGTTGCGGGGCGGGGTGATCAAGGGCATCAACGTCACCATCCCCTTCAAGGAAATGGCCCTCGACCTCAGCGATCTGGCCGGCCAGTTGGCTGAAAAGGCCGGCGCCGCCAACCTGCTGACCTTTCCGGCGGACGGCAGCATCGTCGCCCGCAACACCGACGGGCCGGGGATGCTGGACGCCATCTTCGAACAGGCGCCGGGCTTTGATCCGACAGCGGCGCCGGCGGTGATCCTGGGGGCCGGTGGCGCGGCCCGCGGCGCGGCGGCGGCTCTGGTCATGGCCGGGGCTCCGGCGGTGCGGATCATCAACCGGACCAGTGACCGGGCTATGGCGCTGGCCAGGGCGGTCGGGGTGTCAGCGACCGGCTACGGGTTCGCGGATCACCAGGCGGCGCTGGCCGATGCCGGCCTGGTCATCAACGCCACCTCCCTGGGACTGGGCGGCGGCACGGGACCGGACATCGACTTCACCGCCCTTGATCCGTCGGCCGTGGTCATGGACATGGTCTACAAGCCGCTCGAAACCCAGTTCCTGCGCCTGGCCCGGGCCCGCGGCCATCGCACGGTCGATGGTCTCGAGATGCTGATCCGCCAGGCGGCGCCGAGCTTCGAGGCCTTCTTCGGCCAGCCGCCGCCCGAGGGTGTC
>JBILYE010000080.1:0-14374 GCA_044377925.1 Caulobacter sp. | reverse complement strand
TGGCGCTCGGTCGGGGCCACCCAGAACGGCTATTTCGTCGAGAGCTTCATCGACGAGGTGGCGCTGGCGGCCGGCAAGGATCCGGTCCAGCTGCGCCGCGAACTGCTGGCCGACAACCCCCGGGCCCTGAAGGTCATCGACGCCGCCGCCAAGGCCGGCGACTGGGGCAAGCCTCTGCCGAAGGGCCACGCGCGGGGATTCGCTTTCGTCTACAGCTTCGCCAGCCTCTGCGCCCATGTGGTCGAGGCCAGCCTGACGGACGGCGTCGTCACCGTCCACAAGGTGACCTGCGTCATCGACTGCGCCCGTGTGGTCACCCCGGACGGGGCCCGCAACCAGATGGAGGGCGGCATCGTCCAGGGCCTGTCGACGGCGCTGTTCGAGGGGATCGAGGTCGCCAACGGGTCCTGCCAGAACCGCAATTTCGACGGCTACCGGATCATGCGGATGAACGAGGCGCCGAAGGTGATCGAGACCATCTTCATCGAGAACGACGAGCCGGTGCTCGGCGGGATCGGCGAACCCGGCCTGCCGCCGGCCACGCCGGCCCTGGTCAATGCGCTGGCCAGGCTCACCGGCAAGCCGATCCGCAAGCTGCCGATCTCGCAGGCGCTGTCGCAGGCCTGACGCGCCAGGCGTCGTGAAATTGTCGGCGGGGCGCCCTATGAGGACGCTCCGCATCGTTGTTCAGGTAGGTCCATGACGCTTCGCCACTGGTCCGGCGCCCTCGCCGGCCTTTCCGTCCTCGCCGTCGCCGGCGTCTCGCAGGCCGCCGACGCCAGGCCGGTTCCGAAGCTGGTGGTGGTGATCAGCGTCGACCAGTTCAGCTCCAACCTCTTCAACCAGTACCGCAGCCGCTATGTCGGCGGGCTGCGCACCCTGGCGGACCAGGGGCTGGTGCATATCAACGGCTACCAGACCCATGCGGCCACCGAGACCTGCCCCGGCCACTCGACCATCCTGACGGGCAAGCATCCCAACAAGACAGGCATCCCGGCCAACGACTGGCTCGACCCGGTGACCGGCAAGAGCGCCTACTGCCTCAGCGTCCCGGCCAACAGGCTGGCGGGCGGTCTGACCGGCGGCAATGGCCCGGTCGGTCCCGACAACATGACAGCCACGACCCTCGGCGACTGGATGAAGGACGGCGGCGCCGGCGGCCGGGTCTTCGCCATCTCCGGCAAGGACCGCGGCGCCATCGCCATGGCCGGCCACAAGGCCGATGGCGTCTTCTGGTGGCGCGAAGGCTTCGGCTTCACGACCTACGTCGAGCCTGGCCAGACGGACGAGGCGCGCCTGGCGCCGGTCAAGGCCATCAACGCCGACCTCAAGGCCCTTTACGAGGGCAAGCCGGCCACCTGGACCTATGAGAACGCCTACTGCCGCACGCTGGAGGCCGACTACCAGATCGCCGGCCAGAGCTGGCGCAGCCAGTTGCCGCCGGCCAGGGTGCAGTTCGACAACACCCCGTTGCTCGACGAGGTCACGGTCGAGGGCGCCATCCGCCTGATCGGCGAACAGAAGCTGGGCGCCGGCGCGGCCACCGACGTGCTGGCCGTCAGCCTGTCGGCCACCGACCGCATCGGCCACGGCTTCGGCACCCAGGGGCCGGAGATGTGCGAACAGCAGTTCCGCCTCGACGCCGCGCTCGGCCGGCTGCTCGAGGCCGCGAAGGCCGCGCCCGGCGGGGCGTTGGTGGTGCTGACCGCCGACCATGGCGGCTCCGACTTCCCGGAGCGCCAGGCCGAGCGAGGCTTCCCGCAGGCCCAGCGCTATGATCTCGAGGTGCTGGTGCAGCTGAACACGGCCCTCAAGGCCCAGTTCAAGCTGACGACCAATCCGGTGATCTTCGACGGCAGCGGCCTCTATGTCGTCGATGACCGCAACGTGCGCCTGCCCGAGCCGCTGCGGTCGAAGATCGCCAGGGTCGCCGCCGACTGGCTGGCGACCAAGCCCGGCATCGCCGCCACCTACACCCTGGAAGATCTACTCAAGGTCCCGCTGCGGCGCGGCGCGTCGCCGGAGGATGTGACCCTCAAGGAACGGGCCGCGATGAGCACGGTGGCCGGGCGATCGCCGGACGTCACCGTCGTTCTGGCGCCGGGGGTCACGCCGTTGCAGGCCCGGCTGGGCGGCGCCCTGAGCACCCACGGCACCCCCTGGGACTACGACCGGCGTGTGCCGATCCTGTTCTGGTGGTCGGGCGGTCAGGGACAGGAGCGCTTCTACCCCGTCGAGACCACCGACATCGGCCCGACGCTGGCGCATCTGATCGGCGTAACGCCGCCGGCCGACATCGACGGTCGCTGCATCGACCTTGGCGGCTTCGCGGTGGACGCCTGTCCGAAACGGGCAGAGCCGCCGGCGGTCGCGACGCCGGAGACGCCGAAGAAGCAGGGCTGGCTGCGCTGGCCGTTCGGCGGCAAGGATCAGTAGAGGTCGGTCTTGTAGTTGCTCTGCAGGCCGCCGTGGACCAGGTCGCGCTTGACGGCCAGCCGCAGCAGGGTGGCCTCAACGCCCTTGATCTTGTTCAGCTTGATGTGGGCGACCAGGGCCGCCGCCGGGTCGATCCCCGCGGCCGGCAGATCGTTCCACAATCCGGCCGTCTCCAGCGCCCGGCTTGAGGCGACTGTCAGGCTGTCCGTCTGGATGACGGTAGCCAGGATCGGCGTCTTGCGCTCAACCACGAAGGCCTCGCGCACGCCGTCATCGGCGGTAAGCACGGCCCGGCCGCGCAGCACCGCCGCCTGGCCGCTGCCCGGCGCGATGGCGAAGGCGGCGACGCGGGGCTGCTCGATGATGTTGTGGTAGCCGAAGGCCAGCCGATTGCCCGGCCGCTCGGCCAGGGTGGCGCGGCCGTCCCGCATCCGCACCAGCAGGCCGGCGGGATCGCCCTTGGGGCTGACATCGACCTGGCCGCCCCGGTCCATGGTGACCAGGGCCAGGAAGCGGCAGGCGTCGATGAAGGCGTCGGGAGCGGTGGGCGCCGCCGGTTCGCCGCCGGTCCAGAACTCGGAGCGGATCAGGGCCTTGGCGCAGTGGACGAAGCACTCCTCGACGGCAATCTCCACTGCCGTCTCGCTGACTGCCGCGATCCTGCCGTTGGCTCGCAGGGTCTCGCCGACGCCTGGCGCCAGGAACAGCAGGCCCGCGCCCGCGCCGACCTTGAGGCCGTCCGGGTCGTCGATGGCGTCCAGCGGGATGGAAACCCCCGCGCTGGTGGGCGTCACGAACCCGGCCGCTCCGCCCGCCGCCGTCGCCGTCGGCCCATCCTCGCCGCCGATGCCCAGGAAGACGAACGGCGAGGCGGCGATCCAGCCGGTCGCCGTCTGGTCGAGGTGGTCGATGATCTTCATCTTCACGCCGAGGCCGGCGACGCCGATACGATCCTCCAGCGCCTTGACCGAGGTGATCGTTTCCATGCCCGTCCTTCCCGAATGTTCGGGCAGCATGGCTTACTTAATATTGAATCGCAACTAGCCGCGCAGCATCCGCGCGGCGCGGGGGGCGAAGTAGGTGATGATCCCGGCGCAGCCGGCGCGCTTGAAGGCGCCCAGGCTCTCCAGGATGGCCCGCTCCTCGTCGATCCAGCCGTTCTGGGCGGCGGCCATGATCATCGCGTACTCGCCGCTGACCTGGAAGGCGAAGGTGGGCATGGCGAATTCGTCGACCAGCCGGCGGGCGATGTCGAGATAGGGCATGCCCGGCTTGACCATGACCATGTCGGCGCCCTCGGCGATGTCGAGGGCGACCTCGCGGATGGCCTCTTCGCTGTTGGCGGGATCCATCTGGTAGGTCTTCTTGTCACCGGGGTTGGCGACGTCGCCGCTGCCCAGCTTCCCGGAGCCGATGGCGTCGCGGTAGGGACCATAAAAGGCGGACGCGTATTTGGCGGCGTAGGACATGATCATCACCTCCTGCAGGCCCTCGGCCTCCAGCGCCGCGCGGATGGCGCCGACCCGGCCGTCCATCATGTCGGAGGGGGCGAGGATGTCGCAGCCGGCCCGGGCCTGCACCAGGGCCTGCTCGACCAGCCGTTCGATGGTGGCGTCGTTGACGATGCGGCCGTCCTTCAGCACGCCGTCATGGCCGTGGGTGGTGAAGGGGTCGAGCGCCACGTCGCACATGATGCCGACCTCGGGGGCGGCGGCCTTCATGGCCTTGATCGCCCGGCAGATGACGCCGTCTTCCTCGGCCGCCAGACTGCCCTCGGCGTCCTTCCGGGCCCCGTCGATGTGCGGGAAGATGGCGATACAGGGGATGCCCAGCTCACGGGCCGCGACAGCCGCCTTGGCCGCTTCGGCGACGCTCAGGCGGTCGACCCCCGGCATCGAGGCGACGGGGATGCGGCCCTCGCCCTCATGGACCACCATCGACCAGATCAGGTCGGAGGGCTGCAGGCTGGTCTCACGCACCATGCGGCGCGACCAGTCAGCCTGGCGCAGGCGGCGCAGGCGGGTGGCGGGATAGGCGGCGAGCGGGGGAACGGTCATGGGCGCGGTGTCGCGCAAGGCGGCCGCGAGCGCAAGCGTATCGGGTGATCGGCGCGGGGCGCTGTGCCGATCGTCAGGGTCATTATGCCGCCGTCTCAGGCCGCGGCGCCGTCGCCAGGCGGATGAAGCCGACGGCCGGGGCGGCCAGCGACCACAGGGTCAGCAGGATCAGGCTGACCGCCGAGCCGATGAAAAGCCCGATGACCCGGACGGTGAAGTCCGTCTCGTCGACCTGCATCTCGCCGTGGCTGCCGCCGTTTCGCCAGGCGTCGCCGGTCAGTTCGACCACGCCCCAGACCCCGCAGATGCCGGCGATCAGGCTGAGCAGGAAGCCGATCCAGAAGATCTGGATCTGGAACCGGTAATGCTCCCGCACCGTCGGCCCGGCCGAGCCGCGCTGGGTGTAGGCGAGCACAACGGCGACGATGGCGGGCACGCCGCCGAAGAACAGGGCGCTGAACAGCAGGCCGTAGTTGATCAGCCCCAGGGTTCGTTCACTGTCGAACCGGCCGGTGTCGGTGGTGGCTAGCGTCATGCGGATCTCCCGTCAGGCAGCGATTGACAGCTTGGCCTCTCGGCGTCAGGTCAGCAAGCCCAAGGCGTGAGGGTAACTCTTCGCGCAAGATCAGGACATGGACGCATGGATTTCTCCCTCACCGACGATCAGCGCGCCATCCAGGAGATGGCCCAGGCCTTCGCAAGGGATGAACTCGCCCCGCACGCGGCGAAATGGGACGAGGAAAGCCACTTCCCCGTCGACGTCATGCGACAGGCCGCCGCGCTCGGCTTCGCGGGCGTCTATGTGCAGGAAGACGTCGGCGGCTCGGGCCTGAGCCGGCTCGACGCCTCGCTGATCTTCGAGGCGCTTTCCTACGGCTGCGTGCCGACGGCCGCCTATCTGACCATCCACAACATGGCGTCCTGGATGATCGACCGCTTTGCCGGCGACGAGCTGCGTCACAAGTACCTGCCGCGCCTGACGACCATGGAGCTGATCGCCAGCTACTGCCTGACCGAGCCGGGCAGCGGTTCCGACGCCGCCGCCATGCGCACCAGCGCCCGGCTGGACGGCGACCACTATGTGCTGAACGGCTCGAAGGCCTTCATCTCCGGCGCCGGCGTCTCGGACGTCTATGTCGTCATGGCCCGCAGCGGCGGCGACGGTCCCAAGGGCGTGTCGGCCTTCATCGTCGAGAAGGGCTGGGAAGGCCTGTCCTTCGGCGCCAACGAGAAGAAGATGGGCTGGAAGTCGCAGCCCACCGCCCAGGTCAACTTCGACAACGTCCGGGTGCCTGTCGAGAACCGTATCGGCGGCGAGGGCGAGGGCTTCCGCTTCGCCATGATGGGCTTGGACGGCGGCCGTCTGAACATCGCCAGCTGCTCGCTGGGCGGCGCCGCCTTCGCCCTCGATACCGCCAAGGCCTACATGGAAACCCGCAACCAGTTCGGCAAACCGCTGAAGGACTTCCAGGCCCTGCAGTTCAAGATCGCCGACATGGCCACCGAGCTGACGGCCTCGCAGCTGATGGTCCGCAACGCCGCCAGCGCCCTCGACCAGCGCGACCCCCACGCCACCAAGCTCTGCGCCATGGCCAAGCGCTTCGCCACCGACGCCTGTTTTGATGTCGCCAACAACGCCCTGCAGCTGCACGGCGGCTATGGCTATCTCGCCGACTACCCGATGGAGCGCATCGTCCGCGACCTGCGCGTCCACCAGATCCTCGAAGGCACCAACGAGATCATGCGGGTGATCATCGGGCGCGAGATGTTCAGGCAGTAGGGTTCCGTGCTATTCTGACCAGACTGGTCAGAATTTGGAGGCCGTAATGCGCGAAGTCGGCATTCTCGAAGCGAAGACGAACCTGTCGGCGCTCGTCGAAGGTCTGGAATCTGGCGGTGAGGACATTCTCATCACCAAGCATGGCCGGCCGGCCGCGGTGCTTTCACCGGCTCCCACCAGTGTGCGGCCGCCCGCCGACCTCGCTGATCAGATCCGTGCTTTCCGCGTCGGGATTGAGCAGCGTCACAGAACCCGGGTTGAATTCGACTGGAAGGCGGCGGTTGAGGAAGGCCGCGAGTGACGCCGATCGTTCTTGACGCGTCTGCCGTCGCCGCCTGGTTTATTCCCGATCAGGCAACCCGTAGCAGCGATGAATTGCTCGGCCGGATCGCCACGGTTCGCTTCCTTGCCCCGTATATCTTCCCGGCCGAGTGTCGAAACCTCCTTCTCAAGGCTCAACGGCGGAAGGTGGTGGAGGAGGCCGAGGCCGATCAGGCCATCGAATTTCTGCAGGCCATTGACCTCAGTGTTCAGGCTTTGCCGGATCGAGCCGGGCATGACCACGCTCTGAGTTTGGCGCGCCGGCAGGGCCTTTCTTTCTACGATGCGTTGTACTTGAAGGTTGCCCTTGAGGCCGCTGCCGCTATCGCCAGTCGTGATGGCGCATTGCTTCAGGCCGCAGAACGTTGCGGCTTGGTCGCCATTGATCTGCGAGAGTGAGCTTATGACCGAAGAACCCGAAGTCCTGACCCGCGTCGAAGGCGGCGTCGGCCGCGTCACCCTCAATCGGCCCAAGGCGCTGCATGCGCTGACCACCAACATGTGCCGGCTGATCACCGACGCCCTGCTGGCCTGGCGTGACGACGAGGCGGTCCACTGCATCCTCATCGACCACAGCGGCGAGCGCGGCTTCTGCGCCGGCGGCGATATCCGCATGCTGGCCGAGAGCGGGGCAGGGGACGGCCAGGACGCCCGGGAATTCTTCCACACCGAGTACCGGCTGAACCACCTGCTGTTTGTCTATCCCAAGCCCGTGGTGGCGGTGATGGACGGGGTGACCATGGGCGGCGGGGTCGGCCTCTCGATGCCGGCCGCCGTGCGCATCGCCACCGAGCGGACGACCTTCGCCATGCCCGAGACCGGCATCGGCCTTTTCCCTGACGTCGGCGGCGGCTGGTTCCTCCCGCGCCTGCCCGGCCAGGCGGGGCTTTGGCTGGCCCTCACGGGCGCGCGGATCAAGGGCGCCGACTGCATGCGGCTGGGCATCGCCACCCACTACATGCCGAGCGAGCATGTCGAGGGTTTCAAGGCCGCCCTCGCCGAGCATCCGGGCAGCATCCCGGGCGCCCTGGCCCACTTCGTGCGCGACGCCGGACCGGCCCCGATCGAGGCGCATCTGGACGACATCGACCGGTTCTTCGGCCGCCCGACGGTCGAGGCCATCCTCGAGGACCTGGAACTGGACACCGGTGAATGGGCGCGCAGCACCCTGGTCACCCTGGGGACCAAGTCACCGCAGACGATGAAGGTCGCCTTCCGACAACTGGCGCACGGCGCCCTGCTGACCGACTTCGCGGACAACATGGTGATGGAGTACCGGATCGGCGCCCGCGTGGTGCAGCGTCCGGACTTCATCGAGGGCGTCCGGGCCGTCATCGTCGACAAGGACAACACCCCCCGCTGGACGCCCGAAACGGTCGAGGAGGTCGGCGACGACCTGCTGGACGAGATTTTCGCGCCGCTTCCCGCGAATGAGGAGTGGACGCCGCTGACGCAGGCCTAACTTTGGCCTAGAGAGTTCCGCAGGTCGGGGGACCGAACGAATAGCCGTCCAGGAGAGACGAATGACGCCCCGCGCGAGTTGGCTGGCCCTGGCCGCCGTCCTGACCCTGACCGCCTGCGCCACCACCCCGCCGCCGCCGCCGCCGCCGCCGCCGGTGGAAGCCGGAGCTGCGCTGCCGGTCTGGCTGAACGCCGCCCTGACTGATCCCAGCCGGCCGGCCGCCGACATGGCCCGCGACGCGAACCGTCGTCCGGGCGAGACGGTTCTCTTCGCGGGCATAAAGCCCGGCATGAAGGTCGCCGACCTGATCCCCGGCGGCGGCTATTTCACCCGCATCTTCTCCAAGGCCGTCGGCCCGCGCGGCCGGGTCTATGCCTATGTGCCGGATGAGCTGTCCAAGCTGGCCAAACGCGAGCCCGCCGTAAACGCGGTCGCCAGGGACCCGGCTTTTTCCAACGTCCGCGTTCTCTTGAGCACCCTGCCGTTGTTCAGCGCGCCGGAGCGGCTCGATGTCGTCTTCACGGCCCAGAACTATCACGACATGCACGCCGACTTCATGGGGCCGGTTGATGTCGCGGCGGTCAATCGCCAGATCTATCAGGCGCTGAAGCCGGGTGGTCTCTACATCGTCATCGACCACTCGGCCCGGAAGGGCAGCGGCCTGTCGGCCGTCAACACGCTGCACCGCATCGATGCGGCGTTCGTGCGCCGTGAGATCGAGGCGGCCGGGTTTATCTTCGATGGGGAAGGGCAGTTCCTGCGCGACCCCAAGGACAAGCAGTCAGTGAGCGTCTTCGACAAATCCATCCGGGGCGAGACCGACCAGTTCGTCTACCGCTTCCGGAAGCCTGGGAGGGCACGCCGTTGAACAAGTCACTTTTCGCCGGACTCGCCGGGGCTCTGGCCCTCAGCCTGGCCGGCGCCGTCATCGCTGCCGACTACAGCGCGGCCCTGAACGACGCCAGGCGCCCGGCCGAGCAGAAGGCCCGGGACGCAGCCCGCAAGCCGGCCGAACTGCTGGCCCTCGCCGAAGTGAAACCCGGCGACAAGGTCGGCGACTTCATCATGGGCGGCGGCTACTTCACCCGCCTCTTCGCCGCCGCCGTCGGCCCGACGGGCAAGGTCTTCGCCGTGCAGCCCAAGGAGTTCATCGACTTCCAGGCCAGCTATGGCACGAACCAGGACGCGGTCGTGGCGGACTACACCAATGTCGTGCCGCTGCGCCCGTCGCTCGGGGCCATCGCCTTCGCCGAGACGCTGGACGTCATCTTCACCGCCCAGAACTACCACGACATGCACCTGAAGATGGCTCCGGAGCCTCTGGCCGGCATGGTCGACAAGGCGTTTTTCGATTCGCTCAAGCCGGGCGGCCTGCTGATCATCGTCGACCACGCCGCCGCCGACGGTTCCGGCACACGCGACACCGACACGCTCCACCGCATCGATATCGAAACGGTGAAGCGGGAGGTTCTGGCCGCCGGCTTCGTGCTGGAAAGCGAGAGCGACATCCTGCGCAACCCGGGCGACCCCCGCACCGCCAGCGTCTTCGACGCCGCGATCAAGGGCAAGACGGACCAGTTCGTCCTGAAGTTCCGCAAGCCCGGATAGGGCCTGCGCCAATCTGAATCATCAACGACGCCGGCCTCGCGAAGGGCTGGCGCAAGGAGCGTTTGAGATGACCCGGGTAGCCTTCATCGGTGTCGGCAACATGGGCGCCGGCATGGCGGCCAACCAGGTGCGGGCCGACCGCCACGTCGCCGCCTTCGATCTGTCGGCGGCGGCCCTCGACAAGGCTGTGGCCGGCGGCTGCTCGCCGTCGGCCACGGTCGCCGAGGCGGTGAAAGACGCGGATCTGGTCATCACCATGCTGCCGGCCGGCAAGCATGTGCGGGACGTCTACGAGAAGGACATCCTGCCCAATGCGCCGACTTCGGCCCTGCTGATCGACTGTTCGACCATCGACGTCGACAGCGCCCGCGCCGTCGGGGCGATGGCCAAGGCGGCGGGCTTCCGCTTCGGCGATGCTCCGGTCAGCGGCGGCATCATGGCGGCCGAGGCCGGCACGCTGGCCTTCATGGTCGGCTGCGACGAGGCCGACTATCCGGCCTTTGAGGAGGCGTTGAAGCCGATGGCCCGCGCCGTCTTCCATGCCGGAGACCTGGGCTCGGGCCAGGCGGCCAAGATCTGCAACAACATGCTGCTCGGCGTCTCCATGCTCGGCGTCTGTGAGTCGTTCGCCCTGGCCGAGAAGCTGGGACTCGACCCGACCCGGTTCTTCGACATCGCCTCGAAGTCCTCCGGCCAGTGCTGGAGCCTGACCACCTACTGCCCGTGGCCAGGACCGGTCGAGTCGGCCCCGTCCAACCGTGGCTACGAAGGCGGCTTCCTGACCGCCCTGATGCTCAAGGATCTGAAGCTGGCCCAGGAAGCGGCGTCAAAGGCGGGCGCGACCACGCCGATGGGCAACCAGGCCGAGGCCCTCTACGCCATGTTCGATGGCCTCGGATTCGGCCAGAAGGACTTCTCCGCCGTGCTGCAACTGATGCGGGGAAAGCTGCAAGACCTCGCCTAGATCACATGCGAGACGTTTTCACACGACCCGCGAAGTTTGGCGGGGTAGTCTGCCTCCGTACAAATCCTTAATTGGACAGGGCCGGGCGTTGGGGGATAAACCCCCCGCCAACTAACAAGAACAAGAGGGACCGGTCCTCGGGGCGAGGATCGGGCATTCGCCAGATGGACTACAAAGCCGCGTTTCGGACCGCTGTGGAGCAGGTCCGGTCTGAAGGTCGCTACCGTGTGTTCGCCGATCTGAAGCGACACCGCGGCGCCTTTCCGCGCGCCACCTGGACCCGTGATGACGGCTCGTCCAAGGACATCATCGTCTGGTGCTCGAACGATTACCTCGGCCAGGGTCAGAACCCGGTCGTCCTGGACGCCATGCATGCGGCCATCGACGCCAACGGCTCAGGCTCCGGCGGCACTCGCAACATCTCCGGCACCACCCACCATCACGTTGAGCTGGAGCGCGAGCTCGCCGACCTGCATGGCAAGGACGCCGCCCTGCTGTTCACCTCGGGCTATGTGGCCAACGAGGCCAGCCTCTCGATCCTCTACAAGGTGCTGCCCGGGCTGATCGTCTTCTCCGACGAGCTGAACCACGCCTCGATGATCGCCGGCATTCGCAACGGCGGCGGCGCGCGCCACATCTTCCGCCACAACGATCTGGATCACCTCGAAAGCCTGCTGGCCGCGGCGCCGATCGACGCCCCCAAGCTCATCGCCTTCGAGAGCGTCTATTCGATGGACGGCGACATCGCCGACCTGGCGGGCACCGTGGCCCTGGCGAAAAAGTATAACGCCATCACCTACCTCGACGAAGTCCACGCCGTCGGCCTCTACGGCCAGCGCGGCGCGGGCGTGGCCGAGCGTGACGGCGTCATGGCCGACATCGACATCATCGAAGGCACGCTGGGCAAGGCGTTCGGCGTCATGGGCGGCTACATCGCCGGCGACATCGAGATGGTCGACGCCATCCGCAGCTTTGCCTCGGGCTTCATCTTCACGACGTCCCTGCCGCCGGCCCTGACCGCCGGCGCCGCCGCCTCGGTGCGTTGGCTCAAGCAGCACAACGAGGTCCGCGAGATCCACCAGGAACGCGCCGAGACGCTCAAGCAGATGTTCCGCGACGCCGGCCTGCCGGTCATGCCGTCGGTCAGCCACATCGTGCCGGTCATGGTCGGCGACCCCGTCCACTGCAAGATGGTCTCCGACATGCTGCTGGAAGACCACGGCATCTACGTCCAGCCGATCAACTACCCGACCGTGCCGCGCGGCACCGAGCGCCTGCGCTTCACCCCGACGCCGTTCCACACGGACGAGATGATGCGCGAGTTGGTCGGAGCGATGGAAAGGCTCTGGGCGCACTGCAACATCGCCCGTCTCGGGGGCGTCGCTGCCTAAGGAGCGGTGGTCTTCCACCCCTGCCGTCGACATTTCCACGCGACTGCCGCGGCCGCCTGAAGAGATTTGGGCGGCCGTCACCACGCCGGGAGGCGTCAACGCGGAACTCATGCCGCTGATAGAGATGCGGTTTCCGGCCGGCCTCAAGGATCTTCGGGAAGCGCCGCTGGAAGAAAGGGTCGCCGACTGCTGGCTCTACGCCTTCGGGCTGATCCCCTTCGAGCGCCACACCCTGATGTTTGCCGACATCGGGCCCTCCGGCTTCATCGAAACCTCGCTGGGCCTGCTGCAGTACTGGTACTGGAAGCACGAACGCAGCGTCCGACCGGCTGACGATGGGGGCTGCGTCGTCCGGGATATCGTCACGGTCGACGCCAAGCTCGGATTTCTGGATGGGATCACCCAGGCCATGACGGCATACGTCTTCCGTCATCGGCACAAACGGCTTAGGCTGCTCTACAGCTGATCAGGAGCTACTTCCGCCGCACGCCTTTTCCGAGCCCGATCTTCTTGGCGAAATCAGAGCGACGCTCGGCGTAGGCCGGCGCGACCATCGGGTACTCCGGCGGCAGGCCCCACTTGCGGCGATAGTCTTCCGGCGACAGGTCGTAGCGGGCGCGCAGATAGCGCTTCAGCATGGTCAGCTGTTTGCCGTCTTCAAGACAGACGATGTAGTCGTGCTGAACGGACCGGCCGATCGGCACTGCCGGCTTCTGCCTGGCGGCCGGCGGGGCAGGGGCCTCGCCGCCTTCCAGGCCTTTCAGGGCCTGGTGAACGCTTCGAATCAAGTCAGGCAGGGCGCTGGCGCCGATCGAATTGCGCGTCACATAGGCCGACACGATATCCGAGCCGAGCTGCATCAGCTCCGTGTCCGACGAACCCATCGGGCGGGTGGAGTCGGCCATGGCTTCAAAACCTTTCAAACTCAATCACTAACGGAACGGGCCGACCCGAAAGGGGAGGCCCGCGAAGGCGAACGTCTGGCCGCCACGCCGGTTCCGATTGATCCCCCCGCTTTCAACCCTTAACAGGGCGCGACCCCGCGCCCCTCGCCGCCGGAGAGACCCATGACCGCCCATACCAAAGTTGCCCCCGCCTTCTTCGGCGCCGATCTGGCCCAGGCCGATCCGGACATCGCCAAGGCCATCGATTTCGAGCTGACCCGCCAGCGTGAGCAGATCGAGCTCATCGCCTCCGAGAACATCGTCTCAAAGGCGGTGCTGCAGGCCCAGGGCTCGATCCTGACCAACAAGTACGCCGAAGGGTACCCGGGCAAGCGCTACTATGGCGGCTGCGAATACGTCGATGTCATCGAGCAGATCGCCATCGACCGCGCCAAGGAGCTGTTCGGCGCCGCCTACGCCAACGTCCAGCCGCACTCCGGCTCACAGGCCAACCAGGCGGTGTTCATGGCTCTGCTGAAGCCGGGCGACACCTTCATGGGCATGGACCTGGCCGCCGGCGGTCACCTGACCCACGGCAGCCCGGCCAACCAGTCCGGCAAGTGGTTCAAGCCGGTCAGCTACTCGGTGCGCCAGCAGGACCAGCTGATCGATTATGATCAGGTCGCCGAGGTCGCCGCCGCCGAGAAGCCGAAACTCATCATCGCCGGCGGCAGCGCCTACAGCCGCGTCATCGATTTCGCCCGCTTCCGTCAGATCGCCGACAGCATCGGCGCCTGGCTGATGGTCGACATGGCCCACTTCGCCGGTCTCGTGGCCGCAGGCCACTACCCGAGCCCCCTGCCGCACGCCCATGTGGTCACCACCACCACCCACAAGACCCTGCGCGGGCCGCGCGGCGGCCTGATCCTCAGCAACGACGTGGATCTGGGCAAGAAGTTCAACAGCGCCATCTTCCCGGGCATCCAGGGCGGTCCGCTGGAGCACGTCATCGCCGCCAAGGCCGTGGCCTTCGGCGAGGCGCTGCAGCCCTCCTTCAAGGACTACGGCGCCCAGATCATCGCCAACGCCGTCGCCCTGTCCGACAGCCTGCAGGCGGCCGGCCTGAACATCGTCTCGGGCGGCACCGAGAGCCACGTCATGCTGGTCGACCTGCGGCCCAAGAACGTCACCGGCGCCCTGGCCGAGAAGGCGCTGGAGCGGGCCCACATCACCACCAACAAGAACGGCATCCCGTTCGACCCGCTGCCCCCGACCAAGACCTCCGGCATCCGCGTCGGCACACCGGCCGGCACCACCCGCGGCTTCGGCGAGGAAGAATTCCGTCAGATCGGCAAGTGGATCGGTGAAGTTCTCGACGGCCTGTCGGGCAATGAAGACGGTGATCCCGCCGTGGAAGCCCGCGTCCGTGAAGAAGTCATCGCATTGACGAAACGCTTCCCCATCTACAACT
>JBILYE010000289.1:0-3818 GCA_044377925.1 Caulobacter sp. | reverse complement strand
CGCGACGCCGTCAGGCTCAGGCGGTCCAGAAGTCGGGCGAAGGCGCGCATGGAAAGGGAATGTAGCGCGGGCGCGGAGGTTCACGAGTCCTCGACATTGGCCGATTGCCGCGCAAGGCTCTTGCCACCGGGAGGAAACCATCATGCGCCTGTGGAAAGCCGTCTTCGCGCTCGCCGCCCTGTTCAACCTGCTCGTCGGCCTGCCGCTGCTGATCGCTCCGGCTGCCTTCTACGCCAGCCTTGGCCAGCCGCCGCCGCCGGACATCCTGTCCAGCCAGACGGCTGGCCTGCTGATCGCCGTCTTCGGGGTCGGTTACGCCATGGTGGCCCGCGACCCGGTCGCCCATCGCGGCATCCTGTGGCTGGGCGTCATCGGCAAGACGCCGCTGCCGCTTATCGTCTGGCTCAATATCCAGTCCGGCCAGGCCCCTATGTCCAGCTTCTGGCTGACCCTCGGCGACCTGCTGTTCGCCGGCCTCTTCCTCACCTACCTGCTGCGCAGCCGCCGATGACGAAGAAGTCCGCCGTCCAGTCCGAGGGGCAATGCGTTTGCGGTGCGGTCCGCTTCGAGATCGACGTCCCCGCCGTCTGGGCCTGGCACGACCATGGCGAGGCCAGCCGCCGGGCCCAGGGCTGCGCCTACGCCACCCATGTCGGAACCTGGAAGAGCCGCTTCCGCTGGCTGGAGGGCGAGGACGAACTTTCCCGCTACGAGGACGAAACGAACCGCACGACCCGCAGTTTCTGCCGCCGCTGCGGCACGCCGGTCGCCTTTGAGAAGGCCCGCTCTCCCCGGTTCATTAACATCCCCCGCAGCCTGTTCCCCGAACGCACGGGCCGCGAGCCGCGCTACCACATGAACCTGACCGAACGCGCCGACTGGACCTACTGGGGCGAGCCGCTTGGCCCGCTGAAGGGCTATCCCGGCGTCATGCGCGAGCGGCCGAGGAAGAAACGGCTCGATCGGGTGGGAGCGGAATGATGCGTCCTGTACTGACCCTTGCCGGCCTCCTGCTGTGCGCCTTCGCCAGCCCGCCGAGAATCGACAGCTGGAACGGCGGACCGAAGACCCCGGACTTCCATCACCTGACCGTCGATTGCCGCACGGTGGTCCACACCCACGGCCGCAATGGCGTCTGGGGCCGCTGGGAGGCGGACCTCGCGGACGTCGCCCTGAAGATCGAGGGCAATCAGCTGCGGCTGAGCTGCGCTGAGGGCGCGGCCTGTATCCGTGCCGGCCGACTGGACAAGACGCCCGACAGGTTGAGCACGCATGACGCGCCGTTGGCCGACGCCGCCGCGGCCGAGGCGATGATCGAGGCCTTGATGGCGCTGGATCGCGCCTGCGCCGGCTAGGCGTGCGGATGCGCCGCCGAATAGGCGGCCAGCAGCCCCGCCGCGTCGACCTGCGTGTAGCGCTGCGTCGTTGACAGGCTGGCGTGGCCGAGCAGTTCCTGGATGACCCGCAGATCGGCGCCGGCCCCCAGCAGATGGGTGGCGAAGCTGTGACGCAGGGCATGCGGCGTCGCCCGGTCGGGCAGGCCGAGGCGGCCCCGGAGAAGCTGCATGGCCGCCTGCACATGGCGGGGCGACAGGGCGCCGCCGCGCTTCGCGATGAACAGCGGGTCGCCGGCCTCCGTCGGCCAGGGCAGGGCGGCGAGGTAGGCGTCCACCGCCTCGCGTACGGCCGGCAAAACAGGCACGATGCGGGTCTTTCCGCCCTTGCCGGTGATGCGGATCGCCTCACCCAGCGGCGCATCGCCCCGGGTCAGGCTCAGCCCCTCCGAGATCCGCAGGCCACAGCCGTAAAGCAGGGTCAGCACCGCCTGGTCGCGCAGACCCTCCCAGGGATCGCGGTCCGGATCGGCGCCGGCCTCGATCAGCAGGCCGCGCGCCTGGTCCTCACTGACCGGTCGCGGCGCTCCGGGCCGCACCTTGGGTCCCCGCACCAGGGCAAGGCCGGGGCAAGGGACACCCATCCGGCGGTCGACGAAACCATGGAAGGAGCGCACCGCCGACAGGGCCTGCGACAGGGACCGGGCGGCCAGCTGCTTTCCGTTCGCGCCCTCACGCTTGTCAGCCAGCCAGGCGCGGACCTCGGCGGCCGAGACTGTGCCCAGGGCCTCGACAGTGATGATCTCACCGCGATGGCGGGCCAGGAAATTCAGGTATGAGCCGGCGCCGGCCCGATAGGCTTCCAGCGTACGAGGCGAGGCGCGCCGTTCAGCCGCCAGATGCGTGATCCAGATCTCTAGCGCGCCCTCGGCCGTCACAGCACCGGCCAGCGCTCGGCGGTGCGTTCGAACACCCGGCCGAGGAAATCGACCAGCTCGTGGCCCATGTCCTTGGTAAAGCCTTCCGGCTCCGGCGAGCCGAAGGCCAGCACGCCCTGCCGCGCCGGCTCCCAGATGGCCAGCCGGACCATGGCCATGGATTTCACGCTTGAACCCTTGTCGCCGAACAGGCCCAGCGCCGGCGCATGGAAACCCATGCGGTTCAGCTTCTGCGGTCCCAGGATCAGGTCAACCTGCCCCTCGACCAGCGGATACCAGCCGGCCGGAACCCGCATCGGTCCCTCCAGCGCCACCGCCGCGCCGATCAGGCCGAATCGCAGGGTCGCGACCTCGTCCATCCGGCGCACGAGGTCGGAATGGTTGCGGGCTTCCAGCAGGTCGATGACCGCCGCATGGGTCTGGGCCTGGGCCGAGAAGTTGGCGCGGGCCGTGGCCTCCAGCATCCGCCGGGCCTTCGATTCGCGCTTCGCCGTCGCCGCCACCCGCGCCAGCGCCGCCGGTCCGAAATCGACCAGGTTGGCGGCGTCGAGCCGCAGGCCCAGATCAGCCAGCAGCTCCGGGTCGTCGCGCAGCAGGGCGCCGTTCTCGCGGATCAGGTCGCGGAGGGCCGCCAGATCCGGCGCCGTATCGAGTGTCTTGATCCGCGCCCCGTCCGACATGCCTTGCCTGCTCTTCTAGAGGATGGTCTGGCCCGTTTTGGCCCAGTCGCTCAGGAAGGCTTCTAGACCCTTGTCGGTTAAGGGGTGCTTGAAGAGGGCCTCGAAGACGTTCGGCGGCAGGGTGGCGCAGTCGGCCCCCAGCTCGGCGCAGCGGGCCACGTGATCGGCGGTGCGCACCGAGGCGGCCAGGATCTCGGTATCGAAACCGTAGTTGTCATAGACCGTGCGGATATCGCCGATCAGGGCGCAGCCGTCGGCCCCGTGGTCGTCCAGCCGCCCGACGAAGGGCGAAACGTAGGTGGCGCCGGCCTTGGCGGCCAGCAGCGCCTGGGCCACCGAGAAGCACAGGGTGACGTTGGTGGCGATGCCGTCGGCGGCGAAGGCGGCGCAGGCGATCAGCCCGTCGCGGGTCAGCGGCAGCTTGACCACGACGTTACCGGCGATGTCGGCCAGCTTGCGGCCTTCCTTGATCATGGTCTCGGCGTCGGTGGCCACCGCCTCGGCGCTGACAGGCCCCTCGACGAGACCGCAAATCTCGGCGATGACCTCCGCCATGGGACGACCCGACTTGGCGATCAGCGTGGGATTGGTGGTGACCCCGTCCACAAGGCCGGTCTTGACCAGGTCCGCCAGCACGGCGGTGTCGGTGGTGTCGAGGAAGAGCTGCATGGTCGGGGCGTCCGTAGAGATGGGTCGGGCGTTGTACATCAAGCGCGCAATGGACGCACCCCGGGTTACTTCTCCCGCTTGTCGGGAGAAGGACCGTTGAGCCGCATCGCCTCCGTCCTCCTGCCCATGCCGCTGCCCGAGGCCTTCGACTACGCCGAGCCCGAGGGCATGGACCTCGCCGTCGGCGACCAGGTCGC
>JBILYE010000290.1:0-3818 GCA_044377925.1 Caulobacter sp. | reverse complement strand
CCTGCGGCGTCATCACCAGGGGCAGCCTCAGCTCATCGCGCGCGTAGACGCTGGTGATCAGCATCGCCAGGCCGTGGCCGCCGAGCAGGCCCAACGGCAGGGCCGCCACGGCCAGCACCAGCAGTTCACCGAGCAGAATGTAGGCGCATTCCCGCCGCTCGAAGCCCAGCACCCGCAGGGTCGCGAGGTCCCGGGCCCGCTCCGACAGGGCGATGCGGCTGGCGTTGTAGGCGACCCCGAAGGCGATGGCGCCGGCGAAGCCGACATAGAAGGTCATGGAGACCCGGAAGGCCTCGATCATCACCTTGCGCCAGTTGAGGACCGTGTCGTCCCGCGAGGAGGCGGCGACGATCTGCGGCGTGGCCTCGATCGCGCGGTAGAAGGCCTCGCGCCGGTCGGGCGCCAGCAACAGCTGGGCGCCGCTGGCCACGTCGCCATCGCCCATCAGGCGGTTCAGCGCCCGGCGGTCCATGTAGACGGCATAGCCGCTGAAATCCTCGGCCAGGGCGCTGACCGGCAACACGGCCGCCGGCGAGCGCCCGTCCATGACCTCGATGCGAACGGGCTCACCGGGGGCGACGCCCAGCTTCCCGGCCAGGGCCCGGCTGATGATCAGGCCCCGTCCCTGGAAGGCGATCGGCCGACCGGCGGCGTCCAGCGGGCGGTGCATCTGGCCGTCCGGCTCCAGCCCGGTCAGCCGGGTCAGTTCGGTCCTGCCGCCGGCCATGACCCGGACCGGCAGGACCCGGACCGGCTCGGCGCCGAACACCCCCGGCAACCGCCGCGCCTCGCTGACAGCCCGCTCGCCCCGCGCTTCGGCGAAGGCGATGGAGTCGCTCCAGCGCTGGGACTGGAAGTAGGCCTGGTCGATGATGTGGTCGAGGCTGCCGAACACGAACTGGGCGCCGATCAGCAACGACAGGCCGGCGGCGAGGCCGAGGGCGGTGAGGCCGGCCCGCAGGGGGAAGCGCTCAAGGTTGCGAACGATCATCCGGCTGGCCTGGTCGACGGCGCGGCCTGGAAGCAGGCGGTCCAGCCAACCTTGACGGTAGGCGCGTGGCCTCGGCGGCTGCATGGCCACGGCCGGCGAGAGGGCCGCCGCCCGCCGCACCGACAGCAGGCAGCCGGCGATGGCGGCGGCGACCGAGGCGGTGACGGCGATGAAGAACCCAGGCCAGTGGAAGGCGGCCTGCAGCTCGGGGAACCGGAAGTAGGCGCGGTACTGCTCCATGACCATCACCCCCATCCAGCCGCCGATCACGCCGCCGCCGATCGCGCCGACCAGGCCGATGGCGGCGGCCAGCTGCAGGTAGGGCGAGGCGGCCTGCAGGTCGCTGTAGCCGAAGGCCTTGAGCAGGCCGATCTGCTCGCGCTCGGCATCGACCAGCCGGCTGACGACCATATGGACCAGGGCCGCCGCCACCAGCAGGAAGATCGGCGGCAGGATGGCGGCGGAGGTCGACAGTTCCTTCAGTTCCGCCTCCAGGAAGGCGTGGGAGACCTGGTCTTCCCGGCCGTAGGCGGCCAGGCCGCCGTAGGGGGCGAGGATGCGATCGACCGCCTGCAGCACGGCCGGCAGCGAGGCCCCCGCCGCCAGGTCGAGGGCGACGGTGTTGAAGGCGCCCGACAGGCCGGCCGCCCGCTCGACTGCCTGCCGCGGCGCCCAGAAGGTCGCCTGGTGGGCGTCGTCGGGCATGAAGGACTCGGGGCTGGGCGTGAACACCGCTTCGGGTGAGTTCACCGCCCCGACGACCCGGAACGAAAAAGCCCGGCCGCCGATCACCGTGGTCAGGCGGTCGCCCAGGGACACATGGGCGGCGTCCAGGAAGCTCTTGATCGCCACCGCCTCGTCGAGGCTGGCCGGGTCCGGCATTCGGCCTCTGGCCAGGGTGACGCGGTTCAGGCCGCCGGCCTCGTCCTGCGGCAGGGAGATCACCCGGGCCACGGCCGGGCGGCTCAGGCCCGGCACGTCCATCAGCCCGCTCTCGGCAATGCGAACGTCCACCGCCGCCACGCCGTCGATCCGCGCCAGATCGCGCGCCCTGGACAGCGGGACCCTGCGCGCCTCGGCGAAGACATCGCCAAACCGCGTGTCCTCGTAGAACCGCTCCTGGGCGTCCTGCAGCGCCTTCTGGGCGGAGAAGGCCATGACCGTCACCGACACGCCGCAGGCGATCAGCAGGGCGATGGCCAGGGCCTGCCACTTCATGCGCCACAGGTCGCGGACGAACTTGCGGTCGAGCGCGCGCCACCTCACCAGCTGATCTCCGCTGGAGCCCGGCGATTGGCATTCTCGACGATCTCGGTAATCGCGCCGTCCCGGAAACGGATGACCCGATCGGCGATCGCCGCGATGCCCGCGTTGTGGGAGACGATCATGGTCGTGGCTCCGACGTCGCGGGTAACCTCGACCAGGGCTTCCAGCACGCGCACGCCGCTTTCGCTGTCGAGCGACCCGGTCGGCTCGTCGCAGAGCAGGATTTCCGGCCGTTTGGCTATGGCGCGGGCCACGGCGACCCGCTGTTGCTGGCCACCGGACATCTGGGCGGGAAAGTGATCCAGGCGGTCCGCCAGCCCGACCATGTCCAGGGCGTCTTCCGGGGGCATCGGGTCGCGGGCGATCTCGGTGATGAGGGCGACGTTTTCTCGCGCCGTCAGGCTCGGGACCAGGTTGAAGAACTGGAAGATGAAGCCGACGGACTCGCGGCGATAGGCCGTCAGCGCGCTCTCCGAAGCGCCGACCAGCTGCCGGTCATGAAACAGCACGGAGCCGGCGGTGGCGCGGTCGAGACCGCCGAGGATGTTGAGCAGGGTGGACTTGCCCGAACCGGAAGGGCCGAGCAGCACGATCAGTTCGCCGCGGCGGATATCAAGGTCGACGCCGCGCAGGGCGTGAACGGGTCCAGCTTCGGTCTGGTAGACCTTGGTCAGGCCTCGAACCGTAAACGTCGTTTCCGCCGGTTCGGGCGCGCCAGCAGCCACGAACGTCTCCTTCGATGACTTGCCGAGCGCTGTCAGCCCACAGTGAAGGACCTTATCAGCGCCCGGGCGTTCTCATCTTGATGCAGGTCAAGCGGGCCGGAGACCGGGGTGGATCATCACCGCCGCCTCACCGCGGGTTGACGGCGTCCAGGGCCGCAAACCCCGCCACCAGATCCGCAATCAGGTCGCTCGCCTGCTCCAGCCCGATGTGCAGCCGGAACAGCGGCCCCTCCAGCCCCTTCACGAAGGTCCGCGACTTCAGCTGCGGATCACATCGGATGGCCAGGCTCTCGAAGCCGCCCCAGCTGAAGCCGAGGCCGAAGATCTTCAGGGCGTCGAGGAAGGCGTGCTCGGCATCCAGAGGGCAGGGGTTCAGCACAAACCCGAACAGGCCGCTGGCCCCGCTGTAGTCGCGGTCCCAGATGGCGTGGCCGGGGGCGCCGGGCAGGGCAGGGTGGAGCACCTGTTTCACCTGCGGCTGGGCGGTCAGCCAGCCGGCGACGGCTCGGGCGGTCTCGTCGTGGCGGGCCAGGCGCGTGGGCAGGGTGCGCAGGCCGCGCAGCATGTCGTAGGCGGCATCCCCTGTGACCGCCCAGCCGAAGTCGTGGATGCCGGCCTCCAGCTGCGCCGCCAGCTTGCGGTCGTTGGTGGCGGCGCTGCCCATGAAGATGTCGCTATGGCCGCAGACGTACTTGGTCAGGGCCTGGACAGAAATGTCGACGCCATGGGCCAGCGGCTTGAAATAGAGGCCGGCCGCCCAGGTGTTGTCCATCAGGGTCAGCACACCCCGAGTCCGTGCCGCGGCGGCGATGGCTGGAACGTCCTGCATCTCGAAG
>JBILYE010000079.1:0-14675 GCA_044377925.1 Caulobacter sp. | reverse complement strand
AGAACCCCCAGTGGACGACATGAGCCAGCCAGCGTTCCCACACCTTCAGATGGTCGCCGAGCGGCGGCGGCTTGTGAGTCAGGCGCCAGGCCAGCCGGCCAAGGCTGAGGATCAGGATCGTTATGCCGAGGGTCTTGTGCCAGGCCATCAGGCCGGCGGCCGTCGACCGGGGAACCTCGTCAGAGATCCAGGCCAGGGCGACGTTGCCAATGATCAACGCCGCGATGAGCCAGTGGAAGGTCATGGCGACGGCCGAGTAGCGGCTGCGCCCGGCGGACAGGTCTGTGCTCATTTCCGAAGGAACTCCACCTCAATGATCAGTTCGATGTCGTCGCCGGCGAACATACTCATGTTGTCCGAGCCGAAGTCAGACCGCTTGAACGCGCCAGTCGCCGAAAAGCCCGACCGGGCCCCGAGCAGGCCCGATTCGTAGCCCCGGAAGATGACGTCCAGCGTGACCGGTTTGGTCACGCCATGGAAGGTCAGGTCGCCGGTCACCTTGCCCCGGTCGCCGTCGCGGACGATGGCGGTGGAGACGAAGGTCGCCTTGGGGTTTTTCTTGGCGTCGAGGAAGTCATCGGCGAAGTTCTTGCTGATCTTCGCATCGCCGACGTCGAGCGAGGTCATGTCGATGCTGACCGTCAGCTTCGCCGCCTCCGGCGCCTGGGGATCCCAGTCATAGCTGGCGTCGAAGCGGTTGAACCGCAGGGTATAGCTGGACAGGCCCATGTGCCGGACCCGGGCCAGGAGCGAGGCGTGGGTCTTTTCCAGCCCATAGGTCCCGGCCGGCATTTTCGCCGGGTCGGTCGAGGGCGCGGCGAGGGCCGGCCAGGTCATCAGCATCGCGGCCATCAGGGCGACGGCGAGGGGACGGATCATGCGCTTGCGCTCCAACTGTGATGGCAGCCGCTACCGAACATAGTCGCGGCTCCCGCCGATGAAAGCCCCCGCCCTGGTTCAGTGCGGCCTTTGTTCCGCACCACCGTCGGTCTAGGTAGACGGCGACTGTATTGGGATTGTTCGATGACATACACCCCGCCGCTCCGCGACATCGCCCTGGCCATGAAGGCCGCCGGCTTCGACAACCTGATCGAGCTGTTCCCCGAAGCCGACCACGCCACCGTGGAAGCCGTGCTGGACGGGGCCGGCGCCTTCGCCGCCGATATCATCGCACCGCTGAACCGGCCGGGTGACCGGGCCCACGCAACCTATGCCAACGGCAAGGTCACGGCCGCACCCGGGTATGCGGCGGCGCTTCGCGAGTTCGCCGAAGGCGGCTGGAACAGCCTGTCGGCCGATGGCCGTTACGGCGGCCAGGGCCTTCCCAAGGCGCTGGAGATCGCCGTCTTCGAAATGTTCAACGCGGCCAGCCTGGCGTTCGGCCTGTGCCCGATCCTCACCCAGGGCGCCATCGAGGCCCTGGCCGCCCACGGCACCACCGAGCAGAAGGCCCGGTATCTGCCGCGCCTGGTCAGCGGTGAATGGACCGGCACCATGAACCTGACCGAGCCGCAGGCCGGCTCGGACCTCGCCGCCCTGACCACCAGAGCGGAGCCTGACGGCGAGGGCGGCTGGCGGCTGACCGGCCAGAAGATCTACATCACCTGGGGCGACCACGACGCCGCCGACAACATCGTCCACCTGGTGCTGGCCCGCACGCCGAACGCCCCGCCCGGGGTCAAGGGAATCAGCCTGTTCGTGGCGCCCAAGCGCAACCTGACGCCGGAAGGCAAGGCCGGGGCGCCGAACGATCTGCGGCCGGCCGGCATCGAGCACAAGCTGGGCATCCACGCCTCGCCGACCTGCGTCATGGTCTTCGAAGGCGCCAAGGCCGAACTGGTCGGGGTCGAGGGCCAGGGTCTGGCCCATATGTTCACCATGATGAACGCCGCCCGGCTGCAGGTCGGGACGCAGGGCGTGGCCATCGCAGAGCGGGCCTACCAGCAGGCGCTCGCCTATGCCCGTGAACGCAAGCAAAGCCGCTCGGCCTGGACCGGCCAGAACCCGGCCCCCCTGTGGGACCTGCCCGACGTGCGCCGCACCCTGATGCTGATCAAGGCCAAGACGGCGGCGGCGCGGGGCATCTGCCTGGCCACCGCCGTAGCCGCCGACCAGGCCCACCGCGGCGACGCCAGGGCCAAACTGCGCGAAGAGCTTCTCACCCCCATCGCCAAGGGCTGGTCGACGGACGTCGGCGTCTGGGCGGCCAGCGAGGCGCTGCAGGTTCACGGCGGCATGGGCTTTGTCGAGGAGACCGGCGCCGCGCAGCACTACCGCGACTGCCGCATCCTGCCGATCTACGAAGGCACCAACGGTATCCAGGCCATCGACCTGGTCGGCCGCAAGCTGTCGATGGAAGGCGGGGCGGCGATGGCCTCGCTGGTTTCCGACATCCGCGAAACCGCCCGGGCGCTGAAGGGCGATCTCGGCGGCGTCGGCGACCGCCTGGGGGCGGCGGTCGACGCCATGGAGGCAGGGGCGGACTGGCTTTCCGAGCGCAAGGGGACGCCGGACGCCCTGGCCGGAGCGACGGCCTATCTGAAACTCTGTGGCGAAACGGTCGGCGGCTGGATGCTGGCCAAACAGGCCCATCTGGATGCCCGCATGGCGCCGCTGGCGACGCTATACGCCGGGCAGGTGCTCAGCGGTGTGCCTGGGCAGCTGGCGGCGGTGACCCAGGGCTCCGAGCCGCTGGAGGCTTTCGAAGGGTAGTTCGATTCTCCCTCCCCTTTTTGGGGAGGGACATATCGCGCAGCGATCAGGGTGGGGTACGAAAATCATAGAGCGCCAACCTTCGGGGATTGGAGCGCTGCATCCGACTACCCCACCCGGCGCTTCGCGCCACCCTGCCCATAAAGGGGAGGGAGCGCGGGACAGGCGCATTAACCCAGTTGCGGCAGCATGTAGTCAGCGGCGCTGACCTTGAATTCGCCGCCCTGCTCGACGTTCAGCGTCTCGACGACGCCGTCCTTGACCAGCATCGAGTAGCGCTGGCTGCGGGTGCCCATGCCGAACTTGCTGCCGTCCATCTCCAGGCCGAGGGCCTTGGTGAAGTCGCCGTTGCCGTCGGCCAGCATGACGATGTCGTCGCCGACGCCCTGATCGGCGCCCCAGGCCTTCATCACGAAGACATCGTTGACCGAGACGCAGGCGATGGTGTCGACGCCCTTGGCGCGGAACTCGGCGGCGTGCTCCTTGAAGCCCGGCACATGCTTGGCCGAGCAGGTCGGGGTGAAGGCCCCGGGAACGGCGAAGAAGGCGACCGTCTTGCCGGCGAACAGCTCATCGGTGCTGATCGGACGCGGGCCTTCGGCGCCGCTGGTCATGAACATGCCGTCCGGCACCTTGTCGCCGACTTTGATCGTCATCGTGTCTCTCCCTTGGCCCGTCGCGGGCGTCGATGACAGGCAAATAGAGCCGCACAGCCGGATCGCCAAGCGGTGTGACTTGAAACGGTCGTGAAGCGCGCCGATGTTCAACGTCATGGCCAACGTCCCTGACAGCGAATTTCTCTCCGGCCGGCTGCTGATCGCCATGCCGGGCATCGACGACGAGCGCTTCGAGCGGGCGGTCATCTATGTCTGCGCCCACGACGACCAGCACGCCATGGGCATCACCCTGAACCGCCCGGTCGACGGGTTGAAGATGCCGGATCTGCTGACCAAGCTCGGCGTCACCGTCACCGACAACCACCGCGACGATATCGTCCTGATGGGCGGACCGGTGGAGCGCGAGCGCGGCTTCGTGCTGCACACCGACGACTACCGCAGTCCCGCCGGCACCCTGCCGGTGGCCGAGGGGGTCGCCCTGACCACCTCGCGCGAGGTACTCAACGCCCTGGCCGGCGACGGGCCGCCGCGCAAGGCCGTCCTGGCGCTCGGCTACGCCGGCTGGGGCGCCGGACAGCTGGAGAAGGAGATGCGCCAGAACGTCTGGCTGGTCGGTGATCCCGACAGCACCCTGATCTTCGGCGACGACCATGAACACAAATGGTCGGCGGCGCTGGCCAAGCTGGGCATCAGCGCCGACCACCTGTCGGCGGAGGCGGGCCGGGCCTAGCCCTGCCGTCTGACCGGCGCCACGCCGTCGACGTAGCTTTCGTTGAGATAGACCTCGGCCTCCTGCGGCGACAGCGGCGGGGCGTAACCGAAGCCCTGGCCGTAGTCGCAGCCAAGTTCCAGAAGGCGGTTCGCCATCAGGGCGTTCTCAACCCCCTCGGCCACGACCTCGAGGTTGAGGTCCTGGCCGAGCTTGACCACCGACTGCACGATCTTGGCCGAGCCGGGGTTGGCCCCCATGGTCCGGACGAAATAGCGGTCGATCTTCAGCGTGTCGAAGGGCAGGCGGGTCAGATAGCTGAGCGATGAGAAGCCGGTGCCGAAATCGTCGAGCGCCAGGCCGGCGCCGACCTCGCGCAGAGCCTTGAGCACCACGGCGGCGCCTTCCGGGTCGCGCATGATGTCGCTCTCGGTGATCTCCAGCTTCAGCGCGCCCTTGCGCAGCCGGTACTTGGCGATCAGGCCGCCGACGTCTTCGACAAGGCCCTGCCTGTGGATCTCGCCGGTCGACAGGTTGACGCTGCAGGTCAGCTGCCAGGCCGGGGCGTGGCGGGCCTGCCATTCGTTGAGCTGACGGGCCGAGGCGCGGATCATCAGCTCGCCGATGTCCTCCATCAGCCCCATCTCTTCGGCCAACGGCAGGAATTCGTCCGGCGGCAGCAGGCCCCGACGCGGATGGCGCCAGCGGCAGAGAGCTTCGAAGCCGCTGAGCTCGCCGGTGTCCAGCCGCACGATCGGCTGGAAGAAGGGGCCGATCTCGCCGCGCCCGACGGCGCCGCGCAGGTCGCCTTCCAGGGCCAGACGCGACAGACCGTCGCTTTCCATGCCGGAGCCATAGGCCGCGCCGCCGCCGCGACCGGCGGCCTTGGCGGCCTCGACGGCCAGTTCGGCGCGGCGCAGCAGTTCGGCCGCGTCGGGCGCCTCGTCACCGCCCTGCGCCTCGACGGCGCCGACGGCCAGGGTGGGATGGATGTCAAAACCGGCGACCCGCAGCGGGCGCTCCAGCGCCTCGCGCAGCCGCGTGCCGGCCGGGATCAGGCCGGGGGCCAGAACCGCGAACTCGTCCTCGCCGACCCGGGCCATCAGCGACTCAGGCGGGAAGGCGGCGGCCAGACGGGCCCCTAGGGCCGCCAGAACCAGGTCGGCGCGTTCGTGGCCCAGCGCCTCGTTGAGGCGGCGCAGCCGGTCGAGGTCGGCGACCACCAGGGTGAAGGCCTGGTTGGTCTGCAGTCGCTCGCGGGCCCGGGCGACAAAACTGCGGCGGTCTAGCAGGCCGGTCAGCGGATCGGTCTCGGAGGCGGCGAAGGCGGTCTCGGCCGCGACCACGCCGGCGGCGCGGTTGCCCTCCTCCAGCCAGACCCCGCGCCAGACGCCGACCTCACCGCCACGCATACGCAGACGAAGGGTGATCTCGCTGTGCGGCGGCTGCTGCCGCAGCAGTTCCTCGGCCAGCGGACGGTCCTGCGGCAGGACCAGGGCCCGAATCGCGGCGGAGCTGCATTCGGGCGCCAGAGGCCCCAGTCCCAGGGCGCGTGAGGCGCCGGTGAATTTCATGCGGTCTTCGGTTGGCGACCATGTCCACAGGGCTACGCCCGCGGCGCCCAGCGCCTCGAGCGTGAGCGCGGTGTCCCACCCCTTGCGGTCGTTTCCCAGCGCCATGCGGCGCGCCCCTCAAACACTGCGGGCGAAATGCCCACTTCGCGGCTTACGGTGCTTCGGCCCGGATTGGATACCGGTTTCCTTGCGCAGTCCGCTCGCCCTTGGCCCTAGTCCGGGCAGGACTGCTCCCGCTCTCGCGAAATCAACCCGAACAGGCGATGGTCTCGCCATTCGCCGTTAATTTTCAGATAAGCCCGGGCGAAACCCTCCTCGGTGAAGCCGGCCTTGAGCAGCAGGGCGGCGCTGCCGGTGTTGCTGGGCAGGCAGGCCGCCTCGAGGCGTGAGAGGCCCAGGGTCCGGAAGGCGAAGCGGCTGACCGTCCGGACGGCGGTCAGGGTATGACCCTGGCGCGTGGCGTGGACGCCGCTCCAGTAGCCCACGGTTCCGACCTGAGCGACGCCGCGGCGAACGCCGCTGAGGGTGATGCCGCCGGTCAGGGCCCCGGTCTCGGTGGAAAAGACGAAGAACGGATAGGTCAGTCCCTGTTCCAGATCCCGGCGCCAGGAATCCAGACGGCGGCGGAAGGCGCTGCGGGTCAGGTCGTCGGGGGCCCAGGTCGGCTCCCAGGGCTGCAGGAAATCGCGAGAGGCGCCGCGGACGTCGGCCCATTCGGCATAGTCGCCGGCTTTCGGCGGACGCAGCCGGACGGTTCCGCCGTCGAGGCGGAAGGTGGAGTCCAGTCCGGTCCAGTCGATAAGGGCCATAGCGGGCTCAAGGGTGAAGGCTTCGGGCCGGGCGTCAAGGCGGGATCGCCCGGCATCCTCTATCGAAGCGGACCTACGATTATACCGCGCATCGGCTCCACAAGGCGAAGATTTCGCCGGAAACCCTTGTGGAGCGCGCCCTGACCGTTGGTCGAGGCTGGGCAAATGTAGCCCCGGATGTAGGTCAGGGCGTAGGTCGATCCGCGGGGTTTGTAGTCCGGTTTGAGGCCTGTGCGGGCTACAGGACTGCCGCACGCCGCCATGGCTCAGAATGAGCGATTTTTGATATGTCTAGACATATTCATCAGCCGGCCTGGAGGCCGCCCGCGAAGGCCTCGACGGCGCCGAGTGAGGCTTTCGATCCCAGCACCGACCCGGCGTTCAGGCCCGGCTGCAGAAGCCGCGCGCCGACCCGGGCGATGTCGGCCCTGCTCACCGCGTCGATGGCCTCCGCCAGTTCGCCGGGAGAGAACAGCCGTTGGAACAGCAGGGCCTGGCCGGCGGAGGTCTCGGTGCGCGACAGGGGCTGTTCGCGGGCCATGAACAGATGCGCCTTGAGCTGGGCCTTGGCGCGGGCCAGCTCGGCGTCGGTGCAGCCGTCGGTCAGGGCGATGACCTGCTGGGCGGTCAGGGCGGCCAGGGGGCCGGCGTCATTCGCCGCGCAGCCGGCGTATACGCCCAGCATCCCGCCTTCGGCGTAGGTGTCGCTCCAGGCGTCGATGGCGTAGGCGAGGCCCCGGTTCTCGCGGGCCTCCTGGAACAGGCGCGACGACATGCCGCCGCCGAGCATTTCGACGAACAGACGCAGGGCGAAGTAGTCGTCGTCTTTTGCCCCGAAGGCCGGCAGCAGCAGGACCAGGTGCGCCTGTTCCAGGCGGCGCAACCTGGCGGCGCGACCCGGCGCGAAGACCGGGGCGGCGGGCGTGGGCGCGCCCTGCCCGGCCGGTTGCGCACCGAAGGCGGCCTCGGCCAGGCGCAGGAGCTCGTCCTCGTCGACGGCGCCGGCGGCGCTGACCACCAGGCGGTCGGGGGCGTAGAGGGCGGCGCGCCAGGCGTCGATGGCGGCGACGTCGGCGGGTTTCAGGGAATTCGGCGTGCCGAGGATCGGGCGGCCGTGCGACTGGTCCGGAAAGGCGGCGGCCTGCGCCAGTTCGAAGACCAGGTCGTCGGGGGTGTCGGCGGCCTCGGCGATCTCCTGGGCGACGACGGACTTTTCCTTGGTCAGATCGCCGGCGTCGAGGGTCGGTCGCAGGACGAGGTCGGAGAGGATGTCCATGCCGAGCGGCAGGCCGCCCTTGAGGGCGCGAATCTGGAAGCTGGTCCGCTCGTATCCGGTGGCGGCGTTGACCTGACCGCCGGCGCTTTCGACGACCTCGACGATTTCACGGGCGGAGCGGGCGCCGGCGCCCTTGAAGACCATGTGCTCCAGGAGGTGCGACCAGCCGGAGCGGTGCAGGTCCTCACTGGCCGCGCCGCGACCGGCGACGACGCTGAGGGCGAGGGTTTCGAGCCCCGGCATGGGGTCGCAGATGACACGGACGCCGTTGGGGAGGGTGTGGATGCGGGGGGTGGTCATGAGGCCTACATCCTCCCCCGTTCACGGGGGAGGGGGACCGCGCGATGCGGGTTGGAGGGGGCGAGGGACAGAGCTGTGACTTTCAGGGTGCTTGCAGAATGGGGGCGGAGAAGGCCTGGCGCCAGCGGCGCACGGGCCTCGCCCCCTCCATCACCCGCTAGGCGGGCGGTCCCCCTCCCCCGCTGCGCGTGGGAGGATGAGATCATGCGCCCGCGAAACTCCGCACATAGTCCATGACCACGGCGGCATCCGCCGGCAGGCGGTCGTAGCGTTCGGGCTTGTCGGCCAGGTGGCGGTCGGCGCGCGGGAATCTGGGGGTCACGCCGGTGGCGGCGTGGACGGCTTCCGGGAACTTTGCCGCGTGGGCCGTGGACAGCACGATCAGCGGCACCTCGTCGCTGGACAGGGTGGTGCGCCTGGCCGCGCTGATGGCGACGGCGGTGTGCGGGTCGATCAGGTGGCCGGTCTCGTTCAGCGTGGCCAGCATGGCGCGGCTGGTGTCGGCCTCATTGGTCGAGGCGCCGCCGAACAGCTCTCGCATGGCGCTCAGGGCGCCCGGGGGAATGTCGATGATCCCCGTTTCGGTAAAGGCGCGGAAGGCGCGACCGGTTTCCAGTCCGTCGCGGCGGACGGCCTCGAAATAGAGGCGCTCGAAGTTGGAGGCGACCTGAATGTCCATGGCCGGGCTCTGCGTCGCCGCCACGTTGCCGCGCGAATAGCGGCCGTCCTCGAAGGCGCGGGCCATGATGTCGTTGCTGTTGGTGGCGACCAGGATCTTGTCGACCGGCAGGCCCATCTTCACGGCGACATAGGCGGCGAAGGCGTCGCCGAAGTTGCCGGTCGGCACGGCGAAGGCGACCTTGCGGTGGGGCGCGCCAAGGGCCACGGCGGTGGTGAAGAAATAGACCGCCTGGGCGGCGATGCGGGCGAAGTTGATCGAGTTGACGGCCGACAGGTCGACGGCTTTCGCGAACTGGCCATCGGCGAACATGGACTTCAGGATCGCCTGACAGTCGTCGAAGCTGCCCTCGAGGGACAGGTTGGCGACGTTCTTGTCCTCGACCGTGGTCATGAACCGGCGCTGCACCTCGCTGATGCGGCCCTCCGGGAACATGGCGACGATGCGGACATTGCTGCGGCCGCGGAAGGCCTCGACGGCCGCGCCGCCCGTGTCGCCCGAGGTGGCGCAGACGATGGTCAGGGTGCGCCCCCTGGACCGCAGGATGTATTCGTACAGCCGCGAGAGCAGCTGCATGGCCACGTCCTTGAAGGCCAGGGTGGGCCCGTGGAACAGCTCGGCCAGGAACAGGTTCGGACCCAGCTGCACGACCGGGCAGGTGGCGGCGTGGGCGAAGGTCCCGTAGGCCTCGGCGCACATCTCTTCCAGCACGTCCGTCGGGATCTCGCCGTCGGCGAACTTGCCGATCACGGCGGCGGCGACCCGCGCATAGGGCTGGCCGGCGAAGGCGGCGATCTCTTCAGTCGTGAAGGTCGGCCAGGTCTCCGGCACATAGAGACCGCCGTCAGGGGCGAGACCCGCGAGCACCGCGTCGAGGAAGCCGATCGGCTGGGCGGCGGAATCGCCCGCCCGGGTGGAGACGTATTTCATAGGAGTCTCAGGGGGCCTTGAACCTGCGCCAGAGCATGGCGGCGTAGATGGCGAGCAGCGCTCCGGCAAGGCCGTACCAGGTCAGGGCGTACTCGAGGTGGCGGTTGGGGATGTCCGGCGGCGTGGGCGCGGGTTCCAGATCTCTGGCCGCCGGGGTTTCCGAAACCACCGAGACATAGAGGCCCGGAAGGCCACCGGGACCCGTGACCGCCGCGAGCGCGGCGGCGTCACGGGCGCGGACGCGCAAGCCGCCGGTGATCTTTTCCGGCCCGGACGGGGCGAGGCTGGAGGTGTCGGAGACAAGCCGCACGACGCCGACAACAGACACGGGCGGCGGCAGGGCGGGGATCACGGCGGGGTCGACGACCCCATCCATGGCGTGGAAGACGCCGCGCTCCAGAGCGATGGTCTCGGTGCGGCCGGCGAGGCGGCAAGGGGCGACGACGCGCCAGGCGATCTCGCCATCGACGAGTCCGTAGAGGATAGCCGGGGAGCCGGCCGCGGGCGCGGCTTCACAGTCGAAACGCACCTTGCGCCATTCGACCGGCTGGCCGGCGGCTTTGCGGCGCAGGATCTCGTCGATGGAGACGGGCCCGGCGGTCTCGGCGGCGGCAATGTCGGCGAGGACCTGGGTCTTCCAGTGGAGGCGCTGGAGCTGCCAGGTCCCGAGGGTGATCAGGATCACCAGGCTGATGGCGACGGCGATGGTCAGGCCGATGGGGAGACGTTTCATCGGGACGCTCGATAGAAGCCCTCCCCCTCGAGGGGGAGCACGCTTTTGGGAGATCTATTTGCGGACATCGTCGCGTCCCGCCTCGCTGGCCTTCTGGGCGAACTGCGCCGCCACCATCAGGCCCTTCATCGGCCGGAGCAGGCCAAGCACCACGACCACGGTCAGCGGCAGCCACAGGACCAGCAGCACCCAGATCGGCGGGTTGAAGGCGATCATGTGGAACATGGCCCCGAAGGCCATCAGAAAGCCGGCGATAAGGGTGATGAAGACGGCGGGTCCGTCCCCGCTGTCGGCCTGCGCGAAAGTGGCGCCGCACGCATCACACGCCGGCGCCACCTTCAGGAAACCATCGAACAGCACCCCCTCGCCGCAGCGGGGGCAGCGACCCGCCGCCCCTGCCACGTAAGGGTTGGTCACTACAGCGTTCCGAAGACGACGTAGATGAAGGCGAACAGGAACAGCCAGACCACGTCGACGAAGTGCCAGTACCAGGCGGCCGCTTCGAAGCCGAAGTGCTGCTTGGGGGTGAAGCCGCCGCCCATCAGGCGCAGCAGGCAGATGAACAGGAAGATGGTGCCGACCAGAACGTGGAAGCCGTGGAAGCCGGTGGCCATGAAGAAGGCCGAGCCGTAGAGGCCCGAGTTGGCGGCTTCTTCCGAGTAGAACAGCTTCTCATGCAGGATGTGCTGGTACTCGTAGGCCTGGATGGCGGTGAACAGCACGCCGAGGATGACGGTCAGGATCAGGCCGTTGCGGGCCGCCTTGCGGTCGCCCTGCTGCAGCGCGTGGTGAGCCCAGGTGACGGTGGTGCCGGACAGCAGCAGGGTCAGGGTGTTGACCAGCGGCAGGTGCATGGCCGGAACCAGCTCGACGCCCTTCGGCGGCCACTGCTTCCAGGCCTCGGCGACGCCTTCGAAGTTGCCGATCATGGGGGTCAGGGTGCGGTGTTCCCAGAACAGCGCGCCCTCGAAAAAGACCCAGAACCAGGCGACGAAGAACATCACTTCGGAAGCGATGAACAGGATCATGCCGTAACGCAGGCCAATGGCCACGACCGGGGTGTGATCGCCCTGGTTGGCTTCCTTGGTGACGTCCATCCACCAGCCGAGCATGTTGTGCAGGACCATGGCGAAGCCGATGGCGGCCACGATCCAGTTGCCCTTCTCGAGCCCGAACAGGCCCTTCATGCCGATCACGACGCCAATCATCATGATGGTGGCGGCGACCGAGCTGTAAAGCGGCCAGATGCTGGGGTTAACCAGGTGGTAGTCGTGCTTGACGGCGCCGTGAGCCATGTCTCTAGAGCCCTGCCCTTCTCTAACTTTTCAGACTCGGCGCCGCACCGCGACACCGGGATGGTTGCCTATAGCCCCGCCTTGGCCGCGCCGCCAAGAGGCGATGGGGCTTTCGGGGCGGTAGCCTGTTCGGTTTCGACCGGGAAGAAGGTGTAGCTGAGGGTGACCTCCTGCTTGCCCTTCGTCTCGAAGTCGGTGGCGAATTCAGGATCGACGAAATAGACCACCGGAAACTCGACCGTCTGGCCGGGCTGGATGGTCTGATCGTTGAAGCAGAAGCATTCCAGCTTCTGGAAGTAGGCGCCGGCCGATTCGGGCACGACGTTGTAGCTGGCGCGGCCGGTGATCGGCGCCTTGCCGTTGTTGGTGACCTTGTAGAAGGCCAGCCCCGTGGCGCCGATCTTGACCTCCTGCGTCACCTGGCTGGGCTTGAAGGCCCAGGGCAGGTCGCGGACGTTGGCGTCGAAGCGGATCAGCAGCTTGCGGTCCAGCACCCTGGTCGGGGCAGCCTCGGCCTTGCGGACCGTGCCGTCGAAGCCGGTCAGCTGGCAGAAGGCGCGATAGAGCGGCACCGAGGCATAGGCGGCGCCCACCATGCCGAACAGGCCGATGGCGCAGTAGATGCCGATCCGGGCATTGCGCCGGGCCAGATCCCTGGCCTTGGGGTCGTTAGAGGGGGCGATTGGCAACGGCTCCTCCCATCTTCAGCACGGTGACGACATAGACCAGAATGATGAAGCCGACGAGGCCGAGCGCAATGGCGATGTTGCGCTTGCGCTGTGCGGCGCGGGCGGCGGCCTGCTCGGCCGGGGTCAGCGGCCTGGGCGGCTCGGGAAAGCTCGGGGTCGGCTGATCGGTCAAAACGAAAGCCCCAGCAGTCGCTCTGCCGCCAGGGTGGCGAACATGGCGAACAGATACAGGATGGAGAAGGCGAAGAGATTGCGCGCGTCCTTGGCCCCGGCCTTGACGTCGTAAAGCTCCGGGGTGTTGCGCGGATCGGCGCCCTCGCCGGCATGACTGCGATAGAGCCGCCAGGCCAGCAGCAGGAAGACCAGGCCGCCGAGGCCCGAAACGGCCAGGTAGGCGAGGCCGCCCAGCCCGGTGAAGTAGGGCGCGACACAGACCGGGATCAGGATCAGCGAATAGATCAGCACCTGCAGGCGCGTGGATTTGGCGCCCTTGACCACCGGCATCATCGGCACGCCGGCCTTGGCGTAGTCCTCGCTGGTGTAGAGCGACAGGGCCCAGAAGTGGGGCGGGGTCCAGAGGAAGATGATCAGCACCAGCAGCCAGGCGTTGGCCGGCGCCTCGCCGGCGGCGGCGGCCCAGCCGATGGCCGGAGGCAGCGCCCCGGCCAGCCCGCCGATGACGATGTTCTGGGCGGTCCAGCGCTTCAGCCACATGGTGTAGACCACCGCGTAGAAGAAGATGGTGAAGGCCAGCAGGCCGGCGGCCAGCCAGTTGGCGGTCATGCCGAGCAGCATGACGGACAGCAGGGTGAGGACGACGCCGAGGCCGAGCGCATCGGCGCCCTGGACCTTGCCGGCCGGAACCGGGCGTCCCTGGGTGCGGCGCATGACGCTGTCGATGTCGGCGTCGTACCACATGTTGAAGGCGGCCGAGGCGCCGGCCCCGACGGCGATGCAGAAGATATCGACCGCCGCCAGTACGGGGTTCATCGGCACGCCGGCGCAGACCAGGCCGACGAAGGCGGTGAACACCACCAGGCTCATCACCCGGGGCTTCATCAGCTGGACATAGTCACCCCACTGGCCGGGAGCCCGGTCAGTTACGGCAATGTCCTCGATGGCGGTTTGCTTGGGCATACGCGATGCGCCGCATGACGCGGCGATCTTCCTCTTCAATGGGGATACCGCCGCGCCCCGGTTGGAGCGCGGCGGTTCCGGGTCTTAGTGGCGATCGGCTTCGATCACCGGGGGTTCGTTGAACTGGTGGAACGGCGGCGGCGAGGACAGGGTCCACTCCAGCGTCGTGGCGCCTTCGCCCCAGGGGTTGGCCTCGGCCTTGCGGCGGCGGACCATGGCCTCGATGAGCACCAGCAGGAAGACGCCGACGCCGACCAGGGTGATCACGTAGCCGATCGAGGAGACCTCGTTCCAGTAGGAGAAGCCGGTCGGGTAGTCGACGTAGCGACGCGGCATCCCCTGCAGGCCGAGGAAGTGCTGCGGGAAGAACACGACGTTCACCCCGACGAACATGATCCAGAAGTGGGCGGCGCCGAGGAACTCGTTGTACTTCACCCCCCACATCTTCTCGAACCAGTAGTAGAAGCCGGCGAAGATCGCGAACACGGCCCCGAGGCTGAGCACGTAGTGGAAGTGGGCCACGACGTAGTAGGTGTCGTGCAGGCTGTAGTCGATGCCGGCGTTGGCCAGAACGACGCCGGTGACGCCGCCGACGGTGAACAGGAAGATGAAGCCGATCGCCCACAGCATGGGCGTCTTGAAGCTGATCGAACCGCCCCACATGGTGGCGATCCAGCTGAAGATCTTCACCCCGGTCGGCACGGCGATGACCATCGTCGCGGCCACGAAGTAGGCCCGCAGGTTGATGCCCATGCCCACGGTGTACATGTGGTGGGCCCAGACGATGAAGCCGACGAAGCCGATGGCGACCATGGCGTAGGCCATCGCGAGGTAGCCGAAGACCGGCTTCTTCGAGAAGGTCGAGACGATGTGGCTGATCATGCCGAACCCGGGCAGGATCAGGATGTACACTTCCGGGTGCCCGAAGAACCAGAACAGGTGCTGGAACATGACGGGGTCGCCGCCGTTGGCGGGGTCGAAGAAGTGGGTGCCGAAGTTACGGTCGGTCAGCAGCATGGTGATGGCGCCGGCCAGGACGGGCAGCGACAGCAGCAGCAGGAAGACGGTGACCAGGATCGACCACACGAACAGCGGCATGCGGTGCAGGGTCATGCCCGGCGCGCGCATGTTGAAGATGGTGGTGATGAAGTTGATGGCGCCGAGGATCGAGCTGGCGCCGGCCAGGTGGAGCGAGAAGATCGCCAGGTCCATGGC
>JBILYE010000288.1:0-3854 GCA_044377925.1 Caulobacter sp. | reverse complement strand
ACTCAGGATGACGACTGTATGCGAGCTTCAAAATCGTTCGTCATGCTGAGTAGCGACCGGAGGTCGCGTGTCGAAGCACGCACGATGCCTCAGCCCTTCACCAGATCGTCCGCATGCACCATCGGCCCTGCCGTGTAGCCGATCACCGCCTCGATGGCGTCCGACCGCAGCCCGGCGATCTGCTCGGCGTCGGCGGCGTCATACCGCGACAGCCCCCGGCCGATCTCCACCCCGTCCTCGCCGACGATCAGCACCGCGTCGCCCTTGCCGAACCGGCCCTCAATCCGGCGCACGCCGGCCGCCAGCAGGCTCTTGCCCGCCATCAGCGCCTTCGCCGCCCCCGCATCCACCACCAGCGTTCCGGCCGGCGACAGGCTGCCGGCGATCCAGCTCTTGTAGGCCGCCGCCGGGGTGGTGCCGGCCTCGATGATCGTCGCCGCCGCGCCTTCGCCAAGCGCGCCCAGCGGATGCTCGCGCCGCCCGAGGGTGATGATGGTCGCGCAGCCGGCGCCCTGGGCGATCCGCGCCGCCGCCAGCTTGGTGGCCATGCCGCCGGTGCCGACGCCGGCTCCGGCATTGGCCCCGCCGGCCATGGCGACGATCTCCGGCGTCAGGGTGTCGATCCGCTCCAGCCGCCTGGCCGCCGGATCGCGCCGGGGGTCGGCCGTATAGAGCCCGTCGATGTCGCTGAGCAGCACCAGACGGTCGGCCCCGATCATCTGCGCCACCCGGGCCGCCAGCCGGTCGTTGTCGCCGTAGCGGATTTCCTCGGTGACGACGGTGTCGTTCTCGTTGACCACCGGCACCGCCCCCAGCCCCAGCAGGGTCTCGGTCGTCGCCCGGGCATTCAGCCAGCGGCGGCGCACCTCTGTGTCATCGCGGGTCATCAGGACCTGGGCCACCGTGCGGCCATGCGGCTCGAAGGCCTCTTCCCAGGCCCGCATCAACAGGGACTGCCCGGCCGCCGCCGCCGCCTGCTTCTCAGGCAGCGTCAGGGCCTTGCGGGTCAGCCCCAGCCGTCGCCGGCCCAGCGCCACCGCCCCCGACGAGACGACCAGCAGCTGGGTCCCGTCCTGCATCAGGCGCGCCGCATCGGCCGCGAAGGCCGTCAGCCAGGCGCGGTCCGCGTCGCCGCTGGCGGCGTCGGCGACCAGGGCCGAGCCGACCTTGACGACAATCCGTTTGGCCCCCGCCAGCATGTCAGATCACTGGCCGGGCTTGGGTTTTTTGAGCTTGGGCAGGGTGACCACCGGGGCCTCGAACAGGTCGGCCGCCTTGTCGCAGGCCGCCGCGATCCCGCTGGCGCGCCACACCGTCATGGCGTCGACCTTGCTGAACGCCGCCACCACCTGGCACTCGCCGTCGCCCTGCCGTCCGCAGACCAGCGCCCCGGCGGCGTTGGGCGCGCAGACCGTGGCGCCGGCGATCTTCACCGACCAGATCAGGACCTCGCCATCGGTCGCCGGCCGCACGGCGGCGGGGGGTCCGAGCTTGGCGGTGAAGGCCGTCTTGGGCTTTCCCTTCATCGCCACCATGGTGTCCTCGAGCTTCTTCGAGGGCGGCGGCGGCTTGACCGGCGCGGCCGGAGCCGCCGGCGCCGTCGTCACCGGCGCGGCAGGCGGCGGGGCGGGAGCGGCTGCGGGCGTCCCCTGGAGGGCCAGCAGCAACATCGGCAGGGCAAACGCGATCATTGGGCTACTTTCCTGAACGCTAGACCGGGGACCAGGTGGCGTCGTCGGCGTTCTCGTCCGCCCCGTCGTTCTCGAACTCGTCGTCCTCGAAGACTTCGCCCCGCTCACGCCGCACCATGCGCCAGCAGTCGCGCAGGATCTGCCGCACGTTCTGGCCCGAGACGCCCGACACCAGGCGCGGGGTGATGCCGGTCGCCTCGCGGAACTCCTCGACCCGCCACTGGGCGGTCTCGGCGTCGACCGCGTCGATCTTGGAAAGGGCGACGATCTCGTTGCGCTCGGCCAGGCCTTCGCCATAGGCCTCCAGCTCGGTCCGCACCGTCTTCCAGGCCCCGACGATGTCGTCCTGGGTGATATCGACCAGATGGATCAGCACGGCGGTCCGCTCGACGTGGCCGAGGAAGCGGGTGCCCAGACCCTGGCCTTCCGAGGCGCCCTCGATCAGGCCGGGAATATCGGCCAGCACGAACCGCTCGCCGAGGCTGAGGTCGACCATGCCGAGGTTGGGCGCCAGCGTCGTGAACGGATAGTCGGCGATCTTCGGCTTGGCGGCGCTGGCCGCGGCCAGGAAGGTCGACTTGCCGGCATTGGGCAGGCCGACCAGACCTGCGTCGGCGATCAGCTTCAGTCGAAGCCAGATGGTCTTCTCCTCTCCCTCCTGCCCGGGATTGGCGTGCTTGGGGGCCTGGTTGATCGGCCCCTTGAAGCGGTCGTTGCCCCAGCCGCCGTTGCCGCCCTTGGCCAGCAGGACGCGCTTTCCCGCCTCGTCCATGTCGGCGATCAGGGTTTCCTTGTCCTCCTCGAGGATCTGGGTGCCGACCGGAACCTTCAGCACCACGTCCTCGCCGGCGTGGCCGTGACGGTTGCGGCCCATGCCGTGGATGCCGGTGTCGGCCTTGAAATGCTGCTGGTAGCGATAGTCGATCAGGGTGTTCAGACCCTCGACCGCCTCGGCCCAGACGTCACCGCCACGGCCGCCGTCACCACCGTCGGGACCCCCGTACTCGATGTACTTCTCGCGCCGGAACGACACAGCGCCGCCGCCGCCGTTTCCGGAGCGGATATAGATTTTGCACTGATCTAGAAACTTCATGGTTCGGCTTATGGGGTCTAACGGCGGCGGGGAGAAGGCGCGCCCTTACCACAAGTTCACTTGAGACGCGCCAGCCAACCGGGCCAAGCTGCTCAAAACTCGTACGGCTGGGTCCCCATGCTTCAACGTCGTCAACTGCTTCTCGGACTGTCCGGCCTGGCGCTCGCCCCTGCTTTGCCGGCCCGCGCGGCCGTCCCGGTCGATGCCGCCGCCCTTCTGAAGGCCACCCCGGCCCCCGCTGTCGCCGGCGCCGTCGTCGGGCCGAAGGGCGTGGAGGATATCGTCTTCGCCGGGGTCCGCCGTATCGGCGCGCCCGATCCGGTCGGCCGGGACGACCTCTGGCACCTGGGTTCGAACACCAAGGCGATGACGGCCGCCCTCTACGGCCGCCTGGTCGAACAGGGCGCCGCCCGCTGGGGCGCCACCTTGACGGAGCTGTTTCCGCAAGTCGCCGTCGATCCCGCCCTAGCCCCGGTCACGGTCGAACAGCTGCTCGGCCATCGGTCGGGCATCGTTGATGCGCCGATCATCCAGGGCGGCTGGCTGCTGCGCGCCCATCAGGACAAACGCCCGCTGCCGGTCCAGCGGGCCGAGCTGGCCGGGCAGATCCTGGCCGCGCCGCCGGCCGGCCAGCCGGGCGCCTTTGCCTACAGCAACATGGGCTACATCCTGGCCGGCTCCGCCATCGAGCGGATCACCGGCCAGGGCTGGGAAGAGGCGATGACCAGCCGTCTGTTCAAGCCGCTGGGCGTCACCGCCGCCGGCTTTGGGCCACCCACCGGCGCCAACCCCTGGGGTCACCGGCCGGGCGGCGGCGGTCTGGTCGGCGTCGATCCCTCGGGCTTCGCCGACAATCCCCCGGCCCTGGGGCCGGCTGGGCGCATCCACATGACCCTGACCGACTACGGTCGCTTCCTGCGCCTGTTCCTCGGCGGGGAGGGCCTTCTCAAGCCCGCCACTGTCAGCCGTCTGACCACCCCCGTCCCCGGCGAGGGCCGCCCCTACGCCCTCGGCTGGGCCGTCAGCGCGCCGGCCTGGAGTCCGGGTCCGCTCATCGCCCATGAGGGTAG
>JBILYE010000287.1:0-3857 GCA_044377925.1 Caulobacter sp. | reverse complement strand
CTTTGACGCTGAAAGGCGATCCGGACGAGGCGCTGCTGGCGCGTATCGGCCGCGGCGACCAGGCCGCGGTCCAGTCCCTTGTCGCCCGCAAGCTGCCGCGCATGCTGCAGCTTGCCCAGCGGATGCTGAACGACGCCTCGGAGGCGGAGGACGTCGCTCAGGAAGTGTTTCTGCGAGCCTGGAAACAGGCGGCGGCCTGGACGCCAGGCGCGGCGAAGTTCGACACCTGGCTGCACCGGGTCGCGCTGAACCTCTGCTACGACCGCCTGCGCCGCCGGCGCGAACACAGTATGGCCGAGCCGCCCGAGCAGGTGGACACCGGCCCGGCGCCCGACCGGGGTCTGCTGGCGGCCGATACGGGGACGCGGGTCACCGCCGCCCTGGCCGCCCTGCCGGACCGGCAGCGGGAGGCGGTGGTGCTGTGCCACTACCAGGATCTGGGGAATATCGAGGCCGCCTCGCTGATGGGGATCAGCGTCGAGGCCCTGGAAAGTCTGCTGTCCCGAGGGCGCCGGGCCTTGCGCGCCGCCCTCGCTGACCTGAGAGAATGAGATGATGATGGACGCGCAACGCTTCGAAGCCTTGGCCGACGCCCACGGCGGCCTGATCGCCCGCTGGCCGGCCGAGACGCAGGATGCCGCCTACGCCTGGTTGGCTGAGACGCCGGCGGCAGCGCAGGCGGTGCTGACGCAGGCCATGGCGCTGGACGAGGCGCTCGACGTCCTGCGGCCGCCGCAGCCCTCGATGGCCTTGCGGGATCGCATCCTCGCCGCCGCGCCTCAGGTAAAGGCGGGCTGGAGCCTGCGCCGCTGGCTGACCGGAGCCGGGGTCGGGGCGGCCCTGGCGGCGGCAAGTGCAGCCGGGGTGATGGTCGGCGTTCAGGTCAGCATGGCGCCGACCGAGGTTTCCGACGAAGCGGTGATGTCGGCGTCGAGCGATGACGACTGGATCGTGCTGCCCGAGACGGAGAGCCAGTCGTGAAGCCGCGTGGCCTGATCATCGCCCTGGTCGTCTCGGTGGCCGTAAACCTGTTCCTGGCCGGACTAATCGTCGGCGGGGCCATAGTAGCGCGACGCGTGGCCGAGATGCGGCCGCCGGCTCTTGCGAACCAGAACCGCACGCCCTTGTGGCGGGCCGGGGATGACCTGCCCCCGCTCAAACGCCGGGCTTTCCGCCAGATGTTCCGCCAGGCGGGGCTGGAAACGCGCGACGCCATCCGCCAGTCGCGCGCCCTCCGTCGCGAGGCCATCGCCGCCCTGGAAGGGCCGGACTACGACGCTGTGGTCGCGACGCGGAACATGAACCAGGCTCGCGCTCTGGACACCCAGGCCCGCAGCCAGGTCGAGGCCAGGATTCTCGAGTTTGCGGCGACGCTGACGCCGGAGGAGCGAGATGTCCTGGCCCAGGGCTTGCGTCGGGCCATGGCCGGCCAGCTGCTCGAGCCGCGGGGGCGGGGCGAACGGGCGCCGATCCCGCCGCCGGAGAGGTAGGCTCAGGCGCTCCGCCGCACGGCCTTCGACACCCGCCAGGCCATGAACAGGGCCGGCAGGCAGAGGATGGCCGCCACGGCGAACGGGGCGTTGGGGCCGATGCCGGTGAACAGGGGCGCGGCCATCAGCGGGCCGAACACCCTGGCCAGGGCTCCGGCGGCGCTGTTGAGGCCCATCATCTCGCCCTGACGTTCGGGTGGCGAAGCCTTGGACAGTATGGCGGCGATCATTGGAAAGGCCAGCGACTGGCCGAAGGCGACGGTGATCATGCCGACCACAGCCAGTGGCCAGTGTACGCCGACGAACGGCTGGAAGGCGAAGCCGAGGCCGACCAGCGTGAGCCCGGCCATCAAGGTGGGGGCCTCACCGAAGCGCCGGGCGAACAGTCCGGCCAGCAGGCCCTGGGCCAGGGTGGCGGTCAGGGCGATGGCCAGGAAGCAGAAGCCGATCTCGCGCGGTCCCCAGCCGAAGCGGTTTTCGGCCCAAAGGCCAAAGGTCGCCTCCATGCCGGCGAACCCGGCGATGGAAATCAGCGAGACCAGCAGGACCCGCCAGATCACGGGATGGGCGGCGGCGTCGCTCAGTCCTTCGAAGCGGCCGCGGCGCGGGGCGTCGGAATGGACCTGACGGGTCTCGCGCACGAACAGGGCGACGCCCAGACCGGCGGTCAGCGCCAGGCCGGCGGCCAGCAGCAGGGGCGGCCGGAACCCTGCCAGTCCCGCCGACTGGTCGGCCAGCATGCCGCCCAAGGCCGGTCCGGTGAGGAAGCCGAGACTGAAGGCGGCGCCCATGAGGCCCAGGCGCCCGGCCCGCTTTTCCGGCGGGGTGACGTCGGCCAGGTAGCCCTGGATGGTGGAGTTGTTGCCGGTCAGGATGCCGCCACCGAAGCGGATGAGCATGGCCACCCAGAGGTCGGGAGCGAAGGCCAGCAGGACATAGGTCAGGGCGTTGCCGAAGATGGTCAGCATCAGCACCGGGCGGCGCCCAATGCGGTCCGACAGCTTTCCCCAGATCGGCTCGGCGAAGAAGTTGCCCAGGCTGTAGGCCGAAAACAGGATGATCACCTGCCAGGCCGGGGCCCCGAAGCTTGAGGCATAGAAGGGCAGCAGCGGGATGACCACCCCGAAGCCGGCGATGTTGATGAACACCACGCTCAGCAGGATGACCAGGGCCCGCTTGTCTTCGGGGGCGGGCGCGGGACTGGGGGCGGTCGTGTCGGACATGACCCTCAGCCCTACGCCGGACCGTCGTCCCTGGCTAGTTGGCCGGGTTGTGCTTCTCGATGAAGGCCACCGTCGCTTCCAGAGTCTGCAGGCGGGTCGCGCTTCGCGACAGCCAGTGGTCCTCGGCCTTGAGGGTGACGAACTCGACCGGGCGGCCGGCGGCGCGCAGGGCGTCGTGCATCCGCTGGCTCTGGGCGTAGAGGACCACAGTGTCGTCCTTGCCATGGATCAGCATCACCGGAACGGAACTGCCGGCGACGTTGTGAGCGGGCGAGATGGCGGTCAGGTCCCGGTCCCGGCGGTTTTCGACCCCCATGAAGCGCGACCAGTACCGTTGGGTCGCCGTCTCGCGGCCGTTGTCGGATTTCAGCTCCTCGACCAGGAACTGCTTGAGGTCAGCAACCCCCGCCACCGCCACGGCGCAGCGGTAGACGCCCTTGTCGAGGGTGGCTCCGGCCAGGGCGGCATAGCCGCCGTAAGAGGCGCCAACGATGCAGACGCGGGCCGGATCGATTGTTCCCTGGGCGCTCAGGTAGCGGACCCCGTCGGACAGGTCCGACTGCATCTTGCGGCCCCACTGGCCGTACCCGGCCTCGAGGAACTTGCGGCCAAAGCCGTCAGAGCCCCGGAAGTTGGGCTGCAGCACCGCATAGCCGCGTGAGGCCAGCCCCTGGGCCCACCAGTCGAAGCCCGGCTCGTCGCGCGAGGCCGGCCCGCCGTGCGGCATGACGATGAGCGGCAGCTTCTCGGCGGCGCGTCCCTTGGGCAGGGTCAGGTAGCCGGTGATCTCCAGGCCGTCGGCGGCCTTGTACCTGACGGCTCGGACCTCGGCGATGTCCTGCGGCTTGAGATCACCATAGACGGGGCCAAGAACGCCGGCCGAGCCGGTGTCCAGTTCGATCCTCGCGTAGAACGGCCCGGCCTTAGGGTCCTCGACCCGCACCACGATCTTGCGCCGATCGTCGCTCCAGGACACCAGGCGCACCTGCATGCCGGCATAGGCCTTGCCGATGCCGCGCCACACCGCCTGATCCTTCTTGTCGAAGAAGCTGTAGACCAGGGTATCGCCGTCCAGCTCCCAGGTGCCCATGAGGGCGTCGGTGGCGGGATTGCGCAGCAGGCCGTCATGGGGCGGCAGCTCCAG
>JBILYE010000078.1:0-14754 GCA_044377925.1 Caulobacter sp. | reverse complement strand
GCCCGGCAAGGACGGCTGGACGAAGACAAAGCTCGACCTGCCGGCCAACAGCTCGCTGGGCATCGCTTCGGTCGGGGGCCAGACCGACCAGGTGCTGGTCACCGCCGCCAACTTCCTCAACCCGACCACCCTGTGGATGACCGACGGCGGCGCGCCGCAGCAGATCAAGGCGTCGCCGGCCAAGTTCGACGCCGGCAACATGGTCATCCAGCAGTTCGAAGCGACCAGCAAGGACGGGACGAAGGTCCCCTACTTCGTGGTCCACCGGAAGGACATCAAGCTGGATGGGTCGAACCCGACCCTGCAGTACGCCTACGGCGGCTTCCAGGTCTCCATGAACCCCAACTACTCCGGCACGATCGGCAAGCTGTGGCTGGAGCGCGGCGGGGTCTATGTCCTGGCCAACATCCGCGGCGGCGGCGAGTTCGGGCCGGCCTGGCACCAGGCGGGGCTGAAGGAGAACCGCCAGCGGGTTTTCGACGACTTCTTCGCGGTGTCGGAAGACCTGATCACGCGGAAGATCACCTCGCCCCGGCGCCTCGGCATCATGGGCGGCTCCAACGGCGGCCTGCTGATGGGCGTGGCCCTGACCCAGCGACCGGACCTCTACAACGCGGTCGTGGTGCAGGTGCCGCTGTTCGACATGCAGCGCTACACCGTCATGGGCGGCGCCGGCGCCAGCTGGGCCGGGGAATACGGCGACGGGACCAAGCCGGAAGACTGGGCCTACATCTCCAAATACAGCCCCTACCAGGCCATCAAGCCCGGCCAGAAGTACCCGCAGGTCTTCTTCGAGACCTCGACCAAGGATGACCGCGTCCACCCCGGCCACGCCCGCAAGGCGGCAGCCAGGATGGAGTCGATGGGTTACGATGTCCTCTACTACGAGAACATCGACGGCGGCCACGCGGCCAGCGCCAACCTCAACGAGACGGCTATGCGGGTGGCGCTGGAGTACAGCTACCTGTCGAGAAGGCTGATGGACTAGGCGCCCCGCCCCGCCGGGATTGTGTCCTTCGAAACGCCGCTTCGCGGCTACTCAGGATGACGACCTTGGGTGGGCGGCCCTCCTCTCTTCGTCATCCTGAGTAGCGGCCGCTGGCCGCGTGTCGAAGGACGCACGCCCACTCCCACTCCCAAAAGGAAAACCCCGCCGGATCGCTCCGGCGGGGTCCAAGATCACTCACTGGGGAGAGAGTGGATCAGAAGGCGTAGCGGGCGACGATCTGGAAGACCGGGCCGGCGCGCTCGGTTTCGAGTTCGTATTCGTCGTAGCTACGGCTGGCCTGGTCGGCGAGGTTGCCGAACTTGTCGAAGATCTCGTCCTTGGAGCTGTCGAGCAGGTTCTGGCCGGTCAGGCGCAGGACGAAGTTCTTGCCGAAGCGCTTTTCGACGAAGACCTCAAGGTCGGCGCCGTAGGAGGTCTTGATCTCTTCCAGCTCGACGCGGCTGAGGGCGTCGCCCTGCTTGCGGTAGGTGATGCCGAACGCCGCGTTCCAGGTCGGAATGTCCTGGATGACGCCGATGTTGTAGACGTAGTCCGACTGGTTGTTGAACTTGCGGTCACCAGCGAAGTCGGTGATCTCGCTGTCCAGCCAGCTGTAGTTGAAGAAGACGCCGGTGTTTTCCAGGCCCATGAAGGTCAGCGGGGTGGAGAGATCGAACTCCAGACCCCAGACCTTGCCGTTGCCGACGTTGTCGATCGAGTAGACGAAGGTGCCGGCGCCGCCGCTGCCGGTAACCCCGGTGTTGACGGTTTCGATCAGGTCGGTGACGTCGCGATAGAAGAAGTTCAGACCGACGACGCCCTGCTTGCCGAGGCGTTGCTCGTAGCCGACATCGAAGCCCCAGGCGGTTTCGTTCTTCAGGTCCGGATTGCCCTGGAAGTCGTCGTCGCCGAATTCTTCCTCAAGGGTGACGGGCTGGATCTGGTCGAAGTTCGGACGGCGCACGGTGCGGGCCGCCGACAGGTTGACCCGGCCATTCTCACCAACGTTGAAGCGGAAGTTGACGCTGGGCAGCAGGACACCTTCGTCGCTTTCGTTGACGCGGTCGGCCGGAACGACACCGGTGCTGTCGTCGGTGATGGTGGTGTCAGTCGTCTCGTAGCGCAGACCGGCTTCCCAATTCACGAGGTCGGTCTTGCCGCTGAACATGACGTAGGGGTCGATCCGGGTTTCCTCGATCTCGACGTTCGAGTCACTCCGCAGCACAGGCGGGCCGGGCAGGGTCGGACGGGGGGCCGGCAGGTTGGGGATGGTGGTGCGGGCGCGGAAGTCGAGGATGCGCAGGTCGCGGGCCTTGGTCTTGTACTGCAGACCGAATTCCAGCTCGACGGCGCCGATCGGGCGCTTGTGGCTGACCTCGGCCGACCATTCGGTATCTTCCAGGTCGGTCTTGGTGGTGTCGTGCGTGAAGCGGTCGTCTTCCGGGAAGGGGATGCCATCGCGCAGGTATTCGAACTCGTCCTCGAACTCGAACTGGTCGTCGATGATGCCGGCGTAGCCCAGCTTGAACTTCGTCTTGCCGCCGAACATCTCGCGCTCGTACTTGCCGCGCAGCGAGTAGTTGTCGGTCAGGATGTCGAGGTCGTTGTCGTTGATCGTCAGCAGGTTAGCGTTGTTGCGCAGGCCCGAGCGGTACTCGATGCTGTCCTCATCCTGCAGACGGTCGGTGCGGACGAAGAAGGCGTCGAGGGTCAGATCGCCGCCGCCGACATCGGCCTCGTAAGAGGCGTTGAAGCTGTAATCGGTGCCGTCACGGACGTCGAGCTGGTCCTCGATGTTGACCAGCGTGCCCTTCGGCGCATCAAAGCGCTTGGAGAACTTTTCCTTGGGAGCGCGGCGTTCCTGGAGGCCGAGGCCGACCAGAAGGCGGCCGGGGCCGACTTCGCCGCCCCAGACCAGACCGAAGGAGCCGGCCCATTTGCCGTCGTCGTAGTAGGCGGCGCCGCCACGGACGTAGCCGCCGTCCAGGCTGTAGGCGTCGCGCAGGACGATGTTCAGGGCGCCGGCGACGGCGTCGCCGCTGCGGTTGGCCGAGGGGCTGCGGACGATCTCGATGCGCTCGATCAGCTCGGCCGGGATGCGGTCGACGAAGAAGCTGCGGTCGGCGTTGGCGCCGGGCACCTGCTCGCCGTTGATCAGGATCTGGGTGTAGGCCGGGTCGAGGCCGCGCAGGCGGGCGCCGTCGCTTTCCAGGACGTCCGACAGGAAGGTGACGCTGGGCACGCGCTTCATGGCGTCGCCGGCCGAAACCGGTTCGAAGCGCTGGAAGTATTCCTGGTCGTAGGAGAGGACCGGCGCGGCGCTGTCGGTGCGGTCACGGAAGGTGACGCCGGGATTGATCACCAGCTCCTCGACCGTGGCCGGCGCCTCGGGCGCGGTGGCGACGGCGGAGTCGTCGGCGGCAAAGGCGGCCGAGGCAAAGGCGAGCGGCGCGAGGGCCGTCAGTGCGAAGAGTTTAGTTCTGGTCATCATATGCCCCTCGTGCGACGGCGCAGTTGACGGGAGAATGCGCTCATGGTCGACACGCGGCGGACTTAGTTTTGACAGCAGAGAGACGCCAGTGATGTTTGCTCGACAGTTTTGTTACAATTCGGTGACGGCCGTCATCGCATCTGCGCTTCTCTGTGCTTGCGCTACACCTGATCCGGAGGCGGTATCCGATTCCGGCAAGCTGACCATCGGCGTCGGAACGCCGGTTTTGTCGTCGAAAGAGACGCAATCTGTGGCGACACGGGCCGCCGACGCCGCCGATGACCCGGAAATCTGGGCCGATCCGCGTGACCCGAGCCGGGTGGTGATCTTCGGCACCGACAAGCAGGCGGGGCTCTACACCTACGATCTCGAAGGCCGGATCACCGGCTTCCTGCCGGACGGCAAGCTCAATAACGTCGACCTGCGTGGCGGATTCGCCACGCCCAAAGGCGAGCGGGTGCTGGTGGCGGCGTCGGATCGCGGCCGCATGGGCGCGGCGCTCTATCTGATGGATCCTGATACCTTGAAGCTCGAGCCCTGGGGCGTCGTCCCGCTCGACCTGACCGAGCCCTATGGCCTGTGCATGGGCCGGCGGGCGGGCGGATTCCTGGTCATCGTCAACGGCACGGACGGCCAGGTGCGGCAGGTGAAGGTCGAGGTCGGCGCCGACGGGAAGTCCAAGGCGACCGAGGAAAAGCGTTTCGGCGTCGCAACGCAGACCGAGGGCTGCGCCGTCGATGACGAGAAGGGCGTTCTGTACCTGGGTGAAGAGGGCAAGGGCGTCTGGCGCTTCGACCTCGCGCCGGGGGCGACGCAGGGAACGCTGATCGCCGCGGCGCCTTCGGCCATGCTGGCCCCGGACGTTGAGGGCCTGACCCTGCTGCGCGAAGGGCCGATCACCTGGCTGATCGCCTCCAGCCAGGGCGACAGCAGTTTCGCGGTCTGGCGGGTGGATGGCCCCGAACCTGTGTTCAAGGGCCGGTTCTCCGCCGTCGGCGGCAACGGCGTCGACCCGGTGACGGGCACGGACGGCGTGGCGGCCCTGGGCGGCGTGGTCGGCCCCTATGGCGAAGGCCTGGTGGTGGCGCAGGACGACGTCGACAGCGAAGGCGAAGCCCAGGACGCCACGCGGGCCCGGCAGAACTTCAAGCTGATCGACTGGAAGGCCGTGAAGGCGGCGCTGGGGCTGTAGGAAACGGGGTCAGCCTTTCCAAACTCTCCCCCCGCGAAGCGGGGGGAGAGTTCAGAAGCGCTGCTATTACTCCCCGCCGGTCAACGCCTTGAGCAGCAGGTAGAAGTGATCCAGCCCGTCGTCGAACTGGGCCACGGGAAGCCGCTCGTTGTTGCCGTGGATGTTGTAGTCGACGCCCTGTGACATGAAGAGGCCGCCGACGCCCAGGGTCGGGATGCCGGCGCTGCGGAAGTAGAGGCCGTCAGTGGCGCCGGCCTCCATGTAGGGCGTGGCCACGACGCCCGGCGCGCGGACGGCCAGCACCTTGGCCAGGGCGGTACGCAGTTCCTCGGGCGGCACGGAGACATCGCTTTCGATCGGCTCGCCGATGGTCTTGATCTGCAGCTTGCTGTCACCCGACACCTTGAGCAGCGTCGCCTGAACCTCGGCGATCGTCTGACCCGGGAAGATGCGGCAGTTGATGGTCGCCGTGGCGGCCACCGGCAGGGCGTTCTCGGCATGGCCGCCGCGCAGCATGGTGGCGACGCAGGTAGTGCGCAGCTCGTTGCTGACCCAGGATTTGTCGAGCTCGGCGATGGCCGCCTTGTCGTTCGGGTTGGCGGCGAAGCGGGCCATGGCCTTGCCCAGCTCCCCCTCGATACCGGGCGCGGTCAGGCGGAAGCTTTCCAGGGTGACCGGGTTCCAGCGGGCCTCGAACCGGTAGGCGGAGATTTTGGTCAGGGCGGCGGCCAGATCGTAGATGGCATTGTCCGGTCGGGGGGCCGAGGAGTGGCCGCCGCTGTTCAGCGCCGTCAGCTCGAAGGTTGCGTAGGTCTTCTCGGCCACCTGCAGGGCGTAGCTGGCCTTCTCGTTGCCGCCGCCACGAAAGCCGCCGCCGGCGTCCGAATTGATGGCGTAGGCGGCGCCCTTCAGCCTGGCCGCCAGGACGACAGCGGTCTTGCCGGTGGTCTCCTCGTCGCCGGTGAAGGCCAGGATCAGGTCACGGTCCGGAACGAAGCCCTCGCGGCGCAGGCGCATGAAGGTCTGGGTGATGCCCAGGACGCCGTACTTGTTGTCGACCACCCCACGGCCGAGGAAACTGCCGCCCTCCTCGCTCAGGACGTAGGGATCGCGGCCGCCCCAGTCTTCCTTGCTGGCGGCGACGACATCCATGTGGGCCATCAGCACCACCGGCGCCTTGGTCGAACCGGCCTTGCCGGGATAGCGGACGAGCAGGCCGGCGGTCTCGCCGAGCGGGACGATCTCGATCTCGCTGTCCTTGAAGCCGGCGGTCTTCAACTGGTCGGCGAGGTAGCGGGCCATGGCGGGGACCTGGTCACTGCCCTCCTGCGTCTTGAAGCCGATCATTTTTGAAAACAGGGTGCGGGCCTCGGCCTTCACCTCCGCCGAGGGCTTGGGGGGCTCGGCGGCCTGGACGGCGGCGGCCATGAGGACGAAGACGGCGGTCGCCGCGATGGCCAGGCGCATGGATCGGTTCCCTTGATACGAGTCCGACCTTAGGCGGCGCGCAACGCCTCCGCCAAGAGGCGACCGTCGCGGGCCCGGCTGGAGCCTGCGCGCCAGGCGACGACGATCTCGCGGCTGGGGTGTTCGGCCTGCAGCGGACGGACGGTGACCGGGGCCTGGCGGGTAAGTCCGGCCTCGACGGCCATGGCCGGAACGAAGGAGACGCCGAGGCCCGAGCCGACCATCTGCACCAGCGTCGGCAAGGAGGTGGCGGCAAACGCCTCTTCCTCACCGCCCTTGGGAGGCCCGAGACCACAGGCGGCCAGGACATGGTCGCGCAGGCAGTGGCCGTCCTCCAGCAGGATCAGCTCGTCGCCGTCCAGGGAGGCCGGGCTGATGCTGGCCTGGCTGGCCATGGCGTGGCTGGTCGGCACGGCGGCCAACAGCTCATCGTCGACCACATGGGCCCAGTCGAGCCCGGCCATGTCGTAAGGCAACGCGATCAGGGCGGCATCGAGGGCCCCGGACTTCAGGGCAGTGATCAGCCGGCTGGTCAGGTCCTCGCGCAGGAACAGACGCAGCTTGGGAAAGCGGGCGCGCATGACCGGCAGGGCCTTGGGCAGCAGAAAGGGGGCGATGGTCGGGATGACGCCCAGGCGGAAGCGGCCGGCCAGCGGCAGGCCGGCGCTCTGCGAGGCCTGCACAAGGTCCTCGGCCCCGGCCAGCAGGTCTCGGGCCCGACGGGCGGCCTCCTCGCCGGCGGCGGTGAGGATGACCCCGGACCGGGCGCGGTCAACGACCGGCGCGCCGATGATCCGCTCCAGCTCGGCGATGCCGGCCGACAGCGTGGGCTGGGTGACATGGGCGGCCTCGGCGGCGCGGCTGAAGCTGCCGTGTTCGGCGAGGAGCTTGAGGTACTGGAGTTGGCGGAGGGTGGGGAGCATTTCGCCATCATAGAGTAAATCTATGCTAATGGCAAATTCTATTGATTGGCTATTGGGCGAGTCGGTCCCTATTTCCCCCCTGTCGCCGACGCACTCCCCTGCCCGGCGGCCTCATCGACTCGATCATCTTTTTCCATGCGAGGGATACGCAATGCTTGGTGTTGGCCAGAAACTGCCTGAGTTCAAAGTCGTCGGCGTGAAGCCGAAGTTCAACCGCCACGAAGAGAACGGCGAGAGCGCCTTCGAAGCCGTGACCAACGAAAGCTTCCCGGGCAAGTGGAAGGTCATCTTCTTCTACCCGAAGGATTTCACCTTCGTCTGCCCGACCGAAATCGCCGAGTTCGCCCGCCTGAACCGCGAGTTCGAAGACCGTGACACCGTCGTCCTCGGCGGCTCGACCGACAACGAGCACAGCAAGCTGGGCTGGCGCCGGGAGCACCCGGACCTCAACAGCCTGCCGATGTGGAACTTCGCTGACAACGGCGGCAAGTTCGCCCGCGCCCTCGGCGTTCTGGACGAAGAAGAAGGCGTCGCCCAGCGCGCCACCTTCGTCGTCGATCCGCACAACGTCGTGCAGCACGTCTACGTCACCAACCTGAACGTCGGCCGCGCGCCGGCCGACACCCTGCGGGTCCTCGACGCCCTGCAGACCGACGAGCTGTGCCCGTGCAACCGCGCGGTCGGCGGCGACGTGCTGCAGCTGGCCGCCGAGTAGGCAGCCGCACCAGATCAGCGGTTCCACGTCCCTCAGGAACCGCTGCGCCGGGGCTCCCCCGCCCCGTCCCCCCCAGTGGGTGGGGGAGACCCCGGCCCCCTTTTCATTCCAAGTTTGAACGGACCTCACCGATGTCGATCGACACCGTGCGCGATGCGCTGCCCGCCTATGCCAAGGATCTGAGCCTCAACCTGTCGTCGCTGTCGTCCGAGACCCTGCTGACCGACCAGCAGAAGTGGGGCGCCTTCGTCGCCTCCGCCCATGCGGTAGGTCAACCGGTCGTCATCAAGGGCCTGGAAGCCGCCGCCCGCGCCGCCGGCCTGAGCGAGGAGGCGCTGACCGCCGCCAAGGCCGCGGCCGCCATCATGGGCATGAACAATGTCTATTACCGCTCCCTGCACCTGATGAAGAACAAGGAGTACGGGACCCTGCCGGCCAAGCTGCGGATGAACCTGCTGGCCAACCCGGGCGTCGAGAAGGTCGATTTCGAGCTGTGGTCGACGGCCGTGTCGGCGATCAACGGCTGCGGCATGTGCCTGGACGCCCACGAGGCCGAGCTGAAGAAGCACGGGGTTCCGAACACCTCGGTGCAGGCAGCGCTTCGCATTGCGTCCGTGGTCAATGCGGTGGGCCGCGTGATCGCCGGCGAGGCCGCGGCGGCCTAGGCCGCTTCGAAATCCAGCGGCGCGCCCCAGAAGCTCTGCACGAGGCCGTTCTGACGACCGGGAGTCCCGGTCGTCAGGAAACGGCGCACGCCGGAACGGCCCTGATCCAGCTCAGGATGGCGCTCGAGATAGAGCGCCAGGGCGTCGGCCGTGGCGCCGGGCTGATGGATCAGCGGCGTCCCGGGCGGCAGGGCGGCGCGGAACAGGTCGGCGACCATTTCATAGTGGGTGCAGCCGAGGATGGCGCGGTCGGGATAGCGGCCGACGCGGCGCTTGAGGTTCTCGACGTGGGTCTGGACCTCCCTGGCCAGGTCCACCGGCCCGGCGCCGTCCTCGATCATCCGGGCCAGGTTGGGGCAGGGTTCGGAGAAGACGGCCAGATCCTGCTTGCGCTTGTCGATCTCGATCTCGAAGACGCGGCTGCTGGCCGTACCGGGTGTCGAGAACACGCCGAGGATATCGAGCTTCTCGATCTTGTCGCCGCGCCGTTCGGCCTCGTGCTCCCAGGGCAGGCCGGTGGCCGCCTCGATGGTCGGCACGATGATGCCCAGCACGTTGAGCGCCCGCCCCGTTTCCTTGCGATAGCCGGGCAGCCAGGTCTGCTGCAGACGGCGAAGCGCGATGGCGCTGGCGGTGTTGCAGGCCAGGACGACCAGCGAGGCGCCGGCCTCGAACAGGCGGATACAGCCGGCCTTGGTCAGCTCGACCACCTCCTCGCCGTGCCGCCCGCCATAGGGGGCGTTCGCCTGGTCCGCCAGGTAGATGAAGTCTGCGTGCGGGAGCCGTTCCACCAGGGTGCGGTGCACGGTCAATCCTCCGACGCCGGAGTCGAAAACGCCTATGGCCATACCTTGCGGTTTAGGCCGCCACGCGCGCCTTGGGAAGCCACGGCGGAATGAGGCCGAATGACGGCCATAAATTCCTGTTGACGCCGGGCATTACGGGCGTAGTCTCAAAACATGGCCAGAGAACCCGTCCAGATCACCAGCGCCGAAAGCCAGGTCATGGAAGCCCTTTGGCGAAAGGGCCCCTGCACCGCCGACGAGCTCGTCGCCGAGGTCAAGCAGGCCCAGGACTGGGGCGACGCCACGGTCAAGACGCTGATCAATCGCCTCCTGAAGAAGTCCGTCATCCAGTCGGAGCGTACCGGTGGACGCCACCAGTACCGGCCGCTGGTGCAGCGCGAGGACTATGTCACCTCCGAGAGCCAGGGCCTTCTGGACCGCCTGTTCGACGGCGAACTGGCCCCGCTGATTTCCCACTTCGCCGAGCATCGCAAGCTGAGCCCGCAGGAAGTGGCCCGGCTGAAATCCCTGATCGACGAGATGAGCGATGATCAGTGACCTGCTCATCACCCTCGCCAAGCTGAACATCGCCGTCGCGGCGGCGGTGCTGATCGTCCTGGCCCTGCGCAAGCCGTTGCTGCGCCTGTTCGGAGCCCAGTCGGTCTACGCCTCCTGGCTGATCGTGCCGATGGCCGCCAGCGCCAGCCTGTTGCCGGCCCTGCGCAGCGTGCCCCTGGAAGAGGCGGCCGTACCGGAGGTCGCCGCCATGATCGAGGGCCAGCCCTGGCTTTCGGGCCTGGCGATCGCCGTCTGGCTGATCGGCGCCATCGTTCTGGCCCTGCGCCTCGCCGCCGGTCAGCGCCGGTTCATGCGCAAGGCCGCCCGCGGCCAGGCCGGCCCGGCCATCGTCGGCGTCATCGACCCGCGCCTGATCCTGCCGTCCGACTTTGCGATACGCTTCAGCCCGGAGGAGCAACACCTGATCCGCGCCCATGAGCGGGTGCACATGGACCGCGACGACGCCCGCGCCAACGCCGTGCTCGCCGCCATCCAGTGCCTGTTCTGGTTCAATCCGCTGGTCCATCTGGCCGCCGGCAAGATCCGCCTGGACCAGGAGCTGAGCTGCGACGCCGTCGTCGTCGCCCGCTACCCCAAGGAACGCCGCCGCTACGCCCAGACCATGCTGAAGACGACCCTGGCCGAACAGGCCCTGCCGGTCGGCTGCTACTGGCCCGCCTCGGCGCAGCATCCGCTGGAAGCCCGCATCGCGCTGCTGAAGACCCCTGCTCCGACCAGCACCCGCCAACTGGTCGGTCTTGGCCTCGTCGCGGCCGTCGCCCTGTTGACCGCCGCCGCCGCCTGGAGCGCCCAGCCGCCCCGCGCCGACGCCCCGTCCCCGCCGCCGCTGCCCCGGCCGGTGATGGATCTGATGATCCTCAGATAAGGGTCCTTCTCCCGCTTGCCGGGAGAAGGACTACTTAAGTTACATCCCTGTCATGTGACGCCGCCGCCCGCATGCCCTAGGGTCCCCTCAAACGAGACCTTGGAGCTCCATGCCCGTGCAACGCAGAACTTTCCTCGCCACCTCGACGGCCGCCATTGCGGCCGCCGCCGTGCGTCCCGCCTACGCCTTCCAGGCCAGCAACCCCGTCATCGCGCCCTACACCGGCCCGTTCGGCGGGCTTCCCCACTTCGACAAGGTCAAGGTCTCCGACTTCAAGCCCGGCCTCGAAGCCGCCATGGCCGAGAACGACGCCCAGATCGCCGCCATCGTCGCCAACAAGGCGGCGCCGACCTTCGAGACGGTCATCGCGCCGCTCGAGGACGCGGGCCGCGCGCTCGGCCGCGCCTATCGCTACTACGGCGTCTGGAGCTCCAACCTGAGCACGCCTGAGTTCCAGGCCGTCGAAGGCGAGATGGACCCGAAGCTCGCCGCCTACCAGGACAAGATCAACCAGAACACCGCCCTCTTCGCCAAGATCGAGGCGGTCTACAACTCGGCCGCCAAGCCCAGGCTGACGCCCGAGCAGCAGCGCGTGACCTGGGTCTGGTACGACGGTTTCGTCCGTTCCGGGGCCAAGCTCGGCCCCGACGCCAAGAAGCGCGTCGCGGCGATCAACGAGGAACTGGCCGGCCTCTATACCCAGTTCAACAAGAACCTGCTGGCCGACGAGAGCACCTACATCGAGCTGTCCGACGCCGACCTGGTCGGTCTGCCGGCTTCGCTGGTCGACGGGGCCCGCGAGTCCGCCAAGGGCAAGGGGCTGCAGGGCAAGGCGATCATCGTCAACACCCGCTCCAGCGTCGATCCCTACCTCACCTACTCGCCGGTGCGCGCCACCCGCGAGAAGGTCTGGAAGGCGTTCGTTGGCCGGGGCGACACCGGCGGCGCCACCGACAACAACGCCATCATCACCAAAATCCTCAAGCTGCGCGTCGAGCGGGCCAACCTGCTGGGCTACAAGACCCACGCCCACTGGCGCCTCGAGAACGCCATGGCCAAGACGCCCGAGCGCGCCATGGAGCTGATGGAAGCGGTCTGGACGCCCGCCGTCGCCGCCGTGAAGCGCGATGTGGCCGACATGCAGGCGATCATCGACGCCGAAAAGGGCGGCTTCAAGCTGGCCCCCTGGGACTACCGCTTCTACGCCGAGAAGGTTCGCAAGGCGAAGTACGACCTCGATCTGAACGAGGTGAAGCCCTACCTCGAGCTCAACAACCTGCGCGAGGCGATGTTCTTCGCCGCCGGCAAGCTGCACGGCTTCGCCTTCAAGCCGGTGACCGGCGTGCCGGTCTTCCACCCCGACGTGAAGGTCTGGGAAGTGACCCGCAAGGGCCAGCATGTCGGCCTCTGGTACTTCGATCCCTTCGCCCGCGAGGGCAAGCGCTCGGGCGCCTGGATGACCGACTACCGCACCCAGGAAACCTTCAAGGGCAAGATCACCACCCTGGTCAGCAACAACTGCAACTACATCAAGGCCGGCGAAGGCAAGCCGGTGCTGATCAGCTGGGACGACGCCGAGACCATGTTCCACGAGTTCGGCCACGCCATCCACGGCCTGTGCTCGGAAGTGGTCTACCCGACCGTCTCGGGCACCAGCGTGGCCCGCGACTACGTCGAGTTCCCCAGCCAGCTGAACGAGAAGTGGCTGACCACCCCCGAGGTGATGGAAAAGTACATCATCCACTACGAAACCAAGCAGCCGATCCCGCAGGCCCTGGTCGACAAGATCGAGAAGGCCGGCACGTTCAACCAGGGCTTCATCACCGTCGAGTACCTGGCCAGCGCCCTGATCGACATGAAGCTGCACCTGGCCGGCGACGTGACCATCGATCCGGACAAGTTCGAGCGCGAGGAACTGACCAAGCTCGGCATGCCCGAGGAAATCGTCATGCGTCACCGCACCCCGCAGTTCGGCCACGTCTTCTCCAGCGACGGCTACTCGGCCGGCTACTACAGCTACCTGTGGTCCGACACCCTGACCGCCGACTGCTGGGAAGCCTTCGTCGAGGCCGGCAGCGCCTATGACCGGCCGACCGCCGACCGGCTCTATGCGACCATCATGAGCCAGGGCAACCGCAAGGACCCGGCCGAGCAGTACCGCGACTTCCGCGGTCGCGACCCGGCGATCGGCGCCCTGATGCGCAGCCGGGGCTTCCCCGAGCCGGCCAAGGCATAAGAGACAGGCAAGGCGTAAGAGATGGGGGCCGCGGCGGAGACGTCGCGGCCCTTTCTTCTTGCCGCTCAGTCCGGGCGGGCGTCGAAGTACCAGCCGCCGGTCCGCAGCGGCAGGGCGCTGATCCGCACGCCGCCGATCCGCACCGAGCCTGACTGGCGAACCGTGACCAGCTGCAACGCGGCCTGGCGCTGGGCAGGCGTCGCCCTCGACCTGCTTGCCGAGCAGGGCCAGCTGTTCCATGGTGGCCTGATCGCCGCAGAAGCGCTGCCCAGCGAGGCCAAACAGGGCCACGGCGCCAGCACCAACAGGGGCAGCAAGCGGACCCTGTCGCAGGACGCCCGGAAGGCCGCCGACTGAACATGCTCCCCAACCGCGAGATCGAACGCAAGTTCCTGGTGCTGGACGAGACCTGGCGAGCCCAGGTGGTCGGCGAGCCGGTGGTCATGCGGGCCGGCTACGTCAGCCGCCGCAAGGAGGCCTCGATCCGGGTGCGCTTCGAGGGCGAGGCGGCGGTGCTGACCCTCAAGGGCCAGGCCATCGACGCCGAGGGCCGCGAGCGCCCTGAGTTCAACATTCCGATCCCGGCCGACCAGGGCGCCGCCATCCTGGACAGCGGCATGGTCGATGGCGGGGTGATCCGGAAGACGCGCTACACCGTGCAGGTGGGGGCCAGCCTGTTCGAAGTCGATGAATTCGAGCACCCGCGCCCCGGCCTGGTGCTGGCCGAGATCGAACTCCCTACCGCCGACGCCGACTTCGAGCGCCCGGACTGGCTGGGCGAAGAGATCACCGCCGACAGCCGCTATTCGAATGCGGTGATCGCCGGTGAGGCCTGAACGGGGCCCTTCCGCCCCGCTTCCTTGACCTTTCTTCCCCTTTCGCCCATAAGCGCGCCCTTCCGGCGCAATCTGCCAGCGCCCTCCCCCATCACGACCCCGATGCCTATATCGGACGAGGATGGAGAGGACCCCCGTCGACGCGATCGTCCACGGGGGCTGGCTTCGTTGTGTCATTGGAGTGACTGATGTTTGAAGGCCTTACAGAACGGCTGAGCGGTGTCTTCGACCGCCTGTCCGGACGCGGCGTCCTCACCGAAAAGGACGTCGATGAAGCGCTGCGCGAGGTCCGCGTGGCGCTGCTGGAGGCTGACGTCGCCCTGCCGGTGGTCAAGGACTTCATCGCCAAGGCCCGTGAGGAAGCCACCGGCGAGGCGGTGATCCGCTCGATCCGTCCTGCCGACCAGGTGGTGAAGATCGTCTATGACGGCCTGGTCGAGATGCTCGGCGGCGAAGAGCCGGTCGGCCTCAACATCGCCCTCAACCCGCCCAGCGTCATCCTGATGAGCGGCCTGCAGGGCTCGGGTAAAACGACGACCAGCGCCAAGCTGGCCCTGCGCCTGTCGAAGACGGACCGCAAGAAGGTCCTGATGGCCTCGCTGGACACCCGTCGTCCGGCCGCCATGGAACAGCTGGCCCTGCTCGGCAAGCAGGTCGAGGTCGACACCCTGCCCATCGTCGCCGGCCAGTCTGCCGTCGATATCGCCAAGCGGGCGATGAGCGCCGCCAGGCTCGGCGGCTACGACATCCTCATCCTCGACACCGCCGGCCGCACGACGCTGGACGAGAGCATGATGGCCGAGGCGGCCGAGATCGCCCGCATCTCTTCGCCCGCCGAAACCCTGCTGGTCGCCGACAGCCTGACCGGCCAGGACGCGGTGCGCACGGCGAAAGCCTTCCACGAGCGCCTGCCGCTGACCGGCCTGATCCTGACCCGCGCCGACGGCGACGGGCGCGGCGGCGCGGCCCTGTCGATGCGTGCCGTCACCGGCCTGCCGATCAAGTTCCTCGG
>JBILYE010000077.1:0-14839 GCA_044377925.1 Caulobacter sp. | reverse complement strand
CGATACCGTCAACTATGAGACCCTGGTCGCGGCCGCTCAGGCCGTGGCCGACGAGGGCCATATCGAACTGGTCGAGCTTTACGCCGAGCATCTGGCCGGCCGCTGCCTGGCCGACCCGCGGGTCACCCGGGTTCGTGTGCGCGTCGACAAGCCCGAGGCCCTCGCCCCGCGGGCGGCCGGCGCCGGGGTCGAGATCTCCATGGTGCGCGCCTGATCGCCCATTCGGCCAGGCTTGGTCCCATGCAGCCGCTGACCACCTGGCGGCTGGAGGATGGCGTCCTCATCGAACAACGCGGCAAGGCCGAGCGGCGGGTGGCGTTGAACACCGTGCGACGGCTGCATCTGACCCCCGCGCGCGGACGACTGGCGGCCGGGGCCATCCTTGGCCTGCCGCGCGGCCAGCTGGGCGTCTATTCGGGTCAGGCCCTGTCCCTGCGCCCCGCCCCCGCGCCGGAGAGCTACGCCCCCTTCGTTGCGGCGCTGGCCAGGGCGGTGGCCGAGGCCAGCCCGACGGCCCGGTTCACGGTCCCGGCCATGGCCACCCTGGGCACGGTGATCGGGGCGGCGCTGCTGCTGGGCGGCGGGGCCCTGGCCATCGCCCTGTTCGCGACCCTGGCCGGACAGCTCGACATCGGCCTGACGCTGGGGTCCCACATGGCCTTCGTCGCCATCCTGGCCCTGGCCCTCGTCCCCTGGCTGGACCGACAGGCGGGACGGTTCGACCCGATGGCGATCCCTCCCGGACTTCTTTGAAGAGCCCTGCTTGGGTGACAGCGTATTAATTTGCGCAACGGGGCCGTCGTCCCAACATTAAGGCCATGCGCCACTTCCGGCGCCGACGGAGCAAGAAACCCCACGATGACCGACACTGTCACCGTTGCAAGGCCGCACGAGGACCGCGTCATCCCCTCGGTGATCTACGGCCTCTATTTCATCGGCCCCTTCACCGGCTTTTTGACCACCCTGATCGGCCTGATCATCGCCTATGCCCAGCGCGGCGGGGCGGGCCCCCGGATGGAAACCCACTACACCCTGCTGATCCGCACTTTCTGGCTGAGCATTGGCTGGTTGCTGGTCGGTCTTGGTCTGACGATTGTCGGGGCCCTGTTGTCCATTGTCCTGGTCGGTATCCCGGCCCTGGTGCTGGGCCTCATCATCCTGGGCGTCTTTGGACCCGTCATCCTGGTCTGGAAGTACATCCGGCTGGTGCTGGGCGCGAGCTACCTGGCGCGGGACGAAGCCTATCCCCGGCCCATGAGCTGGCTGTTTTAGCGGCAGTTCGACCGCCCGGCGCCCACCGGGCGGTCGTGACCGTTAACGATTTTCCCCGCTCAGTTGTGGGGTTTTGACGCCGCCTTGATTGCAGACCCCTTTTCGGCCCCTACTGTGGGGACGGGGAGTGTGGATCATGGCCGCTAGGCTTATCGGACTGGTGCTGGGGCTGCTGATCGCCGCCGCCGGCTGGCTGCTGGTCCGGCCGCTGGTCGGCAATCTGGGGCCGGCCGTGCCAGGCCTCGACCTCGCCGACTTCGAGTCGCTGCGGCCGCTGATCGGCTGGGGCGCCCTGGCCCTCGGCAGCGTGGCGGTGCTGGTCAATCTCTGGCCGGGCGGCCGTCGCAACAGCCGCCGGGCCACGTCGTCCGGTATGGATCGACCCATCACCTTTTCCGACGATCCGCCGATCCTGGCCCCCCTGGCGCCCCCGCTCGGCGTAGCGGTGCGCAATCCCGAACCGGCGCCGGAGCTGAAGCTGAACCTCGCGCCCGTGGCGACCGGTCCTTCGCCCTTCCCGATCACCGCCTCGGCCCCGACCCCGATGCCGGAACCTGTGGCCACGCCGGTGCGCCGCGATCTGCCGCCGGTCGCCCCCGGCCCCGATCCGGGCGGCCCGCCTCAGGAGACCTTCGGCCAGCTGCGCGCCGCCCTGAAGATCAAGGCCCGCGAGGAAAAGTGGGGCGAGGCGGCCGAGATGCTCAAGCGCCTGCCGCGCCTGGCGCTGACCCACCACGACCGCATGGTCGCCGCCCAGGACCTGGGCGACTTCGCCCGCGGCCAGGGCCGCATAGACGACGCCTCCGAGGCCTATGGCCACGCCCTGTCCTATGCCCGGCTGCTGCACGAGATCGAACCGTCCGATCCGGTCGCCGCCGCCGACCTGGCCGGGGCCCTGATCAATGTCGGCGACATGGCCACCGACGAGGGCCGTCTCGACGCGGCGCTCGGCGCCTATGAGGACGCCGTCGCCCTGCGCCGCAAGCTGATCGCCAACCACGGGGCCCGCCGCCTCGACCGCCGGGCCCTGAGCATCGCCCTCGAACGCCTGGCCGACGCCCGCGAGGATCGCGGCCACCGGGTGCGCGCCCTCGATCTCTACCGCGAGAGCGTCGAACTGGCCGGCGCCCTGGCGGCGGAAGATCCGCAACGCTACGGGTCCGAACTGCAGGGAAGCCGCACGCGGCTGGCGGAACTGGAAGCGCGCCTGAGCGTCTGACAATGAAAAGGGCAGCCCGGCCGAAGCCGGTGCTGCCCTCATCCGACCTCTCCCGACAAGCGGGAGAAGGACTGTATCAGGCCATCGCCGGCACCTGACCGCGCACCAGCTTGGCGTAGTCATCCATCAGGGTCAGCGAGATCGTGCCCGGGGTGAACCTGAACTCGCCGACCTCGGCCACCGGCGTCACCTCGGCGGCGGTGCCGGTGATGAACAGCTCGCTGAAGGCGCCCAGTTCCTCGAACGGAATATGGCGCTCGACAAGCTGGTAGCCGCGCGCCTTGGCCAGCTTCATCACCGTCTGGCGGGTGATGCCGTTCAGGAAGGCGTCCGGCGTCGGCGTGTGGATGACGCCGTCACGCACCAGGAAGACATTGGCCCCGGTCGCCTCGGCGATATAGCCCCGGTAGTCCTGCATCAGGGCGTCGGCGTAGCCGTCCCGCTCGGCGGCATGCTTGGAGATGGTGCAGATCATGTAGAGGCCGGCCGCCTTGGCGTCGGTCGGGGCGGTCGCCGGGTCCGGGCGGCGGTAGAGGGCGTGGGCGAGGCGGATGCCGCGCTTCTTCTCTTCCGGGTCGAAATAGCTGGGCCAGTCCCAGACAGCGATGGCCACGTGGATCTTCGTCTGCTGCGCCGAGACGCCGATCATCTCGGTGCCCCGCCAGGCGATGGGGCGGATGTAGCAGTCTGTCAGCCCGTTCTTCTCGCAGGCCTGCTTGCAGGCCTCGTCGATCTCCTCCACCGTGAAGGGGATCTTGAAGTCCAGGATCTCGGCCGATTTGAACAGCCGCTCGGTGTGAGCGCGCAGTTCGAAAATCTCGCCGTTGTACATCCGCTCACCCTCGAACACCGAGGAGGCGTAATGGAGGCCATGGGTCAGTACGTGCACCTTCGCGTCGCGCCAGGGCACAAATTGCCCGTCCAGCCAAATCCAGCCGTCACGATCATCGAAGGGAACCAGGGACATCGGGATAATCTCTCCTATGCATTTCAGTATGTCAGAGCCTGCCAGGCGCTCCAACCCGTACCGCCGTGCCCCATAGCATGAATACCTTTGCCGATCCTCGCCTGATCCTCAGCGAATCGGAGCTGGACCTTGGCCTGGAGCTGGTTCTGCTCGCCGAGACCGCGATCTGGAATGCTGTCGATGCGGCCATGGAAGCCGAACCCGGCGGGCTAGGCCGCAGCCATTGGCGCGCCGCCTTCCTCATTCGAAGGAGGCCCGGTGTCGGTGTGAAGGAGATCGCCCGCCTGACCGCCCTGACCAAACAGGCGGCCAGCCGGACGATTGCCGATCTGGAAGCCCACGGCCTGGCCGAAAAAGCCCCGGGAGAGCTGGATGCGCGCCGACGCCCGGCCCGACTGACGGCGGCAGGCCTGGCCTTCGAGGCGCGGGTGGCGGAGCGGTTGCGCGGCCTGATCGCCATGGCCTATCGCGACGGGGGCCTTGACGGAGTGGCGGCGGGGCGGCGCATTCTCGCCTCCCTGGCGGGTCCCCGCCTGACCGCGAGGCGGGAGGAACCATGAGCGACAGACACCTGCTGGTGGTCGACGACGACGACCGCATCCGTGACCTGCTCCGCCAGTTCCTGACCCGCGCCGGCTTCCGCGTCACCGTGGCCGCCGAGGCCGGGGCGGCCGGGCGGCTGCTGGATACGCTCGACTTCGACCTGGTCATCCTCGACGTCATGATGCCGGGCGAGGACGGCATGAGCTTCGCCAAACGCCTGCGCGCCACGCCCGGACCAGCCTCAAAGGCCCCGATCCTGATGCTGACCGCCCGCTCGGAGACCGCCGACCGCATCGAGGGGCTGACCGCCGGGGTCGACGACTATCTGGCCAAGCCTTTCGAGCCGCAGGAGCTGCTGCTGCGCATCGAGGCCATCCTGCGCCGGGCCGGTCCCCGCCCCAGCGACGACCAGCCGTTGTCGCTCGGCCGCTGCCAGTTCGACCCGGTGCGCGGCGAGCTGACCCGCGACGGGGTTCTGGTGCGGCTGACCGAGGCCGAGATCGACCTCCTGCGCACGCTCGCCAAGGCCCCGCACGCCCCCATCGACCGCTACACCCTGGCCCGAGACGACGCCGACGCGGCCGGTCGCGCCGTCGACGTGCAGGTCACGCGCCTGCGCCGCAAGATCGAGGACGACCCCAAGACCCCGCGTTACCTGCAGACGGTGCGCGGCGTGGGTTACCTCCTGGCGCCGGACTGACAATGAAGGTCCGCGCCCTTCGCATCTTCATTCCGCGCGCCATAAAGCGGTGGCTGCCGCAGAGCCTGTTCGCGCGCACCCTGCTAATCATCGTCCTGCCGGTGGCGATCATGCAGGGGCTGATCACCTACCTGTTCTTCGACCTGCACTGGCAGGCGGTCAGTTCGGGACTGACCGACAGCCTGGCCGGCGACGTGGTGTGGATCGTCGAAACCTATGAGCAGGACCCCGGCGGCCTGCCCAGGCTGGCCGACCGGGCCGAGAGGGCCCTGTCGCTGTCGGTGGCCTTCAAACCCGGCGAGACCCTGCCGGCCACCCGCAAGCAGGCCTATTTCGCGCCGGAGGATCGCGCCCTGGAGGCGGCGCTCGAGCGGAAGCTCGACCGCCCGTTCTGGTTCAACAACCGCAGCTACAACAGCTGGGTCGGGATCGAGGTGCCGGTCGAGGGCGGGGTGATGCGGGTCTATGCGCCGCGTGAGCGCGCCTTCGCCGCCTCGGGCTGGATCTTCATCCTGTGGATGGGCAGCGCCACCCTGCTGCTGACCGCTATCGCCATCCTGTTCATCCGCAACCAGGTCCGCGCCATCGAGCGGCTGGCCGAAGCGGCCGAGGCCTTCGGCAAGGGCGTCGAGGGGCCGGAACCCTTCAAGCCCTACGGCGCGCGCGAGGTGCGTCAGGCGGCCCAGGCCTTCCTGTCGATGAAGGCCCGCATCCAGCGGCACCTGGAACAGCGCACCGTGCTGCTGGCCTCCGTCAGCCACGACCTGCGTACGCCGTTGACCCGGCTGAAGCTGGAGCTGGCCCTGGCAGAGCCGTCGGCCTCGGGCGAGGCGATGAAGCGCGACCTCTCCGAGATGGAGCACATGATCGACGAGTACCTCGACTTCGCGCGCGGCGAAGGGGCCGAGGCGGTCGAGAGCACCGATCTGGCGGCGCTGCTGGCCCAGTACTGCGACGACGCACGGCGGACGGGGGCCAGCGTGGCGCTGGATGTTCCGGCCGGGCTGTCGGCGCCGGTCCGGCCCAATGCGCTGAAGCGGGCGCTGGACAACCTGGTGTCCAACGCCGTCAGCCACGGCAAGACCGTTCAGGTCAGGGCCGGGGCGACGGCGAGCGGCGGCGTCGAGATCGTCGTCGAGGACGACGGGCCGGGCATCCCGGAGGACCGCTACGAGGAAGCCTTCAAGCCGTTCAGCCGTCTGGACGAGAGCCGGAACCAGAACCGAAAGGGCGTCGGGCTGGGGCTGGCCATCGCTCGCGACGTGGCGCGCAGCCACGGGGGCGACGTCAGTCTGGGCAAGTCGGCGCTGGGGGGATTGAAGGCGACGATCCGGTTGCCGGGCTGACCCCTATTCCGGCCAAAGCTCCGTCACGCCGCCCTTGCGGTTCAGCATGTGGGTCGCCCGCTTGATCACGGTCAGCAGGCGTTCGACCCGGGCTTCCTCGTCATAGGAGAGGTCGGCCCGCGCCAGGCCTTCCAGCATGAAGCGCGCCAGGTCGCGGCTGGCCTGGAACCTCGGGCCGGCGCCGGCGTGCAGCATCTTCAGGAAATGGTCGCCGATCTGGGCGCGGTCGAACTCGGCCCGGGCCGGAGCGATCAGGGCGGCCACCACGGAATCGGTCCGGGCCGCGGTCTCCAGCTCCATGAAGGCGGTGAAGGCCGGGTGGCGCAGCAGGTCCCAGTAGCTGTCGATGGCGTGTTCGGTAACGTCCGCGCCGACCGGCAGGTCCTCGGCGGCGCGCCGGAACAGTTCGGCCCGTTCCAGCTGCAGAAAGCCGATAACGCCCTCCAGCAGGTCCTCGCGGGTCGGGAAATGGTACAGCATGGCCCCGCGGGTGATGCCCGCCGCCTCAGCCACGGCAGCGTTGGTCGCCGCAGCATAGCCACTCGACGCAATCACCTTCACCGCTTCGTCCAGGATGCGGGCTCGCGTCCGCCTCGACTTGGGCGTGTCCCGGTCCTTACGCTGTACTTCCATGGCCTCGATCTAGGTAACCGCTGATCATCTCGCAATGCACAATCTCTGATGTGCAACCGCTTTCATTGCAGTGACATGAAATCAGCCTAGCGCCAGCGCATTTCAGGGGCATTGCGGTGGACCAAAAATGAGCAGTCCGGAGGCGGTTCGACGCTACCGCAGCATCTTCATCAGCGACATCCATCTGGGCACGGCCGGCTGTCAGGCCGAGTTGCTGCTCGACTTCATCCGCCACGTGGAATGCGACCACCTCTATCTGGTCGGCGACATTGTCGATGGCTGGAAGCTGAAGGGCGGCTGGTTCTGGCCACAGGCCCACAACGACGTGGTCCAGAAGATCCTGCGCATGGCCAGGAAGGGCACGGTCGTCACCTACGTCCCTGGGAACCATGACGAGTTCGCCCGCGACTTCACCGGGGTCCACTTCGGCGGGGTGGTGGTCGCCCGCGACTGTCTGCATGAGACCGCCGACGGCCGCCGCTTCCTGGTGACGCATGGGGATGAGTTCGACGGCGTCGTCCAGCACGCCCGCTGGCTCGCCTTCCTCGGCGATTGGTCCTATAGGACGCTCCTGATGCTGAACACCCTGCTCAACCGCGCCAGGCGCCGGATGGGTCTGGGCTACTGGAGCCTTTCGGCTTTTCTGAAGGTCAAGGTGAAGAACGCTTTGCAGTTCATCGAGAAGTTCGAGGACGCCCTCGCCGAGGAAGCCCGCCGGCGCGGCGCTGACGGGGTGATCTGCGGCCATATCCACAAGGCGGAAATGCGCGATATCCAGGGCATTCTTTACATCAACGACGGGGACTGGGTGGAAAGCTGCACCGCCCTCGTCGAGGAATTCGACGGCAATCTGAAAATCATCGAGTGGGCGCGCGAGCGTTCCTGGTCCATGATCGCCCGCTCGATGCCCGAGTCAGCAGAGCCCGCCGCCGCCTGATGCGTATTCTTTTGGCCACCGACGCCTGGGAGCCCCAGGTCAACGGCGTTGTCCGCACCCTGACCCGGGTGATCGGTGAACTGCGCGCCATGGGCCACGAGGTCGAGGTCATCAGCCCCGACCAGTTCAAGACCATACCCCTGCCGACCTATTCGGAAATCCGCTTGGCCATCGGGGCCGACGAGGCGGTGCGCGAGCGCTTCAAGGCCTTCGAGCCGGAAGCCATCCACATCGCCACCGAGGGCACGCTGGGCCTGGCCGCCCGCCGCGTCTGCCTCGAATGGAAGCTGCCCTTCACGACCAGCTACCACACCCGCTTCCCGGAATACGTCAGCGCCCGCCTGCCGCTGCCGCTGGCCGCCGGCTACGCCTACATGAAGTGGTTCCACAAGCCGTCGGGGCGGTTGATGGTGGCCACGCCCACCATGCGCGACGAGCTGGAGGCCCACGGCTTCCGCAACATCTCGCCCTGGTCGCGCGGCGTCGACACCGACATCTTCAACCCGGCCCGGCGCGAGCCCGATATCTTCAAGGATCTCAAGCGGCCGATCTTCCTCAATGTCGGCCGGGTGGCCGTCGAGAAGAACATCGAGGCCTTCGCCTGCCTCGACCTGCCCGGCACCAAGGTGGTGGTCGGCGACGGGCCGCAGCGCGAGGAACTGTCGCAGAAATATCCGGAAGTGGTGTTCGCAGGCGCCAAGTTCGGCGACGAGCTGGCCGCCTATTTCGCCTGCGCCGACGTCTTCGTCTTCCCCTCGCTGACCGACACCTTCGGGCTGGTGATCCTGGAAGCCATGGCCGCCGGAACGCCGGTGGCGGCGTTCAGCGCCCCCGGCCCGATCGACATCATCCCGAACAGCAACGCCGGCGCGCTTGCGCCCGGAAAGACCGAGGGACTGAAGGAAGCCTGCCTCGCCTGCCTGGAGCTGGATCGCAAGGTGGTGCGGACCTTCGCCGAGAAGTTCAGCTGGCGGTCCTGCGCCGAAGAGTTCCTCAAGAACCTGCAGCCCTACCCGGAGCCGGAAAAGACCCGCTTCTGGCGACGCCTGCGCCGGCTGGCGCGGTTGCGGCGGAAAGACAATTCGGCGGCCTAACCCCGCTCGTCGAGCTCACCGAGGATCATGATCTTCTGCCAGACCTTGCGCCCGAGGTCCGTGCAGAGGTTCTCGACGTCGCTGGCCCCGGCGATGATCACGTGGTCGTCGCTCTCGCCGGCCATCACCGCCGCCAGCTTGCCGGTCAGGGCCAGCATCTCGGCGCAGTATTCCAGATAGCGGGCCAGTTCGAAGCGGGTCATGTCGCGCTCGGGCGAGGACGCCGTCTTCGGTCCGGCGTTGAGGATCACGGTCGGATCCTTGGTCAGCTGGTGCATGTCGACGACGTGGGCGAAGGCCCGCAGCTGATGCAGCCAGTGCTGTACCCGAGACCGTCGCAGCCGCTCTTCCAGGGTCAGGATGAACCATGATCCGGCGGCCACGAGCAGCAGCAGATTGACCGCCGATTCGATCACCGGTGTCAGGGTCACGGGATCGGGGGTGCGAGCCAGCGCCGACCAGTCGACGAGCTGCGCGGCCCAGACCTGGGCCGCGATACCGGCGAGGATGATCAGCACCAGCAACAAGCGCAGCCCGTAGTAGGGCTGGGTCAGGGCATGGGCCTGCTTGCCGGCGATCGAGGCGTTGCGGGCCAGTTCTTCGGCCACGCCTGACAGTCCGGCGTCCGGGAACCTTTCGGCCACCCGGTCGCGCAGCCGGGCGGCCGTCGTCGCCACCATGGCGGCGTCGAGACGACGGTAGGGCTGGGCGGCGCGACGGGCCATTGGCGCTCCGGGAAAGACCAGCCGAAACTGATCCCGCCCGGAGGCCGATGACAAGGAGATTCGCGTTATGCGGATCCGCGCTCGAGGTTGACGGCCGCCGCCCTGGCCGCCGATCTACGGGTCCGCCAGCGAAGGACTGCCCAGACGGAGACGGCGACCACCAGGGCCGGGATCAGCAGGAAGGAGACAAGGTTGATCAGGCCGGCCAGCGCCAGAACCAGGTTGCGCAGGAAGTTGTCCACGGCCTGTTTGACCGGCGACCCGACCCCGTCCGGCGCCGCCACGCCGCTTGAGACGTAGTCCACGGTCAGCTTCGACATCGCCACCCGGCCACGCATGACCTCCAGAGCCGATCGCGTGGCGTCGATGGTTCCGCGGACCCGGGCCAGCTCCTGTTCGAGCTGCAACGCGTCCTGCAGGTCGCCAGGGCGCTCGGCCAGCAACCGCTCGAGCCGCGATTCCATCACCGTGGCGCTGCGGATGGCGGCCTCGGTGTCGACCATCGAGCGGGTGAGGTCCTCGGTCTCGGTGGTTTCGCTGAGCACCTTGCCGCCGGCGCCGTTGGTGTCTGTCCCCAGACGGGCCCGGAAAGCCTTCAGCCAGGCGGACTGGGCCCGGATCTGCAGCTGGCCGGTCGCCTGGTCGCGGCCCTCGGCGGTGCTGTTGGCGGCGACCACCTGGCACAGGGCCGGTCCGGCGTTCTCGCAGGCCTCCTGGTGGCGGGCCAGCAGGCCGCGCGCCTTGTCCGCGGGCAGTTCGAGCCGGAAGCTGTAGGCATAGGCCAGCATCGGCAGGACCGGCAGCGGCGCCTCACCGGCCGCCGGCGCCGCGGTGGCCTTCGCCTTGATTGCGCCATCTGCTGAGGGCTTTCCAGGGGCCTGGCTCAGTTGTCGGGCCTCGACAGGGGCTGAGGCCTGTTCGGACGCGGTGGGCGGTGAACCCTGCCCGCAGGCGGCCAGCAACAGGGGCATGACCGCACAGGCGGCGACGAAAGCTCGCATCTGAAACCTCGCTGTTTTCACAGCCCCGTGAAGGACGGTAACAGACCCGTGATACCCGTAAAGCCCTATTCGGTGTCCTCGTCCTCGTAGCCGACCAGGGCCAGGGCGCGCGCCGGCTGGCCGCGCAGTTCACACCAGCGCAGCAGCCCCTCTTCCCGCCCGTGGGTGATCCACACCTCGCCGGGCGACAGCTCGGTCAGGGTGTCGGTCAGTTCGTCCCAATCGGCGTGGTCGCTGATGATCAGCGGCAGCTCGACGGCCCGCTGCCGCGCCCGGGCGCGGACACTCATCCAGCCCGAGCAGAAGGCGCTGACCGGATCGGCGAACCTTCGGCTCCACCGGTCGGCCAGAGCCGAGGGCGGGCAGACGATGATCTCACCGGCGAAGTCGCGGCCCTTCTCGATGGTGGCCGGCTGCAGCGGGCCGAGGTCGACGCCGTGGTCCTCATAGAGCCTGTTCAGCCGCTCCATGGCCCCGTGGACATAGATGGTCCGGTCCCAGCCGCCCTCGCGCAGTAACCTGATCACCCGTTGCGCCTTGCCCAGCGCATAGGCGCCCAGCATGTGGGCGCGCTCCGGGAACTGCTTCACGCTGGCGATGACCTTGCCAACCTCGCCGGCGTCATCGGGGTGCCTGAACACCGGCAGGCCGAAGGTGGCCTCGGTGATGAAGACATCGCAGGGGACCGGCTCGAAGGCCTCGCAGGTGGGGTCGCGGCGGCGCTTGTAGTCGCCGCTGACCACCATGGTCATCCCCTTGTGACGGACCACGGCCTGGGCCGAACCCAGCACATGGCCGGCCGGGACGAGCGTGATCTCGACGCCGTTGTGCGCGGTGGTCTGGCCGTAGGGCGACAGATGACGGGTTGCGGCGAAGTCCTCGCCGTAGCGGGTGGCCATGATGTCCAGCGTCGCGGGCGTGGCCAGGACGCTGTAGTGGCCCGATCGGGCGTGGTCGGCATGACCATGGGTGATCACCGCCCGGGCCACCGGGACCACCGGATCGACGTAGAAGTCGCCGGGCGGGCAGTAGAGCCCCTTCGGCGTCGGACAGAGGAGCTGTTCGGGTTTCAGCATAGGCAGAGATACGTTCCGCATGGCGGAAGGCTCCGCCAAGGCTGGATATAGAGCGGCATGAGCCGTAAGACCCGTACATGAGCGACAAAGACGCCATTGTGCACAACATGGCCCAGGGCATGAGCCAGGGCAGCCCCTACGCCCGCGAGATGGGCTTCGAGCTCGTCAGCATGACCGGCGGCGCCGCGATCATGAAGGCCGAGTACAAGGACATCATGGTCGGCGACCCCGACACCGGCGTCATCGCCGGCGGCGTGGTCACGGCCCTGCTGGATCACGCCTGCGGCTCCGCGGTGCATCTGGCGATGAAGGAGTTCAAGATTATCGCCACCCTGGACCTGCGGATCGACTACATGCGGGCCGCAAAGCCCCATAAGGCCATCTTCGCCAAGGCCGAATGCTACAAGGTGACCCGCTCGGTCGCCTTCGTTCGAGCCGTGGCCTACGACGAGACGGCGGAGGATCCGGTCGCCTCGGCCGCCGCCGCCTTCATGCTCGACTCCAGCAAGGGCCGTCACCGTCTTTCCAAGCCCGAGGTGAAGTCATGAGCGACGCCGCCGACCGCCTGGTCGCCATGCTGGAACGCATCCCCTACGCCCGCTTCCTCGGGGTGCGGGCCGAGCTGGCCGGGGACGAAATGACCATGATCCTGCCGTTCGGAAACCACATCGTCGGCAACCCGATGCTTCCCGCCATCCACGGCGGGGTGCTGGGCAGCTTCATGGAAATGACGGCGCTGGCCCAGCTGCAGGTCAGGGAAGGCCAGGCCAGGCAGCCGCGGGTCATCGACGTCTCGATCGAATACCTGCGCTCCGGCCGGTCGCTGACCACCTATGCCCGGGCCGAGATCAAGAAGGTCGGGCGCCGGATCGCCAACGTTCATGTCGAGGCCTGGCAGGAACAGCGGGCCCAGCCGATCGCGGCGCTGAGGGCGCACTTCCTGCTGGAGCAGGCGGAAGCTTAGGCGACTGAGGGTCTGCCCTCACCTACCCGACCCGCTTTCGTCATCCTGGGCACAAGGCCCAGGATGACGGTAGCAGTTGGGAAACATCGAGATTCAAGCACCCATCAGAATTATTACATTACCGTAACCGCATTACACCTGCGTTACTCTCTTACAACGACGTCATGACGCAGCCTTAACAAGCCTTTTCAGGCCCCCTTCAGTATAACTCAAATCACAGCAGCGCAGGGACGCGCCGCCAACATCAACTGAGGGACTACTGACATGACCGCTCGCATTTCCAACCTCGCCAGCCTGATCCTGGCCTCCATCCCCGTCATCGCCATCCTGGGCATCGCCCAGCTGGAAACGGCTTCCCGCGCGTTCGGCGCCTGATGCGCCGCGCCTCGCTCCACCGGGCCTGACACCTCCCCCCTGCTCAGATCCGGTGGAGCCCCGCGCTTCCAAAGACCGAGACAAAGGCGCCCCTTCCCGGGCGCCTTTTTCGTTGTAGAAATCGACCCATGATCGCACCCGGCCCCACTCTGACCACCGCCCGCCTGATCCTGCGCCCGACGGCGCGGGAGGACTTCGACGGCTGGGCCGAGCTGATGGCCGACGAGGAGAACTCGGGCTTCATCGGCGGACCACAGGAGCGGCCGGCCGCCTGGCGCGGGATGATGAGCATGGCAGGCGCCTGGGCGCTGGACGGCTATGCGATGTTCAGCGTGCTCGACAAGGAGACCGGCGAGTGGCTGGGCCGAATCGGGCCGTGGGTTCCGGAAGGCTGGCCGGGGACGGAAGTCGGCTGGGCCCTGCTCAAGAAGGCCTGGGGCAAGGGCTACGCGGTCGAGGCGGCCGAGGCGACCATCGACTGGGCGTTCGATACGCTGGGCTGGACCGAGGTGATCCACACCATCGATCCGGCCAATACGGCCAGCCAGCTGGTGGCCAGGAAGCTGGGCTCGACCAACCGGGGGCCGAGCCGGCTGCCGCCGCCCTTCGAGGACGAGCCGGTCGACGCCTGGGGGCAGACGAAAGCGCAATGGAAGGCGCGGGTTCGGTGACCTCCCTCCCCTTTATGGGGAGGGACAGACCGCGAAGCGGTCAGGGTGGGGTACGAAAATCAGAGGGCGCCAACCTTCAAAGGTTGGCGCGCTGCACCCGAATTCCCCACCCGTCACGCTGCGCGTGACACCCTCCCCATAAAGGGGAGGGAGCGCGCGCGCCGGTGCTAGGCCCAGGCCCCGTAGGGATCGACGAACGGCTTGCCGAGCGCCTCGGCCACGGCCGGGTGGGTCAGCTGGCCGCCGAGGACGTTGAGGCCCTTGGCCAGGTGCTTGTCCCGCTTGAGGGCATCCAGGCCGTGGTCGGCCAGCGCCAGGCCGAAGGGCAGGGTCGCGTGGACCAGGGCTTCGGAGCTGGTGCGCGGGGCTGCGCCCGGCATGTTGGCGACGCAGTAGTGGACGACGCCGTCGACGGTATAGGTCGGCTCGGCGTGAGTGGTCGGGTGGCTGGTCTCGAAACAGCCGCCCTGGTCGATGGAGACGTCAACCAGCACGCTGCCGGGCTTCATCCGCACCAGATCCTCGCGCTTGATCAGCTTGGGGGCGGCGGCCCCGGCGGTCAGCACGGCGCCGATGACGACGTCGGCTTTCAGGATCTCTTCCTCGATGGCGTCGAGGGTCGAGTAGCGGGTCAGCACCCGGCCCATGAAGATGTCGTCCAGCTCGCGCATGCGCGGGATGGAGCGTTCCAGCACCACCACCTCGGCGTTGAGGCCCATGGCCATGCGGGCGGCGTTCATGCCGACCACACCGCCGCCGAGCACCGCCACGCGGGCCGGGGGCACGCCGGGCACGCCGCAGAGCAGCAGGCCCATGCCGCCGTTGTGCTTCAGCAGGGTCTCGGCCGCCGAGAAGACGGCGATGCGGCCGGCCACTTCGCTCATCGGGGCCAGCAGCGGCAGGCCGCCCTTTGCATCCGTGACGGTCTCATAGGCGATGGCGGCGCAGCCCGACTTGATCAGGCCTTCGGTCTGGGCCGGGTCGGGGGCCAGGTGAAGGTAGGTGAACAGGATGTGGCGCGGCTCGAGACGCTCCCACTCGACCTTCTGCGGCTCCTTGACCTTCACGATCATGTCCGACTGGGCGAAGACGGCGGCGGCGTCCGGCGCGATCTGCGCGCCCGCCTTGACGTAGGCCTCGTCCGAATAGCCGGCCCCGGTCCCCGCCGTGGTCTCGACCAGCACCTGGTGGCCCCGGGCGACGTATTCGCGAACCGCCGTGGGCGGAAGGCCCACGCGATGTTCGCCAGGTTTGATCTCCTTGGGCACGCCAACGCGCATGAGCTTTCCTCCGATTGGGCTCTTTCGGGGCCGTTT
>JBILYE010000076.1:0-14844 GCA_044377925.1 Caulobacter sp. | reverse complement strand
CGGAAGGGTGATCCGCCCCTGCTGGCGGCGCATCACCGGCTGTGGCTGGAGAAGCTGGCGGACATCGAGCGGGGCAAGATCCGGCGGCTGATGGGCTTCATGCCGCCGGGGTCGGCCAAGTCGACCTATGCGGTGGACGTCTTCACCCCCTGGTTCCTGGGGCGGCAGGCGAACCGCAGCGTGCTGGTGGTGACCTACGCCACGGCCCTGGCGGCGCGGCGCGGGCGGCGGGCGCGCGGCGTCACCCGCCAGCCGGCCTTTGCGGCCATCATGGGGGTGCGGCCCGACAAGGCGCGGGCCAGCGCCGTTGACTGGGGGCTTGATAACGGCAGCGACTGGATGGGGGCCGGCATGCTGGCCGGGATCACCGGCAACCGCGCCGACCTGATCGTCATCGACGACCCGGTGAAGGGCCGGGCCGAGGCCGACAGCCCGCTGATCCGGCAGCGGACGCGGGAGGAGTTTGACGATACCGTCCGTACACGGCTGAAGGCCGGCGGGCGGATCGTGCTGATCCAGACGCGGTGGCATGAGGACGACCTGGCGGGAAGCCTGTTGCCGGCCGACTATGACGGGGCCTCCGGGCCGGTGCTGTGCCGCGACGGCGAGACCTGGGAGGTGGTCAACATCCCGGCCCAGGCCGAGCGGGCGGATGACCCGCTGAAGCGGCCGGTCGGGGGCTATCTGTGGCCGGAATACTGGGGCGAGGATCACTGGGCCCAGTTCCGGCTGAACCCGCGCACCTGGAACGCCCTGTACCAGCAACGGCCCCGGCCGATCGAGGGCAGCTATTTCGAGCGCGGCTGGTTCAGGCGCTTTCAGGAACACGAGCTGCCCGGGACGCTGCGCTACTACGGCACCAGCGACTATGCGGTGACGGAGGGCGGCGGCGATTTCACCCGGCTGATCGTCTGGGGCGTGGATGAGGCGTTCAACCTCTGGCGCGTGGCGGCCTGGGGCGGGCAGACCAGCAGCGACCAGTGGATCGAGCGGCAGTGCGACCTGATCGCCGACTTCCGGCGGCGGGGCGGCATCCGGCGCTGGTTCGGGGAGTCCGGGGTCATCCAGCGGGCGGTGGAGCCGATGCTGCGGGCCAAGATGAAGGCAAGGCGGCTGAGCTGTCCCCTGGAGTGGCTGAGCTCGGGCCAGGACAAGGCGGCCCGGGCCCGCGGCGCCCAGAGCCTGGTCCGCGAGGGGCGGGTATGGGTGCGGGACGACGGCGATGGCGACTGCTTCATCGACGAGTGCGTGGCGTTTCCGATGGGGCGGTATGACGACGAGGTCGACTGTCTGTCGCTGATCGGGCGGTCGATCGACCGGCTGACGCCGCCGGTCCCGAGCTGGCGCAGGCGGCCGCAGTTTGTGGAGGGGTATGATCCGCTGAACTATGGGGGGCCGGAGACTGCGTATTGGGAATAGGGGTGGTCTGCGTTCGGCCCATCCGAAGGGCTCAACACCCTCCCCGGACACAACACGAACGCCGCGCCCCAAAGGGGAGAAACGACCCGAAGCGGACATTCGGAGCACGCAGTCCCCGAGCCCAGAAGTGACTCAGCTTTGATCTTGATCAAAGTCAGAAAATCCCAAGCGTAGGACCTACGTCTGCCCATCTTGGAGGCAAGTCATGCCGCTGAAAGATATCCTGCTTCATCTCGACTCCTACCCCGAAGCGACGCCGGCCGAGGCGATCGATCAAGCGGTGCGGTTTGTGGCCGCGTTGGGTGGGGTGTTGTCAGCTATCGCCGTTGAGGTGGACATCCAGGCACCAAGAAATCGCCTGGCCGACTACTTGATCGGCCTCAGCCACATGGCGGTGGAAGAGGAACGAAAGAGCCGCGGATTCTGCACCGCGACGCTTGAAACGTTCACATCAAAGGCTCGCGAGGCGGGCGTTCTGGGCGAGGCCATACACGCGAAGGCCGACCTCTACGCTGTCGGAGAGTATGTTGCTGGGCGGTCTCGCACGCGGGATCTGTGTATCGTGCCTGTCGCTTCCCAGTCCGACGGTCAGCGCTCCGTTGTCGAGGCCGTCGCCTTCGGGTCCGGCCGCCCCGTTCTCACCTTCAGCCCCGGGGTCGCTGATTTGTCACCCAACGGCCTGGGGACCGTTGTGCTTGCCTGGGATGGAAGCCGCACGGCGGCGCGCGCCATGGCAGACGCCATGCCCGTCATGCGAATGGCCCGTGAGGTCAAGGTGCTCACCGTAACCAATGACAAGACTTCCGCCCGCTCTGGCCTCGGCAAGGATGTGGTGCGACATCTCGGGACCCACGGTGTAAGCGCGGTGGCCGAAGACGTAGACCGGGGCGAACGTCCAATAGGGCTCGTATTCGCCGACTATATCGCGGCGAACCGACCCGACCTTTTCGTCATGGGAGCCTATGGCCATTCGCGAGCGAGGGAGTTCATCCTGGGAGGAGCGACTGAGCATATGCTTGATCATCCCATGGTTCCCCTGCTGCTCTCACACTAGAGCACGTCAGGCGGAAGTGTACGCGGTTCCGCCGCCCGGACGTGCTCTAAATGTTTGATTCTAGACCCTTTTGATCAGGTTTTGATGCGCACATCAAAACCTGAAAGGGTCTAGGACTACCTCCGCTCGGGGCGCGGCGTGCGGGACGGGCAGCAGGGCTGAATAATCAAGGCGCGGGCGTAACAGGATCGCCTCGCCCAGCCGATGACATCGATGTTGTGCTTCAAGGCTGAAGACAACGCGGACGTTGGGAAGGTCGGCTTCCCGGAACCGGATGCCAACGTCTGCTTTCGGCTGATTTCGTAACGGCCGCTTCCGACCCAAAAAGGACGTACCCATAAAATTCAGGCCGGACGAACGACGTAGAGCATGTAGCCGGTATCGCCGGACACGGCTCGCCAGTCGGACGCCTCCTTGCGGGCAGCGGCAATCGCAGCCGCAACGGAAGCACTTGTGCCCGCGGCTTCGAGCATTTCGCAGCGCTCAAGCATTGGATCGTAGTAGGCGGACCATGCTTCATGGGTGAGTTGGCGCGATCCGAGCACCTGCCAGCCGGCGGAGGTAATCTCGGCGCGAGTTGTGGCTTCTGTTCCAATACTGCCGGGTTCGCCCTCCCAGAAAGCCAGCGCAGCTTCGGACGGCGCGTCCGTGAACAGGCAGGGATGACTGAACGCGACGACGCCGGTTTCGGTCAGAGCATTGCGCCAAGCTTCAAGCGCCCTCGTCACTCCCAGGAAATAGACCGCCCCTGCCGACCATATCAGATCATAGGGACCGGTCAGGTTCTCCATGCTGGCTTCAATGATCCGCACGGACGGATCAGCTGCGAACCGAATTGTCGCTGCCTCGACGAAATGCGCAACGGTCTCAAACCCGTCCACACGGCCTTCGGGAACAAGCTGACGCAGAGCCGCAAGGTCGCCGCCAGGTCCGCATCCCGCGTCGCACACATGCCCATCTCTGGGCACCGCGCTCAGACGCCCGGTCCAAGCGACATCGTCGGCGAGCCCAGGGCCTTCCCTGGGCAGGTCGCGATGCACCGTGAAGAAGGCGTCCCAATCCATACGGTGACCTATCGCAATCGGTCCCTCCCTGGTCAACGTGCGCCGTTGACTGCGATGGTATCGGCCAACCCGACACTGTCAGAAACTGAACACACACCGGCACTGGAAGCACAAAAAGAATGTCCGTCTTCGGCGAAGACAGGTCAAATCATCCGGTCGGACTTGGTGGTCGTAACGACCGCAATCCACCCTCGTCGGCTCCCCCGTCGCAAGCCAGGCCCCGAAAATCTCTCAGGCCAGGCCGGCGCCAAGGTGACGCTAGGGGGTCCGCACCACCTGGACGGCGACCTCGTTGCGGCGCTGGGACGGCAGCCGCCACGGCGGATCATAGAACCAGGCCACGGGCTCGCCTTCAGCGCGCCAGCCGCTCCCGGCCAGCCGCCGCAGCAGTTCGGCCTTTTGCGCAGCAACCGCCTTGTCGCCTGTGCTGCCGGAAAAGCGCAGGACGGCGAAGGTTTCAGGCTCTATCGCCACGAGCCGTACGGACGGGTCCCTGGGGATCGGCAGGGTGTCGAGGGTGTACTGGCTCGGCATGATGAACTGGATGCGCCAGGCGCCCGAGCCGTCCGGCGTCTGGCCGACCGGCGCGGTCATGGCGATCTTCTCCGAGGCCTGGGCGACGGGGGCGGTCATGGCGATCGAGGTGCGTGTGGTGTTGCCACCGAAGATGTAGCCGGCCAGCCGGCCGAACCCGTCATTGCGCGCCTTCTCATTGCGGCCGGTGACCGTCGTCTCGGCGGCGATCCGCGGTCCGTACTGACGGATTTCAAGACCCGCCGGTGAGCCGAGCACGGTGAAGGCCGGCTCCTCGACGCGCTCGCGGGCGGCGGCGCCCGAGAACAGTCCGGTGAAAAGGGAAAGGGCGATCGCGGTCACCACCAGCTTCATGTCGGTCTTCCTGCTTCGCCATGATCGGCGGGCTCGGAGAGGGATCTGGTTCAAACGCGGCGCGGATCAAGGCGTTGCGCGCCGCGGCGGCAAGGTCCGTCAGGCGGGGTCAACGATCCGGCTCCTCGGTCCGCACGCGCGATGGCTGAAGGAGGCCAGCCGAAAAAGGCGCCGGCTTGACCTGACCTGGGGCAGTTGCGGGCCAAGGGCCCGGGAGACAGGCAATAAAAGTACCGATGGAGCCCGGCGGGGATACGGGCGTTCCCTGTCCATGCTACCCGTAGGCGCCCTTTGTTCCCGTGGGGGAGGATCTGTATGAGAGCGCCTTCGAGACCGGTCCTGATCCTTGCCATGATCGCGCTTGCCGTCGTGGTGGTGGTGGCGTGGGTCGTGGTCGCGCGACGGCCGGCCGAGGTCGCGGTTCTGGAGATCCGTCCGCAAACGGTCGAGCAGGCCCTGTCGGTCGTCGGACGCGCCCGCCCGACGCAGCTGATCCAGGTCGCCTCGCCCAATTCCGGCCAGGTCATTCGTCTGGTTCACGACGAGGGGGCCCGGGTCGCGGCCGGAGACCCCCTGGCGGTCATCCTGGCGACCGTCGAACAGGCCCAGACCGCCGTCGATGTGGCGCGGGCCCAGGCCGCGCGGGCTCAGGCGACCGAGGCCAGGCTGAGCTATCAGAGAACGCGAACCCTGCACGCCAAGGGTTATGCCTCGAACGCGGCGCTGAACGCCGCCCGCGCCGCCCTCGACACGGCAGAGGCCAATGTGACGGCCGCCTCGGCCTCGGTGCGGGCCTCGGCCGAGCGTGAGCGGGAGTTCACCATCCGCGCCCCGATGGCCGGTGTGGTGCTGGTCCGGCCGATCGACAGCGGACAGGTGGTCGGGGTCGGCGAAACGCTGTTCGAGTTGGGCTCGGCCACCGGTGTCGAGATCCGCGCCGAGGTCGAGGAGGCCTACGCCGATGCGATTCGTCCCGGTCAGACAGCCCGCGCCGCCCTGTCCGGCTCACCGGAGATTTTTCTCGCCCGGGTGACCGAGGTTTCGCCGCGGGTCGATTCCGGCACCGGCGGGCGCACGGTCCGGCTGGCGCCGGCCGACAGCCGGAGCCTGGCGCCCGGTCGCTCGGTCGATGTGACCATCGTCGTCGCCCGACGACAGGGGGCGATTGTCGTGCCGCGCCGCGCCGTGGTCGACGCCACCGCCACCCCCAAGGTCTATGTGGTCGACGCCGACGGCATCGTCCGCGTCCGGCCTGTCACGGTGGCGCGCTGGCCCTCTGTCAACGCCATTGTCGAGAGCGGGCTGAAGGCCGGCGACAGGGTGGTTCTGGAGCCCGGCGCCACCCGCCCGGAGGCCCACGTCCGCCCTGTGGCGCAGACCCCGGGCGACTGAGACGTGTTCGCCTTTCACGTCGCCCGTCGCTACCTGCTGTCGAACCCATCGCAGACCCTGTTGTTGATTGCGGGGGTCGCGGTGGGTGTGACGGTCTTTGTCTTCATCACCGCCCTGATCGCCGGCCTCGCCGTCCGCCTGACCGAGCAGGTGACGGGCAACGGGGCCCACATCAGCCTGGAGTCGCCGACACGGGTGGCGCGGGTCCTGGCCGGACCGGACCTGCCCGTGGAATCGGTGGCCCTGGTGTCCACCTTCCAGCGCAAGCAGATCCGCAACTGGCCGATGATCCTTGAGCTCCTGCGGGCCAATCCATCGGTGTCCGCCATCAGCCCCCAGATTTCCGGAAGCGCGGTCCTGGTAAAGAGCGAGGCTGTGACCTCGGTCTCGATCATCGGGGTGGAGCCACAGGGAATCGACGCCATCTCGGAAATCACCCCGAAGATCATCGAGGGCGACGGCGATCTGGGGGCGGACGGCCTGTTGATCGGCGTGCGCCTGGCCGGGGATCTGGGGCTGAGCGCGGGCCAGTCGGTCCTGCTGCGCACCGAGCGGGGGGTGGAGCGGCAACTGACCATCAAGGGCGTGTTCCGCACCGGCGTGCAGAGTCTCGACGAGCGCATCGCCTTTCTGTCCTTGCAGACCGCCCGGCCCCTGTTCGTCCTGCCGGAAGGGGTGACCAACATCGAGATCAAGCTGAAGGCGCCCGAAGACGCCCGCGCCGTGGCGCGCTTCCTGGCCGATGCAACGGGCCTGCGCGCCACGCCCTGGCAGGAGAAGAACGTCAATCTGGAGGACGCTCTGGTGGCCCAGGGACGGACCGGCACAATGATCCAGGTCTTCTCGCTGATCTCGATCATTATCGGCATAGCCAGCGCCCTGGTGCTGTCGGCCTACAGGCGACGCAGCGAGATCGGGATCATGCGCGCCTTTGGCGTGCCGGGAGGCTTTATCCTCCGGGTCTTCCTGCTGCAGGGCCTGTTGATCGGATTGATCGGCGCCCTGATCGGTTGCGCCACCGGCTATGGCCTCTGTCTATGGCTGGAGGGGATCACCAATGCCGAAGGCGTCCCGGTCCTGCCGATCGCCCCTGCACAGGGCGGTTATGTCGCTGCCCTGGTCCTGACCACGCTGGGCGCGGTTGTCGCCTCGATCCTGCCGGCGCGCTCCGCCTCCAGGGTCGATCCGCTTGAGGCCATCCAGCAATGACGAAGGTTCTGGAAGCGCAAGGGATCGAGAAGGTCTTCCTCAACGGCGACGAGGAAACGCGGGTGCTCAAGGGCATCGACCTGACGCTCGACAAGGGCGAACTGGTGGCGCTTTTGGGGGCGTCGGGATCGGGCAAGTCGACGCTGCTGTCGATCGTCGGCCTGCTGCTGCGGCCCACGACAGGACGCCTGACCATCAGCGGCGAGCCCGTGTACGACTACACCGAGCAGAAGCGGGCGGAGTTTCGCAACCGCCGCCTGGGCTTTGTCTTTCAGTTCCACCATCTGCTGCCGGACTTCACGGCCATGGAGAATGTCGCTTTTCCCGCGGCCGCTCCGGCAGGCGGCATATCGCGCGATATGCGCGACCGCGCGCGGGAGCTGCTGACGCGGGTCGGGCTGGCGGACCGCATCGATTTTCCGGCGACCCGGCTTTCAGGCGGACAGAAACAGCGGGTCGCCATTGCCCGCGCCCTGATGAACCGGCCTGATCTGATTATCGCGGATGAACCGACCGGCAACCTGGATCGAAAATCGGCTGACCAGGTGCTGGACCTGATGCGGGAAGTAAACCAGCAGGACGGGACCACCTTCCTGATCTGCACCCACGATGAAGGCGTCGCCGCGAGGTGCAGTCGCCGCCTGACCCTGGAGGATGGGCAACTGGCGTCGAACGTCGCCACCCCCGCCGGACCGATGGCGTCCGCGCCTGGCGCAGAACCGAAATCGCCAGTCTGAACGCGGGGCCAAGTCAGAGGCGCCAATTCATGCGCCGGGTCGCCGCCTTCCCCGGTCCGGTCGAACTGAGACGCTGAATGGAGGCGTCCTGGCCATTACATCGCCGTAACCTCATTACACCGGCGTTATTCTCTTACATCGACGTCATGACGCAGCCTTAACAAGCGTTTTCAGGTTCCCTTCAGTATAACCCCAATCACCGCAGCGCAGGGACGCGCCGCACAACACAGATCAGAGGGACTACTGAAATGACCGTTCGTATCGCCAACCTGGCCAGCCTGCTTCTCGCCGCCCTGCCCGTCGTCGCCCTCGTTGGCGTCGCCCAGCTGGAAACCGCCGCGCGGGTCTTCGGCGCTTGAGCCGCCGCGCGCCCCTTCACCGGATCTGACCGCTCCCCCCGGTCATGGATCCGGTGGAGCCCGCGGGTTTCGATGGATGAGAAAAGGCGCCCTTCGTGGGCGCCTTTTTCGTTCTGCAGTGCTGATCAGGCCGCAGCCGTATCCGCAGCCGCGTCCCGCGCGTCTGGGGCGCTCCAGCGGCCCAGGCAGGCCAGGAGGGCGGCGGTGTTGATCGGCTTGCCCAGGTGGTCGTCGACGCCGGCGTCGAGGCAGCGCTGGATCTGGTCGGGCAGGACGTTGGCGGTCATGGCGATGATCGGCGGCTGGGGGATGGCCAGGCGGCGGATGGCGCGGGTGGCGGTCAGGCCATCCATGACCGGCATCTGCATATCCATCAGCACCAGGTCGAAGCTGCCCGCGCGGACCGCGTCCAGACCCTGGAGGCCGTCATGGGCCTGCGTGATCTCGACATCGAAGGGGGCGAGGAGGGCGACGACCAGCTCGCGGTTGACCGGGTTGTCCTCGACCAGCAGCAGGCGCAGGGGGCGGTCGAGGTCATGGGTGGCCGCGACCTCGAGGGCGGGGGCGAGCTCGGCGGCGGGCAGGTCGAGCTCGAACCAGAAGGTCGAGCCCTGGCCCGGCCGGCTGGAGGCGCTGATGCGGCCGCCCATGCCCTCGATGATGCGGCGGGCGATGGCGAGGCCGAGGCCCGTGCCGCCGTACTGGCGCGAGATGGTGGCGTCGGCCTGGGTGAAGCGTTCGAACAGGGCGGCGATCTTGCCGGGGGCGATGCCGGGGCCGGTGTCGCGGACCTCGATGCGCAGGCGCTGGAGCGCGCCGCGCGGCTTTCGGGTCAGCTTGACGTGGACGCCGCCGCAGGCGGTGAACTTGACGGCGTTGGAGAGGAAGTTGAGCAGCACCTGGCCGAGCCGGGGCCCGTCGCCGAGCAGGCCGCCGGCGGCGTCGGCGGCGTCGAGGGTAAGGCGCAGGCCCTTGAGGGCGGCCTGTCCCTCGACCATGCCGAGGACGGACCGCGCCATCACGGCGGGATCGAATGGGTGGTGGTCGAACTCCAGGCCGCCGGCCTCGAGCTTGGAATAGTCGAGCACGCTGTTGACGACGCCGAGCAGGGTCTCGCTGGCCTCGCGGATCAGGGCGACGTGGCGGGTCTGGTCGACTCCCAGGTCGGTGGCGCGGCCGAGCACTTCCGAGAAGCCGATGATGGCGGTGAGCGGGGTGCGCAGCTCGTGGGTCATGTTGGCCAGGAAGTCGGCCTTGGCGGCGGCGCAGCTCTCGGCCTGGCGGGCGGCGAGGACGAGGTCGGCCTCCAGGGCCTTGCGGGCGGTGATGTCGCGCGAGGTCATGACCAGCTCGCCGGCCCCGAAGGCGACGATGCTGCTTTCGACCCAGATCTCGCGCCCGTCGGCGTGGTTGATGCGGTAGTCGATGGCCTGGGGCTCGCCGGTCTCGCGGGCCCGGGTGATGGCGCCGATCAGCCGGGGCATGTCGTCCGGGCGGATATTGTCGCTGGGCTTGTCGATGATCTCTTCCGGGGCCCAGCCGAAGACACGTTGGGTCGAGGGGGAGATGTAGGTCATCTTCCCTTCGGCAGAGTGGTGGGAGATGACGTCGGTGACGTTGTCGGCGAGGATCCGGTAGCCGGCCTCGCTGGCGGTGAGGGCGGCCTGGGAGTCGAGGAAGCTTCGGCGCGAGGTCATCATCTGCTTGAAGCCGGCGGCGCCGAAGCCGACGGCCATGGCCAGGATCAGCCAGATGGGGCCCATGGCGACGCCCGGGATCGGGACGGCGAAGGCGACGATCAGCATGCCGAGGGCGGGCAGGCCGCCGTTGACCAGGGAGCCGACCGGAGACTGGAAGGAGAAGGCCTGGCCGTAGCCGATCAGGCTGAGCCAGACGGTGACGGCGCAGATGGCTCCGGCGGTGGTGCGGCTGGTCCAGAACAGGGCGCCGGCAAAGAACCAGGCGCCGGCGAGGGCGACGAGGTTGACGAAGTGGTTGGCGCGCTGGGCGACCGCGACGGGGCTGCCGGCGCGGCGGGCCTTCACCTGGGGCCAGGTGGCGAACCAGCTCCAGGCTTCGAGGGTGAGGGTGACGGCGGTCCAGGCGGCGGCGACCGGCCAGCCGATGACGAGGCCAAGGATGGCGCCGATGCCGAGCGTCACCAGGATGCGCAGCGGCAGGGCCTTCAGGCTGTGTTCGGCGAGCTCGTCCAGTCCCTCATCAAGCAGTTGGCGCATCCGGTCCCCGATCACTCTCCGTTGGTCGGAGTCTTGAACTTTCGACGATGATGCCAGTTCGCCACCAAGATTGAGTTAAGGACGTCGACCGCCGTTATGTCGAAGCGTTTCGAAGGCCCTTGCCTGCGCCGGACATGGGATAATGGGTCTCCCGCTTCGATAAGGAGAGACCATGCAACCGGACATGAAACCCCCGCGCCCGACGCCCCCGCCGCCGACCATCAACGACGCCCGCCAGCGCGCCGAGGAGGCCGACCGGCTGCGTCTGCGCCAGGGACGGAGCGCCACCTTCCTGTCGAACGCGCTGGGCCGCAGCCAGGGCGGAGTGGCGACCAAGGTGCTGATGGGCTGACCTTTGGGACGCCGGCGGCCAGGGTCGCCGGCGTTCGCCTTTTCGACCGGCGCCGGTCGCAGCCGGAAGCGTGATGGTTGTCCCTGTTGCGGGGCGACCGTGGGATAATAGTCCTGCCGCTTCGATAAGCGATCTCCAGGAACAGACCACGGATGACGCCCGCCGAAGCTCCGGCGGCCTGCGGCCCCGTGCGCCCGGAGCGCATCGCGCTCCTCAACCCCCAGACAGAGTCTCGCGATCACGGCTGATCGAGAGGGGAGATGCCAGATGACCGACAGTCGCGCCGAAGAGGTGTTGCGCCGCCAGGCCCGCATGGAGGCCGAACGGGCCCCGATGGACGGGATCTGTCAGGAGGTGGCCGAGCGGGTGCTGACCCGGCAGCGGGAATTTTCGGGACGGCAGGGCGGGGAAGCCGCCTGGCGTTCGGAAAAGATGTTCGACAGCACCGCGCCGCTGGCGCTCGACAAGTTCGCCGCCGCCATCGAGAGCATGCTGACGCCGCGCACCAGCCGCTGGCACGAGCTGGCCATCCATGACTGGCGAGACAGCCGTGACCGGCCGGCGCCGCTGCCCGACGCCGTGCGGATGTGGCTGGGGCAGGTGAACGAGGCGCTGTTCTCGGCGCGCTATGCGGCGGGGGCCAATTTCGCGGCCCAGGCCCACGAGACCTATGTCGGCCTGGGCGCGTTCGGCAACGGCACGCTGTTCGTCGATGAGGCGCCGGCGGATGGCGTGAGTGGCGGCGGCCTGCGCTATCGCTCCATTCCTTTCGCCGAGACCTGGTTCGCGGAGAACTTCCAGGGCCAGGTCGACACCGTGCACCGCAAGTTCGAACTGACCGCCAGGCAATGGGTGCAGCAGTTCGGGGAGGAGACGCCGGCCAGCATCCGGCGGGCGGCGGAGGATGAGCCGCATCGCAAGTTCGAGCTGATCCACTGTGTCGGACCGCGCGAGGACGCCGACTGGTCGCGCAGGGACTGGCGGGGGATGGCGTTCGCCAGCTGGTACGTCAGTTTCGAGGGCCGCAAGCTGTTGAAGGAGCAGGGCTACCGGACCATGCGCTATGCGGTGGCGCGCTATGTGACGGCGCCGCGCGAGGTCTATGGACGCGGGCCGGCGATGACCATCCTGGCCGACATCAAGACGGTCAACCAGCAGCAGAAGACCCTGCTGCGCGTCGGCCAGATGATCGCCGAGCCGCCGATCCTGCTGTCGGACGAAGGCGGACTGTCTGCCTTCAGGCTGGCGCCGGGGACGATCAACCATGGGGCGCTGTCGCACGATGGGTCCGAACTCGTCCGTCCCCTGAGCATCGGGGCGAACCTGCCGATCACGCTGGAGATGGTCAATCAGACGCGGGAGTCGATCAACCAGGCCTTTCTGGTGACGCTGTTCCAGATTCTGGTCGAGACGCCGCAGATGACGGCCACGGAGGCCATGCTGCGGGCCCAGGAGAAGGGGGCGTTGCTGGCGCCGGTGATGGGGCGGCTGCAGTCGGAGCTGCTCGGGCCGCTTGTGCAGGCCGAACTGGATATCCTGGCCGGGGCCGGCGCCCTGCCCGACATGCCGCCGGAGCTGGAGGGCCTGAGCGACGTGGTGACCGACATCGACTACACCTCGCCGCTGGCCCGGGCCCAGAAGAGCGACGAGGGGGTGGCGATCCTGCGGCTGCTGGAGGATGCGGCGGCGGTCGGGCAGTTCGACCCGTCGGCGGTGAAGCTGATCAAGGGGCCCGAGACCCTGCGGCGACTGGCCGAGATCCGCGGGGCCCCGGCCGGGCTGTTGCGCAGCGAGGCGGACATGGCGGCGCTGGCCCAGCAGGAGGCGGCGATGGGCCAGTTGCAGGCCATGCTGGGCGCGGCCGGCCAGGTGGCGGGGGTGGCGAAGGACGCGGCGGCGGCCGGGTTGCTGGAGGGCGGCTAGAGCTAGAGCAGCCAGTCCGTCCAGTCGGCGGTGACGTCGCCGTTGATCTTGGCCTGGTACTCGGCCGTGCCGTTGCCGTCGATGTCCAGGCGGACGGTGGTGATGCCGGCCGCGAAGGTCAGGGTCATCTCGCCGGCTGTTTGCGTGAGGGCGGAAACGCGTTCGATGGTCCCGGCAAACAGGGCCGAGAAGTCCATGATGTCGCCTTCGGCGGTCGAGAAATCATAGATCTGGTCGGTTTCCAGGGCGCCGCTGAAGACATGGGCGACGGCGAAGGTGTCGGCCCCGATGCCGCCGCGCAGCAGGTCGTTGCCGACGCCGCCGATGATGATGTCGTCGCCGTCATTGCCGTTGATCGTATCGACGCCGGCCAGGCCCGAGAGGGTATTGGCGCCGGCATTGCCCTGCAGGTTGTTCGAGCCGGCGTTGCCGGTCCCGTTGGCAGCGGTGGCGGCCTGCAGCTCCAGGGCCTCGATGTTGTTGGCCAGCACCCAGTCCAGGGTGGTGCGGACGATGTCGAAGCCGCCGCCGACCAGTTCGATGGTCTGGTCGCCCGCATCATCGACGATGTAGACGTCGTTCTCCGTGCCGCCGGTCATGATGTCGGCGCCCAGGCCGCCGTCGAGGTAGTCGTTGCCGGCCCCGCCGTTGAGGGTGTCGATGTCCGACTGGCCGTCCATGCGGTCGTTGCCGGTTCCGCCGTTCAGCAGGTCCGCGCCCGTGCCGCCATAGAGCTTGTCGGCGCCGTCGCCGCCGCTGAGGTCGTCGGCGCCGGCGTCGCCAAAGAGGGTATCGCCACCCAGGCCGCCGACCAGGTCGTCAGCCCCGTCGCCGCCAAACAGCTGGTCGTTGCCGTCGCCGCCATCGATGATGTCATCGCCGCCGACGCCATAGAGTGTGTCCTTGCCGCCCAGGCCCGACAGGGTGTCGACGCCGCCGCCGCCGGTGAAGGCGTCATCGCCATTGGTGGCCGCCAGGACGGTGCGCACGCCGTAGATGACATAGACGACGGGGTTGAAGTCGTCGGTGCCGCCGATGTCCTCGCCGCGCACCAGCAGGTCATCGACTCCATCGCCATTGATGTCGCCGGCGGCGGCTACAAACTTGCCCGTTAGGTCGCCCGCGGCTGCGCCCAGGATCCTGAAGCCGTTGACGCCATCCAGGTTTCCCACGTCCAGGATGGGGCCAAAGCCGCCGACCCGGCCAAACACGACATAGCTGACCCCGGCGCCCTCGCGGTCGGGGATTTGCGCAGATCGCGTGCCGATGATCAGGTCCTGCAGGCCGTCGCCATTGACGTCGCCGGCCCGGTCGATCGACCAGCCGGGCGCCTCGTTCTGATGGAAGCCGATGATGTGGAAGCCATTGGAGCCGTCCAGCGCAGACGCCGAGAGACTGGCGTCGAAGCCGCCGGCCTTGCCGAATACTACCACGATGCTGCCGGTCTGGAGGTCGTCGGCCTGCCTGTCGTAGGTGGAGCCGAAGATCAGGTCGTCGAAGCCGTCGCCGTTGAGGTCGGCGGCGGTCGCCGACCAGCCCAGCCGACTGCCGGCAGAGGAGGAGTTGGGCGCGGGCGCGGATCCCTCGACCATGAAGCCGTTGGTCCCGTCCAGGGCGCCGACATCGAGGACGCCAGCGAAGGCGGCGCCGGGCAGCGAGGCGTCGCGGCCGAACACCACATAGCCGGCGCCGCGACCGTTCGCGGCGCCGGGCGCGCTCACGATGATGTCGCCGAGCCCGTCGCTGTTGATGTCGCCGCCGGCGACCGAGAAGCCGAGGATGCCGTTCAGGGAATTGCCAACGATCCTGAAGCCGTCGGTTCCGTCCAGCAGGTCGGCGTTCAGCGCCGTCGGGAAGCCGCCGCCTGCCCGCCCGAACAGGACATATGCCTCGCCGGCGTAGGGCGTCGCGCCGGAGGCGGAGCTGTAGGCGCCGACGATCGCGTCATCGACTCCGTCGCCGTTGACGTCGCCGAGCCCGGCGACGGAGAAGCCGAAGTTGCCGGCCGGTTCGCCACCGGTCAGGCGGAAGCCGGCCAGGCCATCCATGCTCGCCGTATAGAGGGTAGGGGCGAAGGCGCCGCCAGCGGCGGCGTCGCGGCCGAAGATGACGAAGGCCGACCCGGGCCGGGGATTGTATTCTTCACCGCCAGGCGCGCCGATGAAGAGGTCGTCGAATCCGTCGCCGTTGAGGTCACCGGCGGCGCTGAC
>JBILYE010000286.1:0-3907 GCA_044377925.1 Caulobacter sp. | reverse complement strand
CCTGATCACCCTGGATTCCGTTTCCGCCGCCACCCCTGACGGCCGGCCGCTCTTCGACAACCTGACCCTGGCCATCGGCGCCGAGCGCACCGGGCTCGTCGGCCGCAACGGCGTGGGCAAGACCACACTGTTGCGCATCATCGCCGGCGAAACCGCGCCGCGCGCCGGCGCCGTCACCGTCGAGGGCCGTCTGGCCGTCCTGCGCCAGTCGCCCGCGCCCGATCCTGAGGCCAGCCTCGCCGGCCTGCTTGGCGTCGAGTCAGCCCTGGCCCGGCTGGCCCGCATCGAGGCCGGGGAGGGCAGTGAGGCCGATTTCGCCGACGCCGACTGGACCCTGCCGGCCCGCCTCGATCAGGCGCTGGCGGAGGTCGGCCTGGCCGGCCTCGAGCCGGACCGGCCGGCCGGCGCCCTGAGCGGCGGCCAGGCGACCCGCGCCGCGCTTGCCGCCGTGCTGCTGGCCGAGCCCGACGTCATCCTGCTGGATGAGCCGACCAACAACCTCGACCTCGAGGCCCGGGCGCTGGTCGCCGATATCCTGCGCCGCTGGCGGGGCGGCGCCCTGGTGGTCAGCCACGACCGCGCCCTGCTGGAGGCGATGGACCGCATCGTCGAACTCTCGCTGCTGGGGGCCAGGGTCTATGGCGGCGGCTACAGCCTCTACGCGGCCCGCAAGGCCGAGGAGGCGGCCGCCGCCGAGCGGGACCTCGATGTCGCCACCCGCGAAGCCGCCCGGGTCCGCCGTGAGGCCCAGGCGGCCCGGGAGCGTCAGGACCAGCGCGACGCCGGCGGCCGCAAATTCGCCGCCAGGGCCAGCGAGCCGAAGATTCTGCTGGGCGCCCAGAAGCGCCGGGCGGAGGCCACCGCCGGACGCGTCGATCGCCTGGCCGATCGCAGGCAGGACGCGGCCCGCGAAGCCCTCGATGCCGCCGGCGCCAGGGTCGAGCGCACCCGCGCCCTGGCCTTCGACCTGCCGCCCAGCGGCCTGCCCGACGGCCGGCTGGTGCTCGCCCTTGAGGACGTCGCCTTCGCCTGGCCAGGGGCAGAGCCCCTGTTCGAGCACCTCGACCTGACCATCACCGGCCCCGAGCGTATCGCCATCACCGGCCCAAACGGCCGGGGCAAGACGACCCTGCTTCGCCTGATCGCCGGCCGGCTGAGGCCGACGTCAGGCACGATCCGGCGCCCGGTTCCGGCCCTGATGCTGGATCAGCGCACCGACCTTCTGCGCGAGGATCAGACCATTCTGGAGAACTTCCGCCGTCTCAATCCCGCCGCCGACCGCAACACCGCCCAGGCCGCTCTCGCCCGCTTCCTGTTCCGCAACAGCGCCGCCGACCAGGTCGTCGGCTCCCTGAGCGGCGGCGAGCGCCTGCGCGCGGCCCTGGCCTGCGTCCTGGCCGGTGATCGGCCGCCACAGCTGCTGATCCTCGACGAGCCGACCAATCATCTCGACCTCGACTCCCTGCGGTCGGTCGAGCAGGCCCTGTCCGGCTATGACGGGGCCCTTGTGCTGGTCAGCCACGACCAGTCCTTCCTCGAAGCCACCGGGATCGAGCGACAGGTCACCGTCGGGGCGCTCAAACCGGGCGGTTGAAACACCCGGCCTCCATTGTGCCGCTGTTGCATACTCGGATAGTCGTGTTACGGGAGCCCCCAGGGGTAGGCCTTGTCGAAGACATTCATCATGTCCGGCCGTGGAACGGTGCGTCTCGCGCGCGCCGGCGGGTTGCGTCTGTGAAGACCCTGGCCATCCTTTCCCGCAAGGGCGGAACGGGCAAGACCACGGTCGCGCTGCACCTTGCCATGGCCGCCTGGCTTTCGGGCAAGGGCGTGCTGCTGGCCGACTGCGACCGCCAGGGCTCGGCCCAGGAGTGGCGGCGCGAGCGGACCATCGCCGGACCGGTGGTGTTCTCGACCAAGACCGCGGCCCTCTTCGCCACCCAGCAGGCCGCCTTCCGCGCCGGCCGCGACCTGATGGTCATCGATACCAGCCCCTCGGCCAGCGAGGATCTCGCCGAGGCGGTGCGCTGCGCCGACTACTGCCTGATGGTGCTGCGTCCCAGTTTCCTCGACGTCCGGGCCGTGCGCGAGACGGCCGAACTGGTCAGCCGTTTCGGCAAGCCCGGCGCCTTCGTCATCAACCAGGCCCCGCCTCGCCGCAACGGCCGCGAAATGGCCTGTGTCGGTGATACGGTGACCCAGCTGACGGCCATGGGCCGCCCGATCATGCCCATCGGCCTGCGCGCCCGCATCGCCTACCAATCAGCGGTGGCCGACGGCCGCTCGGTGCAGGAAACGCATCCGCAGAGCGCAGCCGCGCTCGAGATCGGCGGGCTGTGGCGCGAGGTCGAGAGCCGACTATGGCCCTCGGCGCTGCCCGAGGTGGCTGAATAGCGTCCGAGTATTTCCGCAAGCCGACGGAACGGTTCGGCGGGGCACTCACTTCAGTCGTTGGCGCGTGAGTACGCCAAGGGGGAATTGATGGCCGGTCTTAAATCCAGCATCGCCAAAGGGCTGATCGCCGCGGCCTGTTGCGCCCTGGCCATAGCCGCCGGCGTCGCGTCAGCCCGCGACGAGGCCCAGGCCACGCAGACCCGGACCCTCCATCATGCGGCTTCGCAGAGCGCCTAGGCGGAGCGGTTCAGGGTGATCGCCCGGGCATCGGCGCCGATCGCCGTGGCGCCTGGACCGTAGCCTGGTCCGGCGCTGCGTTGGCTGACAACCTCGTCGGCGATGGCCTTGACCAGGCCCTCGGTGACCGTGCGGGCCGCCTCAAGGGCCCGGCCCTGGCGGGCCAGAACCGCGTCGAAGCCCTCGGTGGCCCGCATCAGCGCCAGGCGCTGGTCCATCGGCGCTCCGGCGATCAGGGCAGGCTGGCTGCGCACCCGGGTCGACTCGTGGCGATAGAGGTTGGCCAGCCGCGAGGTCTCTTCCAGCTGGGCGGCGGCGTCCTGCGGCCGGCGCTGCTCGAAGGCCAGGGCCTGGTCGGCGATCAGGCCGGTCAGGCGCTCGGTAAGAATGATGAGTTGGCCGACCCGGTCGGCGGCGTCACGGGCGTCAAGCGCCATAGGGGACCTCTACTTCTTCCAGACCCTGCATCTTCAGCATTTCGCGTTCGACCGTGGCCGACAGGCCGATGCCGCCCGACTTGGCGACCTGTTTGGCCACCGCGTCGGTGAAGAACGACTTGAACATTTCCTCGCCCTGGCCGCCGCCGAACGGGGCCTCGGTCTCGACGCCCTTGAACATCTGGGCCAGCATCACCGACAGGAAGCTGGCCTCGTAGTCCTGGGCCGCCTTCTTGATGTTGGCGCGGGCGAAGTCGGTGGACGGCTTCTGGCCCATCAGAACGTCGACGGGGGCGGTTATGGCTCCGCTCATCACATCACCTCGATGTCGGCTTGCAGGGCGCCGGCGGCCTTGATGGCCTGCAGGATGGAGATCATGTCGCGCGGCGTGACGCCGAGGGCGTTGAGCCCGGCCACCAGGCTGGACAGCGAGGCCCCGCTCTTCAGGGTGATAAGCTGGCGGCCCTTCTCCTCGTCGACGCCGACGGCGGACTGGGGCACGACCGCGGTCTGGCCGCGGCTGAAAGGCGCCGGCTGGCTGACCGCCGGGCTTTCCTGCACGGTGATGGTCAGGTTGCCCTGGGCGATGGCGACGGTGCTGATCCGGACGTTCTCGCCCATGACGATGACGCCGGCCACCTCGTCGATGATCACCTTGGCTCCGGTGTCCGGCTCGACGGTCATGTTCTCGATGGCGGTGACAAAGGGCACAATGCCGGCCCCCATCGGCGGACGCAGGGTGACGATCGAGGGGTTATCGGCGTTGGCCGTACCCGGATACTTGGCGTTGATGACGTCGGCGATCCGGCGGGCGGTGGTGAAGTCGGGATTGCGCAGGG